>JAFAXD010000043.1 GCA_019241285.1 Xanthobacteraceae bacterium | reverse complement strand
GCATCGCTGACCGTGGCTACGTCATCGTGCACGGCAAGATCGAGTTCGAGGGCCGCTCCGTCGATGAGCTCAACAACAACGAGCTGATCCGGAAATTTTATTTGGGGTTGTAGGGCCTCGTCTCCCCGGCGCGGTGCAGCACGTTAGTGATGCACGGCCGACCCGGGACCGTCGCAAGCGCTGCCGTTTGGGCGATCCCGGGTCTGCAGCGCACCACTTCGTGCCGCGCTGCGCCCGGGATACGAGCTGCAAACAAACAAAAAAGCGCCGCGCCAGTGGCCATGGCGCGGCGCTCCGCCGAACCCGGCGTCGGCGTGGTTCTACATCTTGGCCTTTTCGTAGGGGTAGATCACGTCGCCGGTCTTGAGATCCGGCGGTGTCAAGACGGTCTGCGTATCCATACCGCGGAACTGATCGAGACCGTTGCCCTTGATGTCGTGATACTGGACCTGCAGCATGCGCGACTTGGTCCATTCACCCTTCGGGCCGAACGAGATCTCGCCCATGATGGTGTTGACCGGATGGCTGCGCAGCCAGTCGGAGATCTTGTCGTCGTTCAAGCTCTTTGCGCCTTCAACCCCGGCCGCTAAGGCCTCGAGATAGGCATAGCCCCAGGTGCCGAGATAGTAGCCGAGCGGGTCCACGCCTTCCGCCGCCGCGCGCGACTGATAGGTCTTGAGCAGATCGATGGCGCCGGCGGTCTGCATTTTCTCTGACGGGACCCAGGTCTCGTAGTTCACAATTCCGTTGAGCAGCGGTCCAAGCTGTTGCTTGAACACGGTCGCCTGCAGGCCGACCATGGCGCCGCCGATCATCTTCGGCTTGAAGCCGACCTCGTTGACGGCCTTGATCATGCCGACTGAATCGAGGGGGTAGGAGCAGATCGTCACGATATCCGGATTGCTGGCCTGGATCGCCCGCACGATCGGCGTGAAATCCGCGGTCGAGGGCGGATAGGTCTTGTCGTAAACGACGTTGAAACCGTATTTCTTGGCGTTCGCGCGCGCTCCCTCACATGCGTTCTTGGAGAATTCCTGGTCGGCGGCGACCAGCGCGACGGTCGTCGGCTTTGGGTTCTGCGCCGCGGCGACCTGAAAAAATCCTTCCGTGAACGCCGCCTTGGTATCGGGTCCGGACGGGATCATGGCAAAATATTTGGGATAGTCGAACTCGCTATTAACCGCGAGCCCAAACAAGCCTATGAAGACCTTGCCCTTCTGCATCACCACCGGCATCGCCGGCGCGATTTGCGCCGTGGCATAAGGCCCGACGACGAGGTCGACCTTATCGACGTCGAGCAGCTTGGTGTAGATGCCGGGCACCGTCGAGGGGTTTGACTGGTCATCGTAATAGACGAGCTTGACCGGTCGACCGAGCAGCCCACCCTTCTTGTTGACCGTCTCTTCCCAGATCTTGGCGCCGAGCAACGCCTGTTTGCCATTGGCGGCGAGCGGACCGGTCAACGCCATGGCAAAGCCGATCTTGATCGGTTCGCCGGACTGCGCGGCGGCGCTGTTCGCCAACATCCCCGCCGCCACAATGGCAAGCAGAGCTGCTCCGATGCGTTTGAGCATGAGGTTCCTCCCAGAAGGTATTCGTTGGCGCGCATCTTAGCTGCAATTTGCGCGGGCGCCAGACCCCATCGTCGCCGTTGGCCCATTCGGTCCATCCGGACGTCCTGGACAGCGTGGCATCATTCGAAGAAACTCCACCACAAAAGCTGTTGGGCACTGGCCCTCCAGCTTCGGCCGACGCAGAGCGGCAATCGAGGGAGGACAAGGTGACGCAAGTCAGCAGACGTGGCTTGGTGTTGGGATCCGTTGCGAGCGCCATATTGCTGGGCGATCGCGCGCTCGCCCAGGACAGCTATCCGAACCGGACCATCACGGTCATCAACCCGTTCCCGCCGGGCGGCGCATCGGATGTCGTGACGCGTCCGCTGGTCGCCGCAGTCGAACCGATCGTCAAACAGCCGGTCATTATCGAGACCAAGGCCGGGGCGGCCGGCGCCGTCGGTGCCCAGTTTGCCGCCAACGCCAAGCCTGATGGCTATACCCTGCTCTCGCACATCACCTCGATCTCCGGCTTTGCCGAGGTCGACCGTTTGTTTGGTCGCCAGCCAAAGTTCACCAACGCCGATTTCATTCCGATCGCGCGCTTCGTCGCCGATCCGTGCGTGCTGATCGTCAACGACCAGCAAAAATGGACCTCGGTGCAGGACTTCATCGCCGATGCCAAGGCGCGGCCCAATCAGATCATCTACTCCTCGTCCGGACTCTATGGCGCGCTGCACATCCCGATGGCGCTGTTCGCCAAGGCGGCCGGCGATCTCAAGCTGCGCCATTTGCCAACCACAGGCGGCGGGCCGGCCGTGACGGCGCTGCTCGGCAACAACGCGCAGGCGCTGGCCTCCTCGGTCTCCGCCTGCCTGGCGCAGATCAAAGCCGGCAAGGCGCGGGCGCTGGCCTCGTTTGGAGGTGAGCGCTCAAAGGCCTTGCCTGATGTGCCAACCATGAAGGAGCTCGGCTTCAACGTTGAATATTACCTCTGGGTCGGAATGTTTGCTCCGAAAGGCACGCCCGAGCCGGTGATCACCAAGCTGCGCGAGGTGTTCAACAAGGCCGCGCACACGGACCAATTCCAGGCTGCGCTGGTCAATCTCGGCCAGGAGCTTGCCTATCTCGATCAACCCGAGTTCGCCAAGTTCTGGGACCAGGATGCCAAGCGCATCCAGGAGGCGATCCGCGAGATCGGCAAGGTCGAGGGATGACGCCGCGCACCGACCAGGTCGCCGGCGTCGCGGCGATCATCATTGGCATCGTCGTCCTCGCCTTGTCCGGCGACCTGCCCTTTGGCAGCCTGTCGTTTCCCGGCGCGGGGATGTGGCCCAAGCTCATCTGCGTGTTGATGATCGGGTTGGGCCTCCTGCTCTGCCTGGGTGGAAGCCTGAGCAGGCCATTAGCCGAAGTCGGCTGGAGCGATCTGCCACACGCCGCCATCGTCACCGCCGTAACTGGGGCAGCGATTGCGTTCTATGCGACGCTTGGCTTCATCATCATCGCGACCTTTCTGATTGCTGGCTCAGTCATGCTCGAGCGACGACACCCTCTCGTCGCACTCATTTACGGAGCGAGCGTAAGCGTCGCGGTCTACGCGCTATTTACGATCTTGTTGAAGTCGCCGCTCGAGCGCGGACTGATCGGGTTTTAGCCCGGCATGGAAAGCACATTCGACAGCCTACTGCTCGGCTTCTCGGTCGCGCTGCGGCCCGATGTCCTGTGGTACGCGTTTATCGGCTGCCTGGTCGGCACGCTGGTCGGCGTGTTGCCTGGCATTGGTCCGCTGGCCGGCATCAGCATTTTACTGCCGGCAACGTTCGGGCTCGATGCCACCAAGGCCGTCATCATGCTGGCGGGCATCTACTACGGCTCGCAATATGGAGGCTCGACCACATCGATCCTGATGCGGATCCCGGGCGAAGCGTCCTCGGTGATGACCTGTATCGATGGGTATGCCATGGCGCAGAAGGGCCGCGCCGGTGCGGCCCTGTGCATCGCGGCGGTGGGCTCATGGATCGCCGGCACGTTCGGCGTGCTGGTGCTCACAGTCATCGCGCCCCCGCTCGCAGCCTTTGCGCTGCGCTTCGGGCCGCCCGAATACACGGCGTTGCTGGTGCTCGGCCTGATCTTCCTCGCCTACATGTCGTCGACCTCGTTGCCGCGCACCCTGCTGATGGCCGCGGTCGGCTTGCTGCTGGGCACCGTCGGCATCGATAACATGACCGGCCACTTCCGCTACGCCTTCGACATCCCCGAGCTTGGTGACGGGATCGGCATCGTGCCAGTCGCGGTCGGGTTGTTCGGGCTTGGCGAAATTCTCTCGACCCCGAGCGCCAACGTGGTCGGGAAAGTGCTGACACCCAAGCTACGCGAGCTGCTGCCGAGCCGCTCCGAGTGGCGCGAATCCGCAATGCCGATCGCGCGCGGCTCAGTGCTGGGATTCCTGGTCGGGCTCACGCCGGGGTCGGCCCACATCATCTCGAGCTTCCTCTCCTACGCGGTCGAACGGAAACTCTCCAAACACCCGGAGGAATTCGGCCAGGGTGCTGTGGCCGGTGTCGCGGGGCCTGAATCCGCCAACAACGCCGCCTCGACCGGCGCGTTCGTCCCGATGTTGGCGCTCGGCCTACCAACCGGACCGGTCACCGCGGTGCTGATGGCCGCGCTCCTGATCCACGGCATCCCGCCCGGGCCGACGTTGGTCAACGATCACCCCGACGTATTCTGGGGTTTCGTGGCCTCGATGTATGTTGGCAACGTGATGCTGCTCGCGCTCAACCTGCCTCTTGTCGGCCTGTTCGTGAACGTGCTGCGGATCCCCTACGCCTATCTGTACCCGCTGGTGATCATGTTCTGCATCGTCGGCGTCTATGTGGTGAACAGTTCGGTCGTCGACGTCTGGATCATGCTGGGCATGGGCGTGCTCGGCTATCTGCTGCGCAAGCTTGGCCTCGATCCCGCGCCGCTGGTGCTGGGCCTCGTCATCTCGCCGATCTTCGAGATGAGCCTGCGCCAGTCGCTGATCATGTCCGATGGCAACTGGACGATCTTCTTCACGCGCCCGATCGCACTGGTGTTGCTGCTCGTGGCAGTGACGCTCCTTTCGCTCTCCGGCCTGTCGCTCCTGCGCAAGCGGCGCGACTGGCGCGCGCAGCTCGCGGAGGTCGAGGCGGGGGAGTGAACTACGCCGCGAGCCCGCCCTTCTGCTCAATGAACACCGCGATCTCGGCAACCCCTTGGCCCTCGCGCAGGTTGGTCATCACGAACGGGCGGCTCCCGCGCATGCGCTTGGTGTCGCGCTCCATCGCTTCGAGTGAAGCGCCCACATAGGGCGCGAGGTCGATCTTGTTGATCACCAGAAGATCGGAGCGGGTGATGCCGGGGCCGCCCTTGGACGGGATCTTATCGCCGGCTGCGACATCGATGACGTAGATCGTGAGATCAGCAAGCTCGGGTGAGAACGTGGCCGCCAGGTTGTCGCCACCAGACTCGATCAGGATCAGGTCGAGCTCCGGAAACTTGCGCCGCATGTCTGCAACGGCGGCCAGGTTGATCGAGGCATCCTCGCGGATCGCGGTGTGCGGGCACCCGCCGGTCTCCACACCGGCGATGCGCTCCGGTGCCAGCGCGCCGGAGCGGACCAGGTACTCGGCATCCCACTTGGTGTAGATGTCGTTGGTGATCGCGGCGATCTCATAGCGCTCACGTAGATGCTTGCACAACGCATCCATCAGCGCGGTCTTGCCCGAACCCACCGGGCCGCCGACGCCGACACGCAAGGGACCATGCGGGCTCTTTATCGTGGTCATGACCGAAACAACCTCGTGTACTGGGTCTCATGGCGCATGCTGGCGATATCGGCGCGGAAGGTCGCGCTGCCGACCTCATCAAGCGGTGTTGTGATTGCCGCCTGTGCGGCAGCCGCGACCACGGGCTCGAGCGCGGCGAGCACGCGCTGGCCGGCGGTCTGCCCGAGCGGAATGAGGCGGATACCGGCGGAAATGAGGTTGGCGACAACGGCGTGCAGGTAAGCGCCGAGCGCAGGCGCCAAGGGTATTGCGTGACCCGCGGCCGCGACGCCGACCGCCACCGGGTAAGCGATCGCATTCGGCCAGATGGTGTTGAGCCGCATGAGAGAATCACAGGGCCACGCGGCAAGCGTCGCATCCATGAACGCGCGTCCCTGTGCGGGTGTTTCGAGATGCCGCTCCTTCGAGGATGCGAAGGCGCCGGCTAGCTCGGCGACCGCGCGAAGCACCTCGTAATTACTATCGTGCGAAGCTGTGTGTGCGTGGACGAAGAAGACGGCGTCACAAAAGACCGTGCCGTGAGCAATCATCGTCCCAAGCCAATCGGTTAGGGTAGCGGGGTCCTTCACGTCGCCAGCCTCGACCGCCCATTCGATTCCACCCGAATAGGAGAACGCGCCGACCGGATAGGCCGGCGAGAGCCACGACATCAGGCGATAGAGCGCGCCGGACTCAGTGGTCATGGTTTACAGCGCCGGCGGCTTGCGGCACCGCCTCCGGATCGAATGGCGCGTCAATGGGCGCGAGGCTTGCACCCATCTGCGCCAACATGGCTTCCAACACGTGATCGCGGCGGATGCGCAGCCGATCCCCAACAATTTGCAGATCCGTGTGGCGGTTGCCGATGTGCCAAGCGAAACGAAGCATGTCGGCGAAGCCCCGGCCTGAGATTTCGATCAGGGGCTCGGCGGCACCGTGCACTTCAACAACGCCGCCGTCGTCGAGCACGAGACCATCGCCGTTGCGCAACGAGATCGGCCGCTTCAGGTCCAACAAAAACCTCGTGCCGTTCTCTCCAGTCAACACGATGCGCCGGCGCTGGCGGTCATCCGCATCAAGAACGACGCGGTCGATCGCCTCACGCGCATTCCACGCCCCCACAGGTTTGACTGCGATTGAGCGTCGCAACCGCGTTGTTCCTCCTCGAAATCGATGCCGCTTTTTTACGAATCGCGCTTAAAACAGAAAGTACCGCTGCGCCATGGGCAGCGCCTCGGCGGGCTCGCAGGTCAGCAACTCACCATCCGCAGTGACCTCGTACGTTTCGGGATCAACCGTGATCTCCGGCGTCGCAGTGTTGTGGATCATGTTCTTCTTGGAGATCTTGCGCGTACCCTGTACCGCCACGAGCTCCTTCTGGATGCCGAGCTTCTTGCCGATGCCGGCCGTTACGGCGGCCTTCGAGGCAAACACGACCGACGAGGCCGTGCGCGAGCGGCCGAACGCGGCAAACATCGGCCGGTAGTGTACCGGCTGCGGGGTCGGGATCGAGGCGTTGGGATCGCCCATCGGGGCGGCGACGATCGAGCCGCCTTTGATCACCAGCTCGGGCTTGACCCCGAAGAAGGCGGGCGCCCAGAGCACCAGGTCGGCAAGTTTGCCCTTCTCGACCGAGCCGATAAACTTGGAGACGCCGTGCGCCACGGCCGGATTGATGGTGTACTTCGCCACATAGCGCTTGGCGCGGACGTTATCGTTGTCGCCTTTCTCCCCAGGTAGACGGCCGCGCTGCTTCTTCATCTTGTCCGCCGTCTGCCAGGTGCGAATGATCACTTCGCCGAGCCGCCCCATGGCCTGACTGTCGGAGGACATCATCGAGAGCGCGCCGATGTCATGCAGAATATCCTCCGCCGCGATCGTCTCCTTGCGGATGCGGCTTTCGGCAAACGCGAGGTCCTCAGCGATGAGCGGATCGAGATGATGGCATACCATCAACATATCGAGATGCTCATCGATGGTGTTGCGTGTGAACGGCCGCGTCGGATTGGTGGAGGACGGCAGCACGTTCAACAGTCCCGCCACCTTGATGATGTCGGGCGCGTGCCCGCCGCCAGCGCCCTCGGTGTGGAAGGCATGAATGGTGCGGCCCTTGAACGCCGCGATGGTATCCTCAACAAATCCGGATTCGTTCAACGTGTCGGTGTGGATCATCACCTGCACGTCGAAATCGTCGGCGACCGACAGGCAGCAATCGATCGCCGCCGGCGTGGTGCCCCAGTCCTCGTGCAATTTGAGCGCGCAAGCGCCGGCCTTGACCATCTCCTCCAGTGCCGCAGGCCGGGATGCGTTGCCCTTGCCGGCAAAGCCGAGATTGACCGGGAACTCGTCGGCGGCCTGGATCATGCGGGCGATGTGCCACGGGCCGGGCGTGCAGGTCGTGGCGTTGGTGCCAGCCGCGGGGCCGGTGCCGCCGCCCAGCATCGAAGTGACGCCGGACATCAGCGCTTCGTCCACCTGCTGCGGGCAGATGAAATGGATGTGGGTGTCGAACCCGCCGGCGGAGGATCTTGCCCTCGCCGGCGATTGCCTCGGTGCCCGGGCCGATGATGATATTCACGTTGGGCTGGATGTCGGGGTTACCCGCCTTGCCGACGGCGAACACCTTGCCGTCCTTGATGCCGACGTCGGCCTTCACGATCCCCCAGTGATCGAGGATTAGTACGTTGGTGATGACGGTGTCGACCGCGCCCTGGCGGTTGGTCAGCTGACTCTGCCCCATGCCGTCGCGGATCACCTTGCCGCCGCCGAATTTCACCTCCTCGCCATAGGTGGTGAAGTCCTTCTCCACCTCGATGATCAGCTCGGTGTCGGCGAGCCGCACGCGGTCGCCGGTCGTCGGACCAAACATATCGACATAGAAGCTGCGCTTCATCGCGTGCGGCATAATCGGCCCTCAGAGCTTGCCCATGACGTCCTGACGAAACCCGTAGACCTTACGCTTGCCGGCGAGCGCGATCAGCGTCACGTGGCGGGTCTGGCCCGGCTCGAAACGAATGGCGGTGCCGGCCGGGATATCGAGCCGCATACCGCGCGCCTTCTTGCGATCGAACTTCAGCGCCGGGTTGGTCTCGAAGAAGTGATAGTGCGAGCCGACCTGGATCGGGCGATCGCCGGTGTTGGACACGGCGAGCGTCACCGACTTGCGGCCCTTGTTGAGCTCGATGTCCTCGTCTTTGAGGAACAGTTCGCCGGGGATCATGAGATAACAACCTCGCAGTTAGTACCGGGGTTCAAGGTTCCGCCGGCAGCGCAACGGGTTCCCCCTCCCCCCGCGAGCGAAGCGAGTGGCGGGGAGGGTTGGGG
>JAFAXD010000038.1 GCA_019241285.1 Xanthobacteraceae bacterium | reverse complement strand
CCGCATCAAAGCCCAGGAGACGCAGCCCGGTCACACGGCGGCGCGGATCGTGTTCGAGCCGCAGCATCATCGGCTGAGTGTGCGCCAGTTCAGGGCGCGCCAGGCGCGGTCCTTCAACGCGGCCAAGCTCGAGGCGATCGAGTTCGTACGCGGCCTCTTCGGCAGCGCTCGGGAGCTCAAGCCGCTCGATATCGAGCGGCAGGCGCGCCAGGCCGGCCTGCTGCGCGCGACACAGGCTTTGGCGCAGTCCCGCCTGCTTCGCGATGCCCGGCTGGCGCTCGGCCTCGTCATCACCCGTGAAGTATCCGGCGGGGATGCTTGGGTCTGGGCGAAGCCGGAGCCCAGTGTGATAACCCCGCCCGTGCCGAGTCAGAGCCAGACGAAGCAGCCGGTCCTGAATGCGGCATGAATTAGCCCAATTGTGGTGCTTCATCCGACACCCTCGGCATCGTTGCGCCCGTTATCGAATTGGTGAGGGGCTTGGCGTAAGCTGAGTTTTGCAGCTCTCTCAATGCATTAGGATACCCTTTTTGCATTGGGGCGCGGCAGCGGTCCGCGATGGGGTGGGATCGCAGAGCCAGTGTAGCGTGGGGTTTAGCTCATTGACGGGGGGTCTCATGAGCAGGTTGATCGTATTGGCGGCGCTGGGTACGGCGCTTGCGGGGTGTTCGGCGATCCCGGGGCTTCCGGGGTCGGAGACGAAAACGCAAAATATCTCAATGCAATCGACGCCACCGGGCGCCGAGGTGAGCTTTGCCGGCGGCACCAGCTGCCACACGCCGTGCGCGCTCGCGACGCCGGGCAACAACGGCACCTACTACGCGAAGTTCTCGCTCGACGGCTATCAGCCGACGTCGATCCCGGTGAAGGTCACCACCGGTAAGGAAAATTGGTATTCGACCGAGGTCACCAACATCGACCCGCAAACCGTGTCCGTGAAGCTTGAGGCGCTCGCGTCGCCCAAGAAAAATGCACCGCATCACAAGAAGCCGGCGACCGCCCAGGCCAAGCCGGCAGGTAAGCCGACCACAGTCGCGTCCGCGCCGGTGGCCGGAACCACGACGGTCGCCCAAGCACCGACGCAGCCGGCCCAGCCCGCGCCGCCCGGTGTTCCGCCGACGCCGTCGCAGAACCTCGCGCCGTGGCCGGCATCGCACTGATCTGAATTTACCGCCCTCGTCCTGAGGAGTTTGGCCCCGCAAGGGGCCAAACGTGTCGAAGGACGGCCCCGGTTCCGCGCTCAGGTGGCACGACGTCGCGTCGCATTGCGCCGCGTCGAAGCCTTCGTTTGTGCTTCACAAAAAAGTGCTTCGTTAAACTTGGCCTTCGTGTCGAGGGGCGACCCGACAGGCAGTTACATGCTGAGCCGAGACCGGCTGGATCAGTCTCTGATCCGCAACCAGATCCTTGCGCGCGCGCCCATCGAGGCGTTTGCGCAGCTCACACCCCACCTCACGCGGACGACCCTGAAACCGCGCACCATCCTGCAGGAACGGCACCGGCGGGTCGAGCAGGTGTATTTCCTCGAAAACGGCATCGCCTCGATCTTCGCCTGGACCCAGCAGGACGGCCCGGTGCAAGTCGGGCTCGTTGGCCGGCTCGGCATGGTCGGCGTCTCGGCGGTGCTGGCGATGGCGCGCTCGCCGCATCGGACGCTGATGCAGACTCAGGGCGAAGCGTTCGCTCTGCCCGCATCCGAGCTGACCGCGGTGATGGATACGCATCCGCGCTTTCGCGTTCAGCTCCTCAAATACGTGCACTTTCTGCTGATCCAGAACTCGCAGTATGCCCTCTGCAACGCGCGCCATGAGCTCGAGGCGCGGGTTGCGCGCTGGCTGCTGCTGACCTGTGACCGCCTCGACGGCAACACGATTCCGATCACTCACGACCAGCTCTCCATGATGCTCGGCGTTCGCCGCGCCGGCATCACCGAGACGCTGGCGGCCTTGGAAGCGAAAGGTGCGCTCAAACGGGCGCGCGGCGAGGTGGACATCGTCGACCGGGGGATCCTCGAGACGCGCGCCTGCGAGTGCTACCGCATCATCGCGAGCGAGCGCGAGCGCCGCGCCGCGCCGGATCATCAGTGCGGCGTGGGTGCCGAGCTCGCGATTTGACGTATTTGATGTAGATGCACGGCGGTGCGGTTCTCTACCTCTCCCCGCAAGCGGGGAGAGGTAGCCCGTCGCACCGCTCAGTTAGACTTTAACGTCCTGCAGCTTTTCCATGCAGGCCTGCCGCTATATGCGGCGGCGTTGCTGATTCTTGCGGCTTGCTCCCACAGCAAAACATGATTTGCTGCCGTGCAGCATGGGTCGTGAGCGGATGAGCCGCGCGCGGCCCCGATAAAGCTCACGTGAACCACCGGGCTGATGCGGATCGAACTCAACGACGTCTCGCACGTATTTCATACGCCGGCCGCCGGCAGCGTTTACGCGGTCGATCGCATCAACATCGCTGTCGCGGAAGGGCGGTTCGTCAGCATCATCGGCCCCTCGGGCTGCGGCAAGACCACGCTCTTCAACATCATTGCCGGGCTGGAGCAGCCGACAGGCGGCCACGTCACCGTCGACGGCCAGGACGTCACCGGCATGATCGGCATCGTCGGCTACATGCTGCAGAAGGATTTGCTGTTTCCCTGGCGCACC
>JAFAXD010000011.1 GCA_019241285.1 Xanthobacteraceae bacterium | reverse complement strand
GGCGCTGCCGACCTCTGGATCACCGAACTCGTCCTAACCTATGACGGGCAGTTCACGGACGGGAAGGTGGCCCGCGAAACCCAATATTTTGGTGATCCGTTCAAACCGGGTGCTTCGCGGGTTCAATGGGTTGAGCTGATCCGAGATCGGTAAGGTCTCGTCGGAGAGACGCTAATAGCGGCGCATCGCGTCAACCGAGCGCAGAACCTCCTCCATAATAACCACCACATTCGCGAACGTATCGAGAGTCCGTTCGGCCTCGCTGGTGTCGCGTTGCTGGGCCTTGAGGCGGTCAACACGGTTCTGTTGCTCCTGCATGATCCTCCGCCCCCTCTCGACTTGCTCGTGGGCACGGCGCGGATCGTAATTCCTCAACGCTAAGGGCGGAGGCCGTCGCGCTCCACCCCGGCTGCTCTCAAGCACCTCGACAAAGGGTAGCTCCAGAACGACGATGCCATCTTGGCCCCTGACCCTGAAACAATCCAAAATGGGATTACGCCCCTCGCGAAGGGCCTCGCCCCACACCTCAACCGCTGCCTGGAAGGCTTCCAAATAGGCCGCTTCGGCATCGGGCAGGTCGATCCCATCGCCTACTTCGGCGGGGTAGAACTGCCTGCCATCAAAATAGTCAAAGAAGAATCGGGGCACATTGACCTCCGACATTAGATCGTGTCTTCCAGGGAACCATCGGACCGTCGATCGTTTCCTGAAGGATAATCGCTCATTGGCCTGCCGGTTGCATTATCAGGTGTTATCGCCGGGAGGATCGGGGTTGTCGCCTAAGCGCGGGCCCACACGCCACCAAGCACCACAACGAACGCGCGCCGCCTCAGTCGAGGATCTCGACGGCGGCCAAACATGTAATCAACGCGCGGCGCCTCATTCGATCAACTCGTCGGCAGTGGCAAGCAGCGTCGGCGGAATGGTGACGCCGAGCGCCTTGGCGGTTTTGAGATTAATAATCAACTCGACCTTCGTGCCTTGGATGACCGGCAGATCGCCAGGCCTTTCGCCCTTGAGAATTCGTCCGACGTAGCCGCCAGCAAGATGATGGGTTTCGATGATAGTCCCGCTGTAGCTCATCAGACCACCAAAGGTCGCGAATTGCGGATTCACAAAGATCGCCGGAATGGCGTGACGCAACGTCAGATCGGCGATCTGCTTGATCCGGCTGTTGGCAAAAGGATCGGCGACGATTAACAGCCCTCCGACATGCTCCTTCTGCATGATCGCGAACGCGGTCTCCAGTTCGGGATCGTCGCTCGCGCTCAGGATCAAGAGTTGCATACCGAGCTGGGGCGCGACTGCCTCGAGGTCTTTTACTTGCCGGCCCACCACATCGCCCGCGCTCGAATTGACCAGGACAGCAATCCGGTTCACCGACGGCAGCGCTTCGTGCAAGATCGCGAGCCGCTTCGGACCGGTTTCGAAAGTCAGCGCGGCAATCCCGGTGATGTTGCTGTCGGGATGGTTCAAACTTGCCACCAGGCCGGCCGCGACGGGATCGGCGCCAGTCTCAAACACGATTGGGATGGTCCTGGTCGCTGCCTTCGCGGCGAGGGCGGCCGGAGCGCTTCCCGGAGTGACCAGTACGGCAACATTGCGCCGGACCAGATCGCCCGCGAGCTCCGGGAGCCGGTCAAGATTCCCGTCCGCCCAGCGATATTCGATGATGACGTTGCGTCCCTCCTCGAAGCCGGCCTCCTTCAGGCCTTCGCGAAAGGCCTTCAGGCGCGTAGCCCAGGCGTCCGGCGATGCACTTCCGAGATAGCCTACGACCGGCGTCGGCTGCTGGCTCCGCGCCGTGAGCGGGCACGCGGCCGCGCCCAGCCCTGCGATGAACGCGCGTCGCCTCATCAATTCAATTCCGTCAGCAGCGCCTTGGTGACCAGCAGATCGGACTTGTCGAACCCCTCCGTGAACCTGGCATAAATCGGCGCGAGGAGATCGCGAGCTTTTTGCTGGAAGTCTTCCGCACCAAGGACGCGCGCGAGCGAGTTCGCAGCCCGCAATTCGAGGATTGGACACGATTGCCGCGCCGCCAACGCCATGGCGTCGCGGAAGGCCTGTTGCGCGGCCGCGACGGTGATAGCTCCTCGACCACGGCGTGGCAGGCCGCCGTGTCTTTGAGCAACATCATCGTAACTGGGACAGGCTTTCGTGTCGGCCATGCGATCCCGTTCCGCCTCGCGCGCTCCGCTATCTTAGAATGCCACCGATCAAGAGGCACCGGGATTTTATTCTGCTGTGCCCTCCGGCAATCTGCTTTTGGGCGTTCGCTTGGACAACTTTGCGGGTAAGCGCAGAAACCAACGAACGTCGCGGAAAGCCATTGCGATAGCGGCCGCGCCGATTTCTGCGTCCCGAAGAGCCTATTCGATGACCTCGTCAGCGCGGGCGAGCAGCGTCGGCGGCACCGTAATGCCGAGCGCTGTCGCTGTTTTGCGGTTTATGAATAACTCGAATCTGGTCGGTTGCTCGATCGGAAGATCGGCCGGTTTGGCGCCTTTTAGGATGCGGTCAACATAATACGCCGCACGGCGATATACGTCTGCGATATTGGTGCCGTAGGATATCAGGCCGCCCGCTTTCACCGCCTCACGATTATAGAAAATCGTCGGGAGTTGGTTCTTCATTGCGAGGCTGGCTAGCCGCTCGCTGTTTCGCGACATCAGCGGTGCAGGCAGAACGACGACGGCGGCAGTATGCCCGCTCGTCGCGGTACGAAAAGCATCATCGAAGTCGTCGACGCCGCGCACTTCAACGGGCTGGAGCGCGATGTTCAGCGCGGAGCCTGCTGCATCAGTTTCCTTGAGTGAAAATTCCGCGCCCGGGTCGTTTGGATTCCAGAACGCTGACACCTTGTCGATGCCCGGAATGAGTGTCTTGAGCAGTTCCAAACGTTTGCCTGCGATTTCAGGGCCAAGGATACTTAATCCGGTTACATTGCCATCAGGCCGCGCGAGGCTGGCGACAAAACCAAGACCCACGGGATTGGTACTAGTCATCACAATCGGGATGCTCGTTGTCTGCCTCCGCAGTGCAGTTGTTGCTTCCGACCCGGATGAAAAAATCACATCGACCTGCGCTGCGACCAGTTCGGCCGCGAGTTGATTGAGCAGCTCTGTTTGGAACTCAGCCGTTTTGAAGTCGATGATGACGTTTTGACCCTCTATGTAGCCGAGGTCGCGCAGGCCGTGTCGGAAGGCGCCTTCGATTGGCGAAGTGCTCAAGGCCACGGTCAGTACGCCGACGCGCGGAACAGGTTGCGCCTGCTGAGCGGCAACCGCGCGGGGCCACGTGGCCGCCAAGCCACCAAGCGCCACAATCAACTCGCGCCGTTTCATTCGATCACCTCATCGGCGCCGGCGAGCAAGTTCGGTGAGATGTCCAGGCCAATGGTCCTCATTTCACAAGCGAGGCCGCCCAGTCCGTGCCGCCATTTGGCGAAGGTGTGAAGTTGATGTCCACCTCGGCCTTCTTCCCGCACGCATCGAAGGTCCATCGTTCGCGCCAAGGTTTGCCTCCCGTGGGTGCAGGCCCGATAATCTTGCTGTCGGTGGCCACCGGGTGCTGGCACTCCTTCGGCGAGGCCGTATTCAGCACGAGCATCGCGCTCGGCATTGCATCATGCAGCAACAGCGGATCGGCTGCGCGCGTACCCGGCAGCATCTCGATGGCGCGAACGTTGTCGCCGTTGAGGATTATGAAGAAATTGCGCTGCGTGTGCGGCTCGCACATGAGCGCAAATTGTTCAACCCAGGATACCGTGTTCCCCTGGGTAGCCGCAGGGTCGACGTCCTTAAGAACCATTTTCGGGTCTGATGAACATTGGTAGCCGGGAACAGATTTAACTGAACGTCCGATCGCTTGCCGGCGCACCGACGTGTAGGCGTCGGAGAAGATTTTGTCGGCGAGCGGCTTGCCGAACGCCTTCATCACCGCCGCCGGATCGGCCTTGATGTAGGCCGGAACCAGCCCCGGAGCCTGGATGCGTCCATCAAGCGTTTGCCCCAGCGCCGGTGAGCCGAGTGCGCAAAGGGCGGCACCGATCCTCCAAACAAGCACTTTCATGGCCTCTACTCCTCGCTAACATCGGCAGCATACCAGACCTTGCTGATTGCCCGCGGACCGATCTCGGATTGGCGCGGCCCCTGGGACTCAAAATCGCGAGCGCCGTCCCCTCGCCCACAATGTCCAGTAAATATTATATTGACAATAATATAATAAAACGAATAATTAAACCGTTCTCGCTT
>JAFAXD010000594.1 GCA_019241285.1 Xanthobacteraceae bacterium | reverse complement strand
CCTCTCCGGCTGGGTCGGCGCCAGCCTGCTCGGTGTGGCACTCTGGCGCCGCGGGTGGATCGCGCTCGATCCCTCAGCCGGCCGCCGGATCGTCGCGATCCTGATTGCGGCTGTCGTGATGGGAACTGTAATCATGGCGGCGGATAGGCTTTTCAGCTTCGGATTTGATCCGCAAGGACCAGTGCTGGGGCGACTGGTCAGGCTCGCCGCACTGGTGTTGCTCGGGCTTCTCGTCTATCTGAGCACCTTGCAGGCTTTGGGCATTGTGCGCGTGGGTGCGTTACTGCGCAGCATTCGCTGAGGGGAGATGATGAGCTTCAAGGAACGGGTGTTTTCCGGGGTACAGCCGACCGGCAATCTGCATCTCGGCAACTATCTCGGCGCCATAGTCAAGTTCGTCGAGCTGCAGAACCAATATGATTGCATCTATTGCGTGGTTGATCTGCACGCGATCACGGTATGGCAGGATCCGAAGGAACTGCCGCGCGCAACGCGCGAGGTGACGGCCGCGTTCCTCGCCTGCGGCATCGATCCCGGGAAAAATATCGTCTTCAATCAGAGCCAGGTTGCCGAGCATGCCGAGCTTGCCTGGGTGTTCAACTGCGTTGCGCGGCTGGGCTGGCTCAATCGCATGACCCAGTTCAAGGAGAAGGCCAGCAAGGATCGCGAGAACGCCTCGGTCGGCCTTTACGCTTATCCGAACCTGATGGCCGCGGACATTCTGGTCTATCGGGCGACCCACGTGCCGGTCGGCGAAGATCAGAAACAACACGTCGAGCTCGCGCGCGACATCGCCCAGAAGTTCAACAACGACTACGCCGACTCCATTGCGGCGCATGGGTTTGGTGAGAAGTTCTTTCCCCTGCCGGAACCGTTGATTCAAGGACCGGCGACACGCGTGATGTCGCTGCGCGACGGCACCAAGAAGATGTCGAAATCGGATCCGTCCGACTACACGCGTATCAACCTCACCGATGATGCCGACGCGATCGCGCAGAAAATCCGCAAGGCGAAAACGGATCCGGAGCCGCTGCCGAGCGAGGCGGCGGGCCTGGAGAAGCGCCCCGAAGCCGACAATCTCGTCGGCATCTACGCGGCGCTCGCGGGCTCACCGCGCGGGCAGGTGCTGCAGGAATTCGGCGGCGCGCAATTCTCAACGTTCAAGACTGCGCTGGTTGATCTCGCCGTCGCGCGCCTCGCGCCGATCAACAGCGAACTCAAGCGCCTGACGCAGGATCCGCTCTATATCGACTCGGTGCTAAGCGACGGCGCCAACCGCGCCCGCGCAATCGCCGCCGAGACGATGAGCGCGGTGAAGGACATCGTTGGGTTGGTCCGCGCGAAGCCGCATTGAGCCTAAGGCAGTAGAGGCCTTTCCGTGGTCATGGCGAGACATGTCCGGAGCGACTCGATCAGACTAGCGAACCGAAGGCACGCCATGGTAAACTGTAGCTATGGAGGCTGAACTTAAAGTTGAAGACACGGTCAGAAGCCTGTTTCGGGACCAGTTGGGTCGTTACGGGTTCGAGCGCGCCGAAATTCACGCTGGGCAGGATCATTCCGGTGATCCCGCCCTCTTTATAGATGCGTACTACAATCTGAGTAGAGAGCCCTTGGAAACGCTGACGTTACTGCGGCTCTTAACCGAACTGCGCAATAGACTGATACGTGCAGGCGAGAGACGCTTCCCTTACGTGCGTCATCATTTCAACGAGCAGCAGCAAGTCGTTTCGCGAAAACGCACGGCCAAACCGAAAGCGTAGTCGTTGCTCACGACCGCTAGAAAACTGGCGCGTTCTGCGAACCGCCCGCGGCAAGCTGATCTCAAGCGCGCTGTTAGTACAACCTACTATGCTTTGTTCGGATTCCTGGCGCGGGAATGCGCCGATCTTCTGGTCGGCACTGGTCTTGCTCGGAACACCCCAGCTTGGAGGCATGTCTATCGCGCGCTTGACCACGGATTTGCGAAATCTGCTTGTACCCAGGTTGTCAATCTACGATTTCCACCGGAAATCGCACAGTTCGCCAACATATTTATTTCGATGCAGGAACAGCGCCACACAGCTGACTACGATCCCATCGCTCGGTTCACGAGAGCGGAAGTTATTGCGATGATCGATGGAGTCGAACAAGCTATCAGCGACTACAGGCGGGCAACGCGCGCGGATAAACTCGCATTTGCAGTCCTCGTCCTTTTGAAGCGCAGATGAAGTGTTTCGTTCGGGGTCCTGAGAAGCCATTTGTCCCGGATGCCGCACGTTGCGAAGCTCTTGCAGAGCGGTGCAGCGCTGATCTGGACCGCCAAAAAGGGCGTCGCTCTAAACGGTCCCGGGTCTGCTGCGCACCGCTTCGCGTTGCGCAGCGCTCGGGCCACGTGAGTCCTCGCGGTTGACCCGCCTGCCGGAAACTCCCATTTATAGACCTGCGGCGGGCCTTGAACCCGCGACGCACAGGAGAACCGAACATGTTCATTCAGACCGAGGCAACGCCTAATCCGGCGACCCTCAAGTTCATTCCCGGACGGCCGGTCCTGACCGACGGCCCGCTCGATCTGCCTACCCGTGAGGCCGCCGCGAAGTCGCCGCTGGCCGAGCGCCTGTTCGACATCGCGGGCGTGAGTGGAGTGTTCTTCGGCTCCGATTTCATCACCGTCACCAAGTCAGATGGCGAATGGCAGCAGCTCAAGCCGGCCATTCTCGGCGCCATCATGGAACATTACATGAGCGGCGCGCCGCTGCTGCGCGACGCAAGCGCGGCCGCCGAGGAGGCCGACGAGTTCTTCGAGGAGACTGACGCCGACACCGTCGCGGCCATCAAGGAGCTGATCGACACCCGGGTGCGGCCTGCGGTCGCCAATGACGGCGGTGACATCACCTTCCGGGGCTTCAAGGACGGGATCGTTTACCTCAACATGCAGGGCTCGTGCTCGGGCTGTCCGTCGTCCACAGCGACCCTGCGGCATGGCATCCAGAATCTGCTGCGGCATTACGTACCGGAGGTCGTCGAAGTGCAGCCGGTGTAAAAGCCGGACTTTCGCTTGCGGCTACTCCCGAATGCTTGTTCTTGCCCTCGACACTGCACTTGCCGCCTGCTCGGCGGCGGTGTTTGACAGCCAGCGCGGCTTGCTTGCAACTAAGTCGATTCCGATGCTGCGCGGACACGCCGAGGCGCTGCTTCCCCTGGTCGAGCAGGTCATGGACGCCGCAGGCGTGGCGTTTTCCAGCCTTGACCGCATCGCCGTCACTGTTGGCCCCGGCAGTTTCACCGGGCTGCGCGTCGGCGTTTCCGCTGCCCGCGGCATCGCGCTTGCGGCCAGCAAGCCGGCCGTCGGGGTGACGACGCTCGCGGCATTTGCCGCACCGGCGCAAATCGAGATGCCGATCCTGCCGGTACTGGCGATTGTCGATGCGCGCCACGCCCAGGTCTATGCCCAGGCGTTCGGCGAAAGTGTAACGACTGCCGAGCCGCGCATCACCTCGCTGCACGAGGCCTTGGAGATGGCGCCCGCCGGCCCGCTTCGGATCGCCGGCAACGCGGCGGCACAGCTTGCCGCAAGCTGGCCAACCGAGCGGCCACCGCCGGCCAGCGTCGCCGATACGCCGGCACCGAATATTGAATGGGTCGCAAGGCTCGGCGTCGTTGCGGAAGTTGCAGCGCCGCCCAAACCGCTTTATTTGCGGGCTCCAGACGCCCGCCCGCAGGCTCGCCAATTGCCACACCAATGAAGTTGTCGCGCTGGTTTCGACCCGACAATCCGGTGCTCTCGGAGGCCGGAGCGGACGATGCGCCAGCCATATCGCAGCTGCACGGCACGTCGTTCCGGCGCGGCTGGTCCGAGGACGAATGCGAGCGACTCCTGCTCGAGCGCAATGTGCTGGCGCACCGGGTGACGATTGCGGATCAGCTCGTCGGGTTCGTGATGTCGCGGCTGTTTGCTCCCGAAGCTGAAATTCTCTCGATTGCGGTGGCTGCGGCGCAACGCCGGCACGGGCTCGCGCGCCGCCTGCTCGATCTGCATCTGCAGCGCCTCGGCGAGCTCGGCGCGCGAACTGTGTTCCTGGAAGTCGACGAGGGTAATGAAGCGGCGCGCCGCCTCTACGGCCGGTTCGGCTTTAATAATGTCGGACGCCGCCCCGGGTACTATCCACAAAGCGGTACCGCTGGCTCGGCGGCGCTGGTGCTGCGCCGGGACGTCGCGTAGACCAAAACCAGACGAAACGGATAGGCGAAGCAGCCGTCCGACCTTATAATCGTTCTCAACAACGGTGAGAGGCCAATACGGATGGGAGCGGTCGTGGCCGAGGCCAAAGACACCAATATCGAGGCGCAATGCGCCGCGAAAGGCATGCGCATGACCGAGCAGCGGCGCGTGATCGCCCGCGTGCTATCCGGCGCGTCGGATCATCCCGACGTCGAGGAGTTACACCGGCGCTGCGCCGAGATCGACTCGCGCATTTCAATCTCCACGGTCTACCGCACGGTCAATCTGTTCGAAGACGCCGGCATTATCGAACGCCATAAGTTTGGCGAGGGACGCGCCCGCTATGAGCAGCTGCGTGAGGGCCACCACGACCACCTGATCAACCTACGCACCGGGGAAGTGATCGAATTCCAGTCCGAGGAGATCGAGCGGCTGCAGGCGGAAGTGGCGCGCAAGCTCGGCTACCGCCTGGTCGATCACCGCCTCGACCTCTACGCTGTGCCGCTCGAGGACAAGGCCAAGCGCTGATGCTGCGCGTTGTTCTGGTCGGGACCGCCATTGCGGTCGTCACCTTCGCACTGATCCCGGTTCAATGGATCGCCGTGACCTTCGGGCTTCCAGCGCAGCGGCGCATTCCGGTGCTCTATCATCGTATCGTTTGCCGGCTGCTCGATGTGCACGTCAGCGTCGTCGGCAATCGGGTGGACGAGCGGCCGCTGCTGATTGTCTCCAACCATGTCTCCTGGCTCGACATTTCAGTAATCTCGTCGGTGACGCCGGTCATCTTTGTCGCCAAGCAGGAGGTCGCCGGCTGGCCGCTGTTTGGTCTGTTGGCGAAGTTGCAGCGCTCAGTGTTCGTTGATCGCAACCGGCGCCACCGCACCCCGGACGTGAACGCGGAAATCGCCCAGCGGATGAGCGATGGCGAGCCTGTTTTGCTGTTCGGCGAAGGCACATCGAGCGATGGCAACCGCGTTTTGCCGTTCCGCACCGCCCTGATTGGCGCGGCGCGGGACGCGGTGGCTGCCGCCGAGCACGTCCGCAAGGTCTGGATTCAACCCCTGTCGATTGCCTATACGGGGATGCACGGGTTTCCGCTGGGGCGCCAGCACCGGCCGGTCGTGGCCTGGTATGGCGATTTCGCGCTCGGTCCCCATCTCATTGGCGTGTTACGGCGGGGTGCGATCGACGTGGTGTTGACCTGGGGCGAGCCGGTCGTGTTTGAGGAAGCTTCGGACCGCAAAGCGGTGGCGCGCGCGCTCGAGGCCGACGTTCGTCGCCACACTGCCCTCGCACTACGCGGGCGGGCGGCATAGGAGAATAGTCTTATATGACCGGTCTGCAGTGAGTTCTTGGGGCGCAATGAGCGCAAGCCGCAAAGTCTTCGTCAAATCCTATGGCTGCCAGATGAACGTCTACGACTCGCGTCGTATGGCGGACACGTTGGCGCGTGAAGGGTTCGTCGAAACAGGCAGCCCCGATGACGCCGACCTGGTCATCCTCAACACCTGCCACATCCGGGAAAAGGCGGCCGAGAAGGTCTATTCCGAGCTTGGCCGCGTGCGCCGCATGAAAGAGGCTGCCACGGCAGACGGCCGGCGCGTCGTCGTCGCCGTGGCAGGCTGCGTGGCCCAAGCCGAGGGCGACGAGATCATCCGCCGGGCGCCCGCAGTCGACCTCGTGGTCGGGCCGCAAAGCTATCACCGGCTCCCGGCGCTGCTCGCCGAAGTGGCGCGGGGCGGGAAGGTCGTCGTCACTGAATTTCCGAGCGAAGACAAGTTCGATCACCTAGCCCCGCCTGCACCCGCCGCGATCCGCGGCCGCGGC
>JAFAXD010000297.1 GCA_019241285.1 Xanthobacteraceae bacterium | reverse complement strand
TCCGCGCGCTGCAGGGACTCGGTGGCGGCGGTATTGTGCCGCTCGTTCAGGCCACGGTTGCCGATGCGGTCGCACCACGCGAGCGCGGCCGTTACCAAGCTTATATCGGCACGGTCTGGATCGCGGCTGGCACCGCTGGGCCGGTGGCCGGCGGCTACGTCGCCGAGCACATGCACTGGTCGCTGGTGTTCTGGCTCAACGTTCCGTTGGGCCTCGCCGCAGCGTTCATGATCTATCGGAATTTGGGGCGCCTGCCGCGACACGACCACAAGCATCGACTCGATCTGGTCGGCGCACTGCTGATGATGGCCGCGGCCGTCTCGTTGTTGTTGGTGCTGACATGGGGTGGCGTGCGGTTTCCCTGGATCTCGCCGCCGATCATCGGCTTGTTCACCGTCTCGGGTCTGTTGTGGCTCGGCTTCACCTATCGTCTGACCCATGCCGATGAACCGTTTCTGCCGCTCTCCGTTCTCTCCAATCCGGTGGTGCGGTCCGGTACGCTCGCAGCATCCTGTGCAATGGGCTCACAGATCGGGCTCACGATCTTCATGCCGCTCTATTATGAAAACGTGCACGGTCTCTCCGCGAGCAATGCGGGGTGGGCACTGATCCCGATCGCTGTCATGACCACCCCGGGTTCAATCCTGTCCGGTCAGGTGATGGTGCGGTTCAATCATTACAAATGGTTGCCGATGATCGGGCTCTCGCTCGCCACACTGACGCATCTGTTCCTGGCGTCGTGGCCGCGCGCGCCGCTTTGGGTCGTGGTGGCGGCGCTATGTGTGATCGCGACTGGTATCGGGACCGTGTTCTCGGTCGTGACTGTCAGCATCCAGAATGCCGTCTCGCGCTTTCAGGTGGGAGTGGCGACAGGAACCTTGAACTTCTTTCGAGCCCTTCTTTCAGCACTGGTAGTCGCGATCATGGGTGCACTGGTGCTGGGGTTCGTCGGCGGGGAAGGCCGCGCCGTCGATGCGCTCGCCGCCGTCGGCGCAGGCGGGATGGACCTCTCAGGCGCGTTCCGCTGGGTTTTCGTGTGCGGCGGCATTTTCACGCTGTTGGCACTCATTGCCCTGGTCAGCATGGAAGAGCGCCCATTGCGTGGTCGTAGCTAAGCGAAACTCCGACCGGTCGAGCCCAAGGAACAGACGCTTTTGGCGTGCGTTGTCCCGGTAACGAGAGAGCTTCGGCTCTGCCGGTGCAGAGGGACCGCGAGCGCGGTTGTATGGCATGGATTTTCGTGTCCAAAGAACCCCCGATGAAAGAGGCTCGATTGAAAAATCCGCCACTGAGGCACGTCAGGGGGTCACCGGCCACAATGTGAGATACGTGCTGGCGATTAGTTTGGGAGCGGCGGCCTTGGTGCTCGCATGTTTGTGGTTGGTGTTTTTCGCAATGTAAGGCCCATCTCGGGAGCTTTTTGACACATCGTGACACGTGCCATTCGGCGCGGCGCTTCGCCCCCACCTTGCAATCGATGGACATACCTCTTGACGGCGCCTGCCGTTACGGCGATTTCGGCGCTAGATGGTCAGTCGATTCGTATTAAGTTTGGTTCTTCTCATCGCGGCGGTGCAGCTCGCCGCGGCTGACCCTCGTCGCTGCCTCTCGGGCGAGGAGCGCCGCACTGCCGTGCGGTCACACAAGCTGGTGCCGCTTGCCAAGGCGATCAGCCGGGTCAGGGCTCATTACCCGGGTGATCTTGTTGCGGTGCGGCTCTGCCAGGAGGGCAAGCACCTCCTCTACGTGCTGACAGTCTTGCCACGCAGTGGCAAAGTAGTGACCGCGTCGGTTGATGCTGCGACCGGCGTTCTGGTGGGTGGGTCTTGACCCTTCCGCCGCATCTCGGCAGGTGACCGCATGCGCCTCCTCGTCGTCGAGGACGATCCCGACCTCAATCGTCAACTCGCCACCGCGCTGACGGAGGCGGGCTATGTGGTGGACCGCGCCTTCGATGGGGAAGAGGGTCACTACCTCGGGGAATCGGAGCCCTATGACGCGGTCATTCTGGACATCGGGCTTCCTAAGATGGACGGCATCTCGGTACTCGAAGCGTGGCGAAGGGCAGGGCGAGCCATGCCGGTCTTGCTGCTCACCGCGCGCGACCGCTGGAGCGACAAGGTCCAGGGGTTCGACGCCGGTGCCGATGATTATGTCGCCAAGCCTTTTCATTTGGAGGAAGTGCTTGCGCGCATTCGCGCCCTGCTCCGCCGCTCCGTCGGCCACGCCAAAAGCGAATTCACCTGCGGGCCGGTGCGGCTCGACTCGCGCACCGGGCGCGTCACCGTCGATGGCAATCCGGTCAAGCTGACCTCGCATGAATATCGGCTGTTGTCGTACCTGATGCATCACACCGGGCGCGTGGTGTCGCGCACCGAATTGGTAGAGCATCTGTACGACCAGGACTTCGATCGCGACTCCAACACCATCGAAGTTTTTGTCGGCCGCATTCGTAAGAAGCTTGGCGTCGATGTGATCCAGACCGTGCGCGGGCTTGGTTACCTGCTCTCGCCGCCGAGCGAAACGCGTCAGGGTGATGCGCGCTAACTCGCTTGCGCTCCGGCTGTTCCTGTCCGCAACCGTCTGGACCGTGCTGATCCTGTTCGCGACCGGCATCGTGCTCTCAACGCTGAACCGGCAGGCGGTGGAGCGTTCGTTTGACCGGCGGCTGAGCGTGTACTTGCGCACGCTGGTGGCGGAAGTGGCCGCGCCTGAGGAAGGCACGGAACGTCAACCTCAGTCGCTCGGCGAGCCCTTGTTTGAATTGCCGCTGTCCGGCTGGTATTGGCAAGTGACCAATCTGAACGCCCCCAAGCCCGAAGTGCGCTCGTCGCGCTCGTTGTGGGATGGAGGCCTGCCGCACCTCAAAGATCAAAACGTCCCGCAGGGCGCCGATGGCACCCGCCGCAGTTACGTCGATGGACCGGAAGACCAGCGTTTGCGCCTGATCGAGCGCACGGTCGATCTCGGTGACGACGGCCGCTACCTCGTCGCAGTCGCCGGTGATTCCCAGGAGATCGAGGAGGAAACGCGTTCGTTCGACCGGGTCCTTGTGGTGACCTTCGGCACGCTGATCGTTGCGTTGTTGTTGACGACAATGTTTCAGGTTCGCTTCGGCCTGTTGCCGCTCAAACGCATTTCCGAGAGTCTGGCTGCAATTCGGGCCGGTACCGCCGAGCGGCTGGAGGGGCAGTTCCCCTCAGAAATCGCGCCGCTCGCGCGGGAAACAAATGCATTGATCGACGCCAATCGGGAAATCGTCGAGCGCGCGCGCACCCACGTCGGCAATCTGGCGCACGCGCTGAAGACGCCATTGTCGGTGATGGTGAACGAGGCAACCGCGCGGGGTGCCGATCCGCTCGCCGTCAAGGTGCGCGAGCAGACCGACATCATGCGCGACCAGGTGGCCCGCCATCTGGAGCGAGCGCGGCTCGCGGCGCGGCTCACCGTGGTGGGCAACGTCACCGACGTGCTGCCCATCGTTTCCGCGCTGGCTCGCACTATGGAGAAGATCTATCTCGACCGCGGCATCGCAATCGACGTCGACGCGCCCAAGCCGGTGCGGTTCAAGGGCGAACAGCCGGATCTTGAAGAGATGGTCGGCAACCTGGTCGATAACGCCTGCAAATGGGCGAACTCGCGTGTGAGCATCGAGGTGTTCGGGCAAGTCACGGGTTCAGGCCCGGCGGTCCATATCGTGGTCGACGACGATGGGCCGGGCCTCGACGCGGATCAGCGTGAGCAGGTGACGCGCCGCGGCCAGCGACTGGATGAGACAAAGCCCGGCTCCGGTCTCGGCCTGTCGATTGTGGTTGATCTCGCGGCTCTCTACGGAGGAAATCTCACGCTCGGAACCGCTCCCATCGGCGGCTTGCGGGCCGAACTTGTGCTGCCGGCCGCGTAAGTCCAGTTCCTATCACTACAATTTAGCCATTCCTAAAGCGCGTGTCAGGCAATACCTTCCCTGCGGTCGTGGCTCATGATGAAGGAAGCACGAATGATCCCGTTCCGCCGGCCGCTCGGACACGGCTTGTGCCTTGGTCACTGGCTTGGCGTTGCCGCAATCATCGCAGCACTGCTCAGCGGTCCAGGTTGTTTCGCCGCGGAGAGCATTACGCTGCATGACGTGAGCTTCCAGATCGGGCAGACGAGCTACCGCGCTCCGCAGGTCGAATTCGTCGGTGCTAATCTCAATGAGCAACAGCTGGGCGCGCTGTTCGATGCGCGCGCATCCGCGCCGTTGGACAAGCGCTTGGCAGAACTATCCGCGACGAGCGTGAAGGTCCCAGAGTTGGTCGCGGAGTGGTCCTCGCCGAGTGGACGGCAGAGCGTGACCGTGCGCGACCTCACGCTGCAGAACATCGTCACCGGCAAGGCAGCCAGCGCGTCAGCACGAACAGTGCGCAGCGAGGGCTCGGTCGTGGCGATGCTCAGCATCGGGCCGATCGCCATCACGGACGTTGATCTCGCTCTGGCGGCGCGAGTGTACCAGCACCCGTCGGCGATCAAGGAGAAGGATCCGGATGCGGTTGTCGGAGCTCTCGACCTCAACGCCCTCGATCTGCGTAGCCAGGGCGGCTCCATTATGCACGCCGATCGCGTTTCGGTGAGCGGCGTGCGCGCCTTGCCGGCTGCCGACAAGGACACCGACGCAAAATCCGAATCGGATGATGCGCAGCGATATCTCTCGGGGGTCGGCACCATTTCGTTCGTCGGTGTCGGGGCTGACATTATCAGCGACCAAGTTGGAAACGAGCGACTGAAGTTCTCGTTGAAGAATGCGACGCTCGCCACCGAGCATCCCTATAACGGACTGCCGACGGACATCGCGCTCACCGTCGATGATTTCAGGGTGCTCGTTCCCTCGCCTTCGCAGGCACAAACCGCGCGCGACCTGCACGACCTGGGCTACGATGCGGTCGAATTGTCGCTGCAGATGTCTGCCTCCTGGAACGAGGCCAACAAGGAAGTGGTGAGCGATATTTCCCTGCGGGCGGCGGATGCGGGTGCGGTGACATTGCGGGCTCGGCTTGGAAACATCAGCAAGGAAGCATTTTCGAGCAAGTCGGCCGTGGCCGAAGCTGCGAGCAGCAAGGCCACGGTCAAATCGCTCGTGGTCGCCGTCAAGGACGCCGGTTTGTTTGATCGTGTTCTGGCCAATGAGGCGCACAAGGAAAATCGCTCAACCGAGGACGTGCGCCGGGATTTCCTGTTTCAATCGGGAGCGGCGGTCGCCTCGGTACTCGGTACCACGCCGGCCGCGGGCGTGGTCGCGCGGGCGGTCGCCGATTTCATCAAGCGCCCCGGCGAGCTGGAGTTCAGCATCAAGGCCAAGCCGGCGGACGGAATTGGTTGGGCCGATCTGGGCGGCGCCAACTTGCCGGCGGACATGAGCGATAAGCTCAGTATCAGCGCGCGGACGCGCTGATACGTTCGCCGTTATTTGGTTCGGGTAAGAACCGCGCAGCCGGTGTCGGTCCGGCAGATCTGCATCTCATCGCCCTGCACCTGGCCGACACCTGCGGTCTTGGCACTCGAATAGACGAACGTCCTGCCGTCGCGGCGAAATGAGCCGATGATCTGTTCCGGCTTGCGCTTCGGACCCACCACGGTCCCGGAGAACGAATCGCTGGTTTGATGGGAGATCGTGATCGTCAGGGACGCGAGCTCAGCCGATTGCTGCGGGCTCTCGCTGGTGGCCGGGTGCCGCCGTTGCGAGATCTTCCAGGTACCGACCATGTCGGGCACTTCGGCGGCCACCGCTTGCACGGAAACAAGCGCGCACAGGGCGACACACAAAACAAACGAGCGCATTGAGCTTGTCCCTAACGCTTTGACGAGTCGGGGCAAAGCATGCCGGGCGATCTCGGTCAAACAAGGGCCGCATCAGCCGCCGTGCTGCTCCTTGTCGCGCTTTCGCCCTATTCCCCAGCTTATTCTCGCTGCGAGGGGTAAGGTGCGACCGCCGAGCGGTACGCCAGGGTGGGGGTGAGATGTCCAAAGCCAAATGGATATGTGCTGTGCCGCTGGCGGCCTGCCTTGCGGCCTGTGCGGCGACGCCGGAAACGGGGCAGGGCGCCAAAGAGAACACCGGCACCGCCATCGGCGCCGTAACGGGCGCGCTCATTGGCTCGCAGTTTGGCGGAAATCTCGCATCGCACCTCGCTGCGGGCGTGGCTGGGGCGGCAATCGGCGGCCTGATCGGCAATCGCATCGGCGCATCGATGGATGAGGAAGACAAGAAACGCGCCTACGCGGCGCAGATGCAGGCGTTGGAGAGCGGCCAATCAGGCGCCGCCGTGACCTGGAAAAACCCCGATTCGGGCCGCTACGGCACGATCGTTCCGGGACCGGCCTATCAGCAGGCCGGCAACACGTGCCGGCAGTACACGCATACGATCTACATCGACGGAAAGCCGCAGACCGCGCGCGGCGCTGCCTGCCGCAACCCGGACGGGACCTGGACCCCGATCAGTTAAACCTCACCCGTCGGCTATCATGTCGCGGGCTCGCCAGTTGCGAGGCCCGATGTGCCATGATGTAACCCGCTATCACGAACGCCGGCAGTCGCTCCGAAGGCACGGCGAATGATCGTCTTTTTTGCGCATGTCCTCTTCGGAAAACCGGGAACCACTTTTCCGGGCCATGCGCGAGCGGTGAGTGTGCATGCTTTGGCCGGTCCTGGCGCTGATGACCGCGGTGGCGATTTTTGCCGTGCTGTGGCCGTTGGCTCGCACGAACGCGGCCGAACGAACTGCCGCTGACGCCGAAGTTTACAAGGACCAACTCGATGAGATCGAGCGCGACCGCGCCAGCGGCGTGATCGGCGTCGCTGAGGCCGACGCCGCTCGCGTTGAAGTCTCGCGTCGCCTGCTCGCTGCCGCCGATGCCAAACCGCCGCCGGCGCTCGATGCCGCGACGGGGCTGCGGCACCGGCGCTCCGCCGCGGTGATCACCCTGGTGTTTGTGCCGCTCGCCGCCATCAGCCTCTATTTGTTGCTGGGTTCACCCAACCTACCGGGTGAGCCGCTCGCACAACGCCTGACGGCGCCGGCCGGCACCGATTCGATGGCCGGGCTGATCGCTCGCGTCGAGGCGCATCTTGAGCAAAACCCCGACGATGGCCGCGGCTGGGATGTAATCGCTCCGGTCTACATGCGGCTCGGCCGCTTCGATGATGCGATCAGAGCGTTTCGCGCGAGCCTGAGACTCAATGGTGAAAATGCCGATCGACAGGCAAATCTCGGCGAAGCCCTCAGTGGTGCGGCGAACGGTGTGATCACGTCCGATGCGAAGGCCGCATTCGAACGCGCGCTTGCGCTCGATGCGTCCAACCCGCGCGCTCAGTTTTATTTGGGACTGGCCGCCGAGCAGGACGGCCGCACCTCGGACGCGGTGGAGCGATGGCGCAAATTGTTGGCGCAGGCGCCTGCCGACGCGCCTTGGGTCGTATACGTGCGCCAGGCATTGGCTCGCCTCGATCCAGCCGCGGCAACGTCCGCTGCGCCGGGCCCGAGCGCACAAGACGTTGCCAGTGCCGCCGACATGGCGCCGTCGGATCGCGACCAGATGGTGCGTGGCATGGTGGAGCGCCTCGCCGCGCGCCTTTCAGCCGATGGCTCCGATGTTGAAGGTTGGCTCCGCCTGATGCGCGCCTATGTAGTGCTCGGCGATCGCGACAAAGCGCGTGCCGCCGCCGCGGACGCGCGCCGCGCCCTCGCCAGCGACCCCGACAAGTTGCGCCGCATCGACGAGGGCGCCAAGAACTTCGGTCTTGACGGATGACGCGCAAGCGGCGTCGCCTCACGCTCATCGGCGCGGCTGCCGTCGTGCTGGCGATCGCGCTCGGACTCGTGTTGTTCGCGCTCCGCGACACCATCGTGTTTTTCAACTCCCCGAGCGACGTGATCAGCAACGCCGTCAAGCCCGGCACGCGCCTGCGGCTCGGCGGCCTCGTGGCGCCGGGGAGCGTCGTGCGCGATAATGACTTGGACATGCATTTCCAGGTCACCGACGGCAATCATTCCATTGGCGTCGCCTATCATGGAATCCTTCCTGACTTGTTTCGCGAAGGACAAGGCGTTGTCGCCGAAGGAACGCTCGAGCCCGGCGGCAGCTTTCGCGCCGACACGGTTCTCGCAAAGCATGATGAGAAGTATATGCCGAAGGAGGTCGCCGACGCGCTCAAGAAACAGGGGCACTGGAAGGACGAATACGGCAACCCCGGCGCAACGGCGGGCACGGCGAAGTGAGGTCGCATAATGATTCCTGAGATCGGCCACTTCGCGCTGGTGCTGGCCCTTCTGGTTGGCATTGCGCAGGCGAGCGTGCCGCTGATCGGCGCGCGGCGCAACGATCCGAGGCTGATGGGGGTCGCCGAGTCGACGGCGCTGGCGCAGTTCGGGTTCGTTGCTGCCGCGTTCGCGGCGCTCACTGCGTGCTACGTGCGATCGGACTTCTCGGTGCTGACCGTGTTTGAGAATTCGCACTCGGCGATGCCGCTGATCTACAAATTCACCAGCGTCTGGGGCAACCACGAGGGCTCGATGCTCCTGTGGGTGCTGATCCTTACGCTGTTCGGCGCGCTGGTCGCCGCGTTCGGCCGCAACATGCCGGAGAGCTTCAAGGCGACCGTGCTTGCCGTGCAGGCCTGGATCGCGGTCGCATTCTATTTGTTCATCCTGCTGACCTCGAACCCCTTCCTGCGGCTAGCGCCCGCGCCGTTCGAAGGCCGCGACCTCAACCCGATCCTGCAAGATCTCGGCCTCGCCGTGCATCCGCCGATGCTCTATCTCGGCTATGTGGGGCTCTCCATCACGTTCTCATTTGCCATGGCGGCGCTGATCGAAGGACGCATCAACGCCGCCTGGGCGCGCTGGGTACGGCCGTGGACGCTCGCCGCCTGGATGTGTCTCACCCTCGGTATCGCCATGGGCTCCTACTGGGCCTACTACACCCTGGGCTGGGGCGGCTGGTGGTTCTGGGACCCGGTCGAGAACGCCTCGCTGATGCCATGGCTCGCCGCAACGGCGCTGCTGCACTCGCTGGTGGTGATGGAAAAGCGCGAGGCGCTCAAAGTCTGGTCCATCCTGCTCGCGATCCTCGCCTTCTCGCTCTCGCTCATCGGCACGTTCCTGGTCCGCTCCGGCGTGCTCACGTCCGTGCATGCCTTTGCGTCCGACCCGATGCGCGGCGTCTTCATCCTTGCCATTCTGGTGCTATTCATCGGCGGTGCCCTGGCATTGTTCGCGTGGCGTGCGCCGCTCCTCAAACAGGGCGGACTGTTTGCTCCGGTCTCGCGCGAAGGCGCGCTGGTGCTCAACAATTTGTTGCTGACGACGGCTTGCGCCACGGTGTTCGTCGGCACGCTGTATCCATTGGCGCTGGAGGCGCTGACCGGTGACAAGATCTCGGTCGGCGCACCGTTTTTCAATCTCACGTTCGCGCCGCTGTTCATCCCGTTGCTGGTTGCGGTGCCGTTCGGCCCGCTGCTCGCCTGGAAGCGAGCCGATCTTCCTGGCGTGACGCAGCGGCTGCTCGGCGCCTTCGTGGTGGCGCTGCTGGGGATCGCGGCAACGCTCGCCATCGAAGGCCATCCGGTGCTTCCGGCCTTGGTGGTGGGGCTTGCGCTGTTCGTGATGGCGGGTGCGCTCATCGATATCGCCGAGCGCATTGGTACGTTCCGCGTCCCGCTCGCCACTATGGCGGCGCGTGCGCGCGGTTTGCCGCGCTCGAACTGGGGCACCGCGCTCGCGCATTTCGGCCTCGGGGTCGTGTTGCTCGGCATTGTTGGTGAGACCCAGTGGGGTGCCGAGCGCATCGTCTCCATGAAACCCTCCGACCGGGTGACGTTGCGTCATTATGATTTCAGCTTCGACGGTACCGTTCCCCGCAGCGGCTCCAACTACCGCGACCTGGTGTCGCGCTTCACGGTGCGCCGCGATGGCGAAGTGCTCGGCACGATGCAACCAGCTAAGCGCACGTTCCTGTCGCGCAATTCCAGCACCTCACAAGCGGCGTTGATGGCGCGCGGCTTCAGCCAGCTTTACGTGTCGCTCGGCGATGTCAGCCCGGATGGTTCGATCGTGGTGCGCATCTATCACAAGCCGATGGTGTTGATGATCTGGCTCGGCGCCGTGATCATGTTCGCCGGCGGCGCATTCTCACTCTCGGACCGGCGGCTACGGGTCGGCGCGCCCCGTCCGGCCCGCAGCGCGGCCGCTATGCAGCCGGCGGAGTAATCGCTTCGTATGATGTTGCATCGGTCCAAATTGCTCGTGTTGTTGTTCTTGCTCGTGCTCTGCTGGCCGCTGGCCGCGCAGGCGGTGCAGCCGGACGAGATGCTGTCCGATCCGCAGCTCGAGGCGCGCGCGCGCGCGCTGTCGCGCGAGCTGCGCTGCATGGTCTGCCAGAACCAGTCGATCGACGATTCGGAGGCGCCGCTCGCCCGCGATTTGCGCATCCTGGTGCGCGAACGGCTGCGGGCCGGCGACAGCGACCCGCAGGTGCTCAATTTCCTGGTGGCCCGCTACGGCGAGTTCGTGCTGCTGCGGCCGCCGTTCGAGTGGCACACGGCACTCCTCTGGCTTGCCCCGTTGCTGGTATTGCTGGCGGGCGGATTTTCGCTGGTATTGCTGGCCCGTAAACGCCGCCCCCCGGCCGTGCCGCCGGCGCTTTCCGCCGCGGAACAGGAGCGGCTTGCCCAACTTACCGGCGCCCGTCCTGGGTCCGGCGATTAAGTAATTAGAATCACAAAAGAATTCCTTTTTCCCCAGCTTACCAAAGTTTAATCCCGCCGTCAGGCGGCCGTAAGGCGTTCCCCTCCATCTTTCACGTCAACACACCTGAAGCTCGTGCCTTCGCACAGCCTGGACTTTTTGGAGGGCTTACCAATGCAAAATGAAACTGCTCCCCGGCCGCGCGTTCTGGCGGCGCGCCGCGCTACTCTGCTGGCGACCGCCGTGGCGGGCTTGGGTGCACTCGCACTAGCAGCCGGACCGGTTTTCGCACCGGCCGAGAGCTTGCCGGGCCTGTCGACCCCCGCGCATGCGCAGAGCATCAACGCCTCGCGCCCGGTCGGGTTTGCGGACATCGTCGAGAAAGTGAAGCCGGCGGTGATGTCGGTCCGCGTCAAGATGGACGCCGGTCCGCAGCTGAGCAGTGACAACTTCCAGGCCCCGCAGGGCTCGCCCTTCGAGTTCTTCTTCAAGCGCTTCGGCTCCCCCGATGGTGAGGGTGGCATGGGCGGCCGCGGCATGCCCCAGCAGCGCCACAACTTCCAGATGGGCCAGGGCTCGGGCTTCTTCATCTCCCCCGACGGCTATGCGGTGACCAACAACCACGTGGTCGAGAAGGCGGAGACCGTCGAGATCACGACCGACGATGGCAAGACCTACACCGCCAAGGTCATCGGCACCGATCCGCGTACCGACCTTGCGCTGATCAAGATCGATGGCCGCAACGACTTCCCGTACGTGCATCTGGCCGACGCAGCGCCGCGGATCGGCGACTGGGTCCTCGCCGTCGGCAACCCGTTCGGTCTCGGCGGCACGGTGACGGCTGGCATCGTCTCGGCG
>JAFAXD010000229.1 GCA_019241285.1 Xanthobacteraceae bacterium | reverse complement strand
CCGGGTTAGGGCCGCGACCTCAGTGTGGGCACCGTTCGCGTTCACCGCGTCCTGCAGCGGGCGATCGCTACTGAATAGATTCACGTCCACGAACGGTGGCGATTGATTGAAGACATCGTGTGTGTCGAAGACGCTGGTCATGGGGGCTCTCCGGATGGCGGATGCTAGCACAGCGCGCGAACCGCCCCGGGGGTTGCGCCGGTTCTCTTGGGGATGGTGCGGCTTGACGGGAGATTCACCTTGCCGCAGCGCGGGAGTGCGCCTACAAGTCCCGCTTTAATGAACATTGCGCAGAAGCCGACATTCGTCCTCCGCCAACGCCATCTGTTGGGGATCGAAGGACTTTCGCGCGAGGAGATTACCGGTCTCCTCGACCGCGCCGAGGAATTCGTCGAGCTCAACCGGCAGATCGAGAAGAAACAGAGTACGCTGCGCGGCCGTACGCAAATCAATCTCTTCTTCGAAGCCTCCACCCGCACACAATCCTCATTCGAGATCGCCGGCAAGCGGCTCGGCGCCGACGTGATGAACATGTCGGTCGGCTCGTCCTCCATGCGCAAGGGTGAGACTCTGCTCGACACCGCGATCACTCTCAATGCCATGCATCCCGACATTCTGGTGGTGCGGCATCACGCGTCGGGCGCGGTCGATCTGCTGGCGCGCAAGGTTGATTGCTCGGTCATCAACGCCGGCGACGGCGCCCATGAACATCCGACGCAGGCGCTGCTCGATGCGCTGACGATCCGTCGCAACAAAGGCACCATCGAAGGCCTGACGATCACGATCTGCGGCGATATCCTGCACTCGCGCGTGGCCCGCTCCAACATCATTCTGTTGAACACACTCGGCGCACGCGTCCGCGTGGTCGCGCCGTCAACGCTCCTTCCCTCCGGCATCGAGCGCTTCGGCGTCGACGTGTTTCGCGACATGCGCGAAGGCCTGCACAATTCCGATATCGTGATGATGTTGCGGCTGCAGCGCGAACGCATGAACGGCTCGTTTGTCCCCTCCTCGGCGGAGTACTTCCATTATTTCGGACTCGATGAGCGAAAGCTCGGCTACGCCAAGCCTGATGCACTAGTGATGCATCCTGGCCCAATGAACCGCGGCGTCGAGATCGATTCCAGCGTCGCTGATGGAACTCAGTCGTTGATCCGCGAACAAGTCGAGATGGGGGTTGCCGTGCGCATGGCCGCGCTCGATGCCTTGTCGCGCAACCTGCGCAACGCGTGACTTCACACAATGCTCTCTGATCGTCGTCCCATCCTGCTCACCAACGCACGGATCATCGATCCGTCGCGCAACCTCGATTCTATCGGTGACCTGCTGATCGCCGATGGCCTCATCCGCGACAGCAAGCGCGGCATCGGCGCGGCCGGCGTGCCGGAAGGCACCGAGATCGTCGACTGCCGCGACAAGGTTGTCGCGCCGGGATTGATCGACCTGCGTGCGTTCGTCGGCGAACCCGGTGCGGAATATCGTGAGACCCTTGCGTCCGCGAGCCAGGCAGCCGCGGCCGGCGGCGTCACTACCATCGTGTGCCAACCGGATACTAATCCGCCGATTGACGAACCGCCGGTGGTGGATTTCGTGCTGCGGCGCGCCCGCGACACCGCGATCGTCCATGTCCATCCGATGGCAGCTCTCACCAAGGGGCTGAGAGGCGAGGAGATGACCGAGATTGGCCTGCTCAAGGCCGCGGGGGCCGTCGCATTCACCGACGGCGCCAAGAGCGTGACCAACGCGCAGGTGATCCGCCGCGCGTTGACTTACGCGCGCGACTTCGATGCCCTGATCGTCCATCACACGGAAGATCCCAACCTGGTCGGCGAAGGTGTGATGAACGAGGGCGAGTTCGCGGCCCGGCTCGGGCTGAGCGGCGTTCCCAAAGCCGCTGAGGTTGTCATGCTCGAGCGCGACGTGCGGCTCGCCGCACTCGCGGGCGGTCGCTACCACGCGGCCTCCATCACCTGCGCCGAGTCGCTCGAGGTGCTGCGCCGCGCCAAGGAGGCCAACCCGAACATAACGGCGTCAGTCTCGATCAATCACATTACGCTCAATGAGGTCGACGTCGGCTCCTACCGCACGTTCTGCAAGCTTGCGCCGCCGCTGCGCGAGGAGACCGACCGTGCCGCAATGGTCGAAGCGCTGACGTCGGGGCTGGTGGACGCCGTCGTATCCGATCATGATCCGCAGGACGTGGAGACGAAACGACTGCCGTTTGCCGAGGCGAGTCCGGGCGCTATCGGCATTGAAACGATGCTGGTCGCGGGGTTGCGGCTCGTACACAACGGCGAGATCTCGCTGATGAGCTTGCTGAAGGCGACGTCGACGCGCCCGGCCGAGCTCCTCGGGCTGCCCGGAGGAACGTTGCGCGCCGGCAGCGTCGCCGACGTGATCGTGGTCGATCTCGATGTGCCCTGGGTGCTGGACCGGGCGCAGCTCAAATCCAAGTGCAAGAACACGCCGTTTGACGAGGCACGCCTGCAGGGCCGCGTCGTGCGCACGATCGTCGCCGGACGTACCGCCTACGAGTACGTCTGATACAATCTACTCTGCTCCACCCGATCAACTGGTTGATCGCCTTGCCCTATTATTTGGTAGCGTTCCTGTTGGGTTATCTGCTCGGCTCGATCCCGTTCGGGCTCGTGCTGACGCAGCTCGCCGGAACGCAGGACCTCCGCACCGTCGGGTCAGGCAACATCGGCGCGACGAATGTATTGCGCACCGGCCGCAAAGGCCTTGCAGCGGCGACCCTCCTTGGCGATGCGCTCAAAGGAGCGGTCGCAGTGTGGCTCGCGACCTGGTTTGGCGGTCCTGATCTTGGCGTCGTGGCAGCGCTCGGGGCTTTCCTTGGGCACCTGTTCCCGGTGTGGCTGAAGTTCAAAGGCGGCAAAGGCGTCGCGACCTACATCGGGTTGCTGCTCGCGCTCGCCTGGCCGGCCATGATCTTCTTCTGCCTCGTCTGGATCGCGGTCGCCGCGCTCTCCCGCTACTCATCGCTCGCCGCGCTGCTCGCGAGCGCCGCCACGCCGGCTTTCATCTGGTGGTATCAACACGATGGGCTGAATGCCGCGCTCTTTCTGGTGTTGTCATTGCTGCTCTGGATCATGCACCGCGGCAACATTGCGCGCCTGGCAAATGGTCGCGAAGGCAAAATCGGGGGTTCCAAAGCCCCGGCCGCAGATGCCCCGACCACGCGTCAATAGTCTGGGAAAATGGGCGTGTGTGGCGGAGCCAACAATCACATCGGCGATCAGGAGCGGCTTGATCGCCTGCGCCTGATCCGCAGCGACAATATCGGACCGCGCACGTTCCGGGACCTGCTCAATCATTTCGGCAGTGCCGGCGCGGCGCTCGACGCCTTGCCCGATCTCGCGCGCCGCGGCCGCGCCAGGGATCCGATCCGAGTTTGTCCGCCTGCGGATGCTGAGCGGGAGCTTGCCGCCGCCGCGCGCATAGGCGTCACCTTTGTGGCAAAGGGTGAACCGGAATATCCGGCGCGCTTGCGCGAGATCGATGACGCCCCGCCGCTACTCGGGGTGCGCGGCAATGTGAATATCCTGACACAGCCAATGGTCGGCATTGTCGGCTCGCGCAACGCGTCCGCGGCCGGTCTCAAGTTCGCCCAGCTGATTGCGCGCGACCTGGGCGAAGCCGGCTTCATGATTGTCTCAGGCTTGGCACGTGGGATTGATGCCGCAGCCCATCGGGCGACCGTTGCAAGCGGCACAGTGGCCGTTCTGGCTGGCGGTCACGATCGGATCTATCCGCCCGAGCATGGGGAGTTGGCGCAGGCGCTCCTCCGCACGGGGGCCGCGGTTTCGGAAATGCCGATCGGATGGGAGCCGCGTGCACGCGATTTTCCGCGGCGCAATCGGCTGATCTCGGGAATGGCTGCCGGCGTGGTCATCGTCGAGGCAGCGCAGCGATCAGGCTCGCTGATTACGGCGCGCTTCGCTCTGGAGCAGGGCCGCGAAGTCTTTGCTGTCCCGGGATCGCCGCTCGATCCCCGCGCGGAAGGCACGAACCGCCTCATCAAGCAGGGAGCGACGCCGGTGACCGAAGCCGCCGACGTGATCAACGTGCTTGCACCAATTCTCGGTCGACTGCCGGAGCCGCCCGGGCCGGCTCCCACACCCTCTGGACTGCTCGAGCGCCCGGATAGCGATCAGGTGACGACCGGCGTGCTCGCCCTCCTCGGACCAACCCCGGTCGCAATCGACGACCTCATCCGGCTCTCAGGCGCCGCCCCGGCAACGGTTCGCATGGTGCTTTTGGAGCTCGAAATCGCCGGCCGCCTTCGGCGGGGACGTGGCGGGCTGGTGGCACTCGTCTGAAACGCACCCATGCTCGTAAAAGACGTGAATACATCAAAACACCTGTTTTAATTGTCCTTCGGCGTGTGGGGATTATCTATTTGATAACAGTTACTTAGCCCGCCAATTCGGGTTACCCATCGGTCCGTGATTTGACTTTAGGGACCCGCTTACCCATTTTCGCGGCGCCGCGCGCCATCCCCGCCGGGAGTCGGCGCCCCGCAAAAACACGGATTTGCATGAACGTCGTTGTCGTCGAGTCGCCGGCCAAAGCCAAGACAATCAATAAGTATCTCGGCCGAGGCTACGAGGTCCTCGCCTCTTTTGGTCATGTCCGCGACCTGCCGGCCAAGAATGGCTCGGTCGATCCGGATCACAACTTCAAGATGGTTTGGGAAGTCGATCCCAAGGCCCAGAAGCGGCTCAATGATATCGCCCAGGCGGTCAAGGGCGCGGGCAAGCTCATTCTCGCCACCGACCCGGACCGCGAAGGCGAGGCGATCTCCTGGCATGTCCTGGAGATCCTGAAGCAGAAGAAGGCGCTGACCGATCAGAACGTCGAGCGCGTGGTGTTCAACGCCATCACCAAGCAGTCGGTCGAAGAGGCGATGGCCAACCCGCGCACGATCGACGGCGCCCTGGTCGATGCCTACCTGGCGCGCCGGGCGTTGGACTATCTGGTCGGGTTCACGCTCTCGCCGGTGCTGTGGCGCAAGCTGCCCGGCGCACGCTCGGCTGGGCGGGTGCAGTCAGTGGCGCTGCGGCTCGTGTGCGACCGCGAGCTTGAGATCGAGAAATTCGTCCCGCGCGAGTTCTGGTCCCTGGTTGCCACGTTGGCGACGCCGCGCGGGGAAACGTTCGAAGCCCGGCTGGTCGGTGCGGATGGGCAGAAGATCCAGCGCCTCGACATCGGATCGGGTGCGGACGCACAGGCCTTCAAGGACGCGCTGGAGCGCGCGGCCTTCACAGTCGCCGCGATCGAGGCCAGGCCGACCAAACGCAATCCCTATCCGCCATTCACCACGTCAACTCTGCAACAGGAAGCAAGCCGCAAGTTGGGGTTCGCGCCCGCGCACACCATGCGGATCGCGCAGCGGCTCTATGAGGGCATTGACATCGGCGGCGAGACGGTCGGGCTCATCACCTACATGCGAACTGACGGCGTGCAAATTGCCGAAGAGGCCTTGCCGTCGCTCCGCAAGGTGATCGGCCAGGAGTATGGTGCACGCTACGTGCCGGAAGCACCGCGGCGCTATCAAACAAAGGCCAAGAACGCCCAGGAAGCACACGAGGCCATCCGGCCGACCGACGTCAACCGTCGCCCGCGCGACGTCTCGCGCTATCTCGAACCTGAGCAGGCAAAACTGTACGAGCTGATCTGGATGCGCGCGATCGCCAGCCAGATGGAATCGGCCGATATCGAGCGCACGACCGTCGACATCTCCGCCAAGGTCGGCCCGCGCCTGCTCGACCTGCGCGCGACCGGCTCAGTGATCAAGTTCGACGGTTTCCTGCGGGTTTATCACGAAGACCGCGACGATCCCGATGAGGATGATGAGACACGCCGCCTGCCGGAGATGAGCGAGGGCGAGCCGCTGGAGAAGCGCGCCATCGCGGCGGATCAGCACTTCACCGAGCCGCCCCCGCGCTATTCGGAAGCCTCGTTGGTCAAGCGCATGGAGGAGCTCGGCATCGGCCGACCCTCGACTTATGCGTCGATCCTGCAGGTGCTCAAGGACCGCAACTACGTGCGGCTCGAGAAGCGGCGGCTCTATCCGGAAGACAAAGGCCGTGTTGTGGTCGCCTTCCTGGAGAGCTATTTCACTAAGTACGTGGAATACGACTTCACCGCCGATCTCGAGGATCAGCTCGATCGCGTCTCCAACAACGAGTTAGGCTGGCGCGAGCTTCTGCGCGATTTCTGGGTCGATTTCACAGGCGCGGTCGATAGCATCAAGGATCTGCGCATCGGCGAGGTGCTGACCGCACTCGACGAGATGCTGGCGCCGCATATTTACCCCCCGCGCGAGGACGGCGGCGACCCGCGTCAATGCCCGGTGTGCGGCACCGGTCGCCTGTCTTTGAAGATCGGAAAATTCGGCGCCTTCATCGGCTGCTCGAACTATCCGGAATGCCGCAATACCCGACCGCTGGGAGCGGCCAATGGCAACGGCGTCGTTGAGAACGGCGCCAAGGAGCTGGGCATCGATCCGGCAACCGGACTGCCGGTGACGCTACGGTCCGGCCGTTTCGGACCTTACGTGCAGCTTGGTGAAGCCAATGGCGACGAGAAGCCAAAGCGCGCCGGTCTGCTCAAAGGCACCGACCCCAATACGGTGACGCTCGAGCTTGCGCTCAAGCTCCTGTCACTGCCGCGCGAAGTGGGACGCCATCCCGAGGACGGCGAGCCGATCGTTGCCGGCGTTGGACGGTTTGGCCCCTACGTACAACATGGCAAGACTTACGCGAGCCTGGAGACAGGCGACGACGTGCTCACGATCGGGCTCAATCGCGCGGTGACGCTGATCGCCGAGAAGATCGCCAAGGGACCGCGGGCACGGCGCTTCGGCTCCGACCCCGGCCGCAGCCTTGGCGAGCATCCGAATGGCGGCGGTCCAGTGGTGGCGAAGTCCGGGCGCTACGGACCTTATGTGAGCCACAACGGCATCAACGCGACGCTGCCCAACGACAAAACGCTTGAGGCGATCACTCTGGAAGAGGCTGTTGCGCTTATCGACGCGCGCGCGGCTAAGGGTGGTGGATCCCCGCGCCGTAGCGGGGGCCGCAAGGCGCGCACCAAGAGCGCAACCAATGCCGCGGCTGCGGCACCGGGCGAGAGCGCGGAGCGCAAGCCCGCCGCCAAGCGATCGGCTCGTCCGGCGCGACCCAAGTCAGCGACGAAGCCCGCCGCCAAATCGGCTTCCGCGAAGACGAAGACGCCCACCGCCAAAGCGCGGACGGCGAGCCAGTAATCACACTCACAGACGCAAACGGGCCCGCACAAGGGCGGGCCCGCGTGTTCGATGATTGCTACCTGGTTCGTTACTGCCAGCGCACGCCGGGACTATTGCAGAAGAAGAAGTAACACTGCTGCGCGGCGACAAGAGGCCGGCCGCTTGAATGGCGTGAACGTCGGGATTCGGACCGTGTCACCTCGGCATGCGCCGACCGCATTGTCCGGTCGCGACGTGCAGATCGAGTGTCGTCACGGGCATATCGACCGCCCCCAGCCGCAGCGCTTTCGACCATCCGATTCTTGGGCTCCAGCAGTGCTCCCTTCGCATCAAGCCGGAAGTGCTCGATGAATGCGGATCGGCCACCGCCTCGGATCCGCTCGCCGCTGTTGAGCTCGATCGGCAGGTCGGCAATGAGCTTGCGCGCTTCCGGCGAAGGCGGCGCGAGCGGTGTCTTCGGCACACCGTTCGCCCAGGCTGCTTTCACGATCGATTCCCAGATCGGCAACGCCACACTGCCACCGGTGCTGCCGCCGCCCAGCGTGCGGCGCGTTCCGGCAGCGTTGTCGTAACCGACCCACACCACGATCGTGATGTCGTTGGTGAAACCGGCGAACCAGGCGTCATTCTCGTCTTCCGACGTGCCGGTCTTACCCCCGATGTATGGAGAGATGTCGCTGGCGGCGGCTGCTGTTCCGCGCGCAACCACGCCCTGCAGGATCGTCTTGAGCTGGTAGAACGCGACCCGATCAGCCGAGTGAAGCTGGACCGGCGCCGCGTCCGGGTGCTCGTAGATCACCTTGCCATCGCGCTCGACCGACTCCACCGCATAGGGTGTCGGACGCGCACCCTCATTGGCAATCGTCGCATAGAACCCGGCGAGATCAATCGGGCGAACCGGCTGGGCCCCGAGCACAAACGGATAATACGGGATGCACTCCTCGTAGATCCTGGCTTCGAGCGCGACGTCGCACACCTTCTTGAGGCTGACCGCCGGGTTCTTGTCGATACCGCCGTCGAGCAGGCGGGCGGTCACGAGGTTGCGCGAGTTTTCCAGAGCGCGGCGCAGGGTCAGGACACCCATGCTTCCGCCCTCATAGTTCTTGGGCGTCCAATAATCCTTTTCCTGGCCCCCGCCGATTGGCGGAAGCGTGATGGGCTCGTCGGGGATCAGTGCGTTGGGCTGCAGGCCAGACTGCAGAGCCGTCAGGTAGGTCAGCGGCTTGATGGACGAGCCGGGCTGGCGTTGCGCTTGCGTCGCACGGTTGAGCTGGCTGAGCGGATATGAGAACCCGCCGGTCACGGCCAGAATCTTGCCGGTCTTGTTTTCCAGCACGATGGCGGCGCCTTGCACGCTTGGCGGGACGCGAAGATCGGCACGCACGGGCGCTTTATTCGACCCGTCGATCAGTTTGACATAGACGACGTCGTAGAGCTTGAGCGCGGCTTCGGCACGGCTGAACCGCACACTCAGCGGCAGCTGGCGCCCGTCAGCCAGACCGACACGCAAACCACCCTTGCGGCCCGCGACTTCGGTCACGATCGCCGGCGTCCAATGCACGTCATAGAGCATCAGGTGAGCGTGGGAGAGCGCGCGCTGCCAAGCCGGCGTGGTGGCTGCCCCGCTCTTGCTCGCTTCCAAACGTTGCACGCTCTTTGCGAGGCTGGTCTCCGGCCCTTGGAACCGGGCGCGGCCATAATTCATCTCATAACGCACCAAACCGTCCTGCAATGCCGTCTCGACAGCGCGCTGCAGGACCGGATGAACGGTCGAGCGAATGGTGTAGGACCCGCCCGTTGTCAAATCGACATCGGCAACCGCCTTGGCCTCACGCCGCAGCTGGTCCATGAAATAGAGACCCGAGTCGAGCCCGGCGCGAGCGAACGCCGCCATGTGTGGCAGAGACGCCGACGCCTGGTGCATCTGGTCCGCGCTGATTGCGCCATCCTCCTGCATGCGCGTGAGCACATACTCGAAGCGAGCCTGCGCGCGGTCCGGATGGCGATCGGGACTGAAGTAGCTCGGCCCCTTGGTCATCCCGGCAAGCAGCGCGCCTTCACCCAGGGTGAGTTGATCGGCTGCCTTTCCGAAATAGCGGTGCGCCGCCATTTCGACGCCCCAGGCACTGCGGCCGAGGTAGATCGAGTTCAGGTACAGTTCGAGGATTTCGCGCTTGCTCAGCACGCGTTCGAGGCGCGTTGCAACGATCATCTCGCGGATCTTGCGCTCGTAGCTCACGTCGTCGCCGACCAGGAGATTTTTCGCCACCTGCTGCGTAATCGTCGAACCGCCCTGCGGGCGGCCCGGCTGGGCGAGGTTACCGACGAAGGCGCGGATCAGCCCGTGCTCATCGATTCCCTTGTGGCTGTAGAACCGCTTGTCCTCGACCGAAATGAAGGCTTGCTGCACATGCTCGGGGATCTGGCTCAGCGGAACCGAGAGACGGCGCTGGCCCGGCTTGTAGTCGTCCGCGTAGCGGTTGCCCTTATCGTCGAGGACAACGTTGAGGCCGCGCAGCTTCTGGTCCTTGAGCTTGCTGACGTCGGGCAGGTCGGTCACGGCTTTGTTGTAGAACGCGAGCACCTCGCCCATGTCGATCGGCGACTTCGCAACCGTTTCACCCTTGCAGATCTCGCGATAGGCAACTGCCAGGTCATCGAAATTGATGCCCTTGAATACTTTGCTCTCCGACGTGACCGCCTGCGGGTCGTTCATCGCAATCGTGATCAGCTCGTCGATGTTGATGTTCTCCAGGTCGAACACCTTGAGCATGTGATTGCAGCCATCACGCAGCAACTGCATGGCCTGCGCCTGATCGCGGACCGGATCGAACTCGGTCTTCACGTCAGGCTTGGTGGTGACTTGGCTAAGGGCGAGAGCAACGGCAAAGATCTTAATGAGAATCGCGTTCATGCTCTGACACGTTTGCTTGCGGTGAAACTGATGATTGGAACCTGCGGCGCGAAAAGTGGGGGCGCCACATCAGTCGCTTTTTGCCGATGGAACACAGGCTTGTTCAACTACAACATGTCCCCCCCGTGAATGCGGACGACTCCCGCACCTGAGCCCCATCCAGGTTCCGCATCCGCGCCATGAAAAAAACCGGCACGGCCCCCGACGCGATTGCTCAACAAAGACTTCATCCTGCCCCAATCTACCTTCGCCTGCAACTACCCACATACCGACAGGGCAGCGACGTTAGCGTGATGTCGCGTCTGCGTGAGAGGTCACCTCTGGAGAAAGAGCGACAGCTCACTTATCTCTACGTCTATAAAAATCTCAGATCGATTATCTCGAATGAGCGATTGACTATCTCTATGTATAGGAACATCAGCGACTGCCTATCTGTTCGTATAGGACATGCTAGATTTTAGGTTCAAAATTGGATTCATCGTTGCCCCCACGTCCCCGCCAGAAGCCATCGTTCCCTTCACGAGAAGACCTTCTCGCCTTCATCGATCGCGAGCCGGGCAAGGTCGGCACGCGTGAGATCGCCCGCGCATTCGGCCTGAAGAATGATGACCGCGCCGCGCTCAAGCGTATGCTGCGCGACCTTGCTGATGAGGGCTTGGTGGAGCGGCGGCGCAAGAAACTCCACCACGCGGGCACGCTTCCTTCGGTGGTGATGGCGGACGTCACAAGCCGCGATCAGGACGGAGACCTGATCGCAGCGCCGCAGGAATGGGACGAGCAAGCGCACGGACCGGCGCCGAAGATCCGTATCCAAACGCCTCGTCGCGCGCGCCCCGGCGAAGTCGCCGGGGTGGGCGATCAGGTTCTACTGCGGATCGAGGAGACAGGCGAGGAAGGCGACGCGATCCGGCACCAGGGTCGCGTCATCAAGATCATCGGTCACCCCAAGCATCGCATGCTCGGCGTGTTCCGGGCACTGCCCGACGGCAGCGGCCGCCTGGTTCCGGTCAACAAGAAGGACCTCCGCGAAGTCGCTATTCCCGCCGTTGCCACGGCCGATGCCAAGGATGGCGATCTCGTTGCCGTCGAAGTCAGCCGCCGCAGCCGGTTCGGGGCCCCGGTCGCGCGCGTGCAGGAGCGCCTCGGTTCGCTGGCGAGCGAAAAGGCCGTCAGTCTGATCGCGATCCAGACGCACGAAATTCCCTCCGTAGTCAGCCGCGACGCGCTGGTGGAGGCGCAGGCGGCACGTCCGGCAACACTCGGCGAAGGCCGCGAGGACTGGCGCGACATCCCGCTGGTCACCATCGATCCGGTCGATGCCAAGGATCACGACGACGCGGTGTTCGCGCGGCCCGATCCGGACCCGGCGAACCGCGGCGGCTTTATTATCGACGTCGCCATCGCCGATGTCGCGCACTACGTCCGGCCAGGCTCTGCACTCGATCGCGAGGCGCTCGCGCGCGGCAATTCAGTCTATTTTCCCGACCAGGTCGTACCGATGCTGCCGGAGCGGATCTCCAACGATCTGTGCTCCCTGCGCCCGGCCGAAGACCGCGCAGCGCTCGCGGTGCGCATGGTGATTGGCGCCGACGGCCGCAAACACGCGCACCGCTTTCATCGCGTGCTGATGCGCTCGGCAGCCAAACTCGCCTACCCCCAGGCGCAGGCGGCAATTGACGGGCGCCCTGATGACGTCACCGGCCCCCTGCTCGCGAACGTGATCGAGCCGCTCTATGCCGCCTACCGCGCGCTCAAGGCCGCGCGCGACGCACGTGATCCGCTTGATCTCGATCTGCCGGAGCGCAAGATCCTGCTCAAACCTGACGGCACCGTCGACCGGGTCATCACGCCGGAGCGGCTCGATGCGCATCGGCTGATCGAGGAGTTCATGATCCTCGCCAATGTGGCCGCGGCCGAGACGCTCGAGCGCGCGCATACGCCGTTGATCTATCGGGTGCATGATGAGCCGGCGCCGGAGAAGATCGAAGCATTGCGCGAGTTCCTGCACACCCTGGATATCTCGCTGCCGCGCGGCGGCACCCTGAACACCAGCCATTTCAATGGCGTGCTCGCGCGTGTGAAAGGCCGCGACGTGGAGGAGCTCGTCAATCAGGTCATCCTGCGCACGCAGTCGCAGGCCGAGTACAGCACCGAGAACTACGGTCACTTCGGCCTCAACCTGCGCCGCTACGCGCATTTCACGTCGCCGATCCGCCGCTATGCCGACCTCGTGGTGCACCGCGCCTTGATCCGCGGACTCAAGCTTGGACCCGACGGCCTCCCGAGCACGGCCGACCCGCAAAGCCTGGGGGAAGTTGCGGCGCGCATCTCGGCGGCCGAGCGGCGTGCCATGGTGGCCGAGCGCGAGACCTCCGATCGGCTGATCGCGCATTTTCTGGCGGACCGGATCGGAGCCACCTTCGAGGGCCGCATTTCCGGGGTGACTCGCGCCGGTCTGTTCGTGAAGCTCGATGGCACGGGCGCTGACGGTTTTGTTCCGGCCCGGCTGATCGGCGGCGAGTATTTCCGCTATCAAGAAGCCCGTCATGAACTGGTCGGCGATGAGACGGGTGAAACCTACCGGCTTGGCGACCGCGTAACGGTCAAGCTCGCGGAGGCGGCGCCCGTCGCGGGCGCGCTGCGCTTCGACCTCCTTTCGCAAGGTCGGATCGAACGCAAACGCCCAGCCGCGAGCGCGAAGACGGCTCGCGAGCGTCCTGCGGCGAAGCGCGGGAAATCACGGCGATGGCGATGATGCAGATGACGGGGACACGTTGCGATGAGTGACTTTGCCGAAACCCTCGTGCGCCGGATGAATGAGGCGGCACGCGACCTGTCCTCCCCGTTGGTGCGTCCGAAGGATGCGGCGACCCTCATTCTGGTCGACCGCACAGCAGGGAAGCCGAAAGTTCTGCTGGGCCGCCGGCATCAGAACCACAAGTTCATGCCCGGCAAGTTCGTGTTCCCGGGCGGCCGGATGGAACCAATCGATCGGAAAATGGCACTTAAGGCCCGTCTCGACCCGCACGTGGAGGACTGGCTGATGCGCGCCGTTCAGCGTCCTAATCCCCGGCGGGCGCGCGCGCTGGTTCTGGCCGCGATCCGGGAGACATTCGAGGAAACCGGCCTGCTGCTCGGGGTTCCGAAGACCAGCCTTCCCGCCGAGCCCGCCCTCGCCGCGAGCGCCTTATGGACCGCCTTGGCGCAAGCCGGCATTCATCCGGACCTGGGCAACATCCACTTCGTGGTGCGCGCCATTACGCCACCGGGCCGATCGCGCCGGTTCGATACGCGCTTCTTCACGGCCGATGCCGCCACGGTCACGCATCGCCTGGAGGGGATCGTCGGCCCGGATTCCGAGCTCGTGGAGCTTGTGTGGATCCCGATCGACGAAGCGAAGCGGCTCGATATGCCCGCGATCACCGGGGTCGCACTCGATGAGTTGGAGCGCCGGGTGGCCGCGGGCCTGACCCATGACCTGCCGGTACCATTCTATCGCATGCGCAACCGCCGCTTCTCGCGCGTGCTGCTGTAAACCCCTCACAGGGTCCGCAATCGCCTTGTTTGCAGGGCGCCCCTCGGTTAAGCAGGCGCATCCCGACATTATTCCACGCAGGCGATGCTCTTTCAGTCGCAAGGCTTTACGCTGATTTTTCTGCCCCTGGCCGTGCTCGCCTATTATGCGGTGGCGCGGTCGGCGGCGGCGCGCCAATACGTGCTGATCGCGGCTTCCCTCGTTTTCTACGGCTGGTGGGACGCGCGCTTCATTCCGCTGCTGGTCGGCCAGATCACGGCATCATGGCTCCTCGCCGTGCTGGGCGCGCGCCTGAAACGGGCCTGGCCGCTCTATGCCGGAATCGTGCTCAACCTCGCCTCGCTCGCCACGTTCAAATATCTCGATTTTCTGATCGCGTCCCTGCAGGGGCTAATCGGCGTCGAGCTGCCGCGCGCCCATATCCTGCTGCCGATCGGCATCAGCTTCTTTTCGTTTCAGCTGATCTCCTACTTGGTGGACCGGTTGCGTGATGACGCGCCTATCTATCCGCTGCGGCCGTTTGCGCTGTTCGTCATGCTATTCCCGCACCTGATCGCCGGCCCGATCGTGCGCCATAACGAGCTCGTACCGCAGTTCGATCTCGACCCATTCCGACCCGGGCTGTGGCAGCGGGTCGGAACCGGACTTGTGTTATTCACGATCGGCTTTGCCAAGAAGGTTCTGCTCGCAGACAAGCTTGCCGAAATGGCTGACCCGCTGTTCGCGCGCGCCGGTCATGACTGGTTGTCGTTCGGCGACGCCTGGACGGCGGCGCTGGCTTTCTCGTTTCAGCTGTTCCTCGACTTTTCCGCCTACACCGAGATGGCGATCGGCATTGCCTTGCTGTTCGGCCTGCTGTTGCCGGAAAATTTCCGCCGGCCTTATCTATCAACCAGCCTTCGTGACTTCTGGCGCCGCTGGCACATCTCACTCTCAAATTTCATCCGCGACTATTTGTATATCCCGCTCGGCGGCAGCCGGAACGGCCCGGTCTTCTATGTGTTCGCCACTCTCGTGGCCATGGCGATCTGCGGGCTCTGGCACGGCGCAGGCTGGACCTACGTGGCCTGGGGCACCTGGCATGGTCTTGGCCTCATCGTCTGCCACGCCTGGCAGAAGCTCGCGCGGCCGATGTCCGCGTTCGCGGGTTGGGCCATCACCATGCTGTTCGTACTGGTCGGCTGGGTGCTGTTTCGCGCCGCCGACTTTTCCACGGCAACCTCGATCCTTGCCGCGATGGCTGGAGCAGATGGCATCGCCGGCGCGTTGGGCAACGCACCGCTGCTCGGCATTGCCGCCGCCGTCTCAGCGCTTCTACCATCGGCTTATGAAATCATGGAACGGCGGCCGATCCTCAATCCGGCGGTGGCTGCCGCATTCGCCGCGCTCGCCGGGTTCTGCGTGCTTGAAGTGGGACGTGGGCCACCTCTCAGTTTCATTTATTTCCGCTTCTGAGGCCGACACTTGGCGGGGATGTTGGAGCATAACGAGAAGATCATCGGCGACGCTGCCTGGCGACGCTTTGCGATGACATTCGTGCTGGTCTTCGGCGGCGGCCTCGCACTGCTGTACATCCTGATCGTCGCTATCGACCCCTACGACAGCGGCCGCTTCCCGACATTCATGCCGACCGGCGTATCCGATGAAAATCAGCAGACCGCCAATGCCAGCGACGGACGCAATCCGAGATTCAATGCTGCCGTGTTTGGCAATTCGCACGGCATGCTGCTCAGCCCGGCGCGACTCACCAGCCTGACCGGCCATCCCTTCTTGCAGATGACCTCGCCCGGATCAGGCCCGCGCGAGCAGATGTTGCTGATGCGCTGGTTCATGCGGCATCACCCGCATATCGGAGCCTTCGTGCTCGCGGCCGATCAGACCTGGTGCACGCACGATCCGGCGATCCCGATGCTCTATCAGTTTCCGCCCTGGCTCTACGGCGACAGCAACCTCGATTACCTCGCGCACCTGCTCAACACCCGTGCGGTGACAACGGCTTATCGGCGCGTGCTGCTCGCGCTGGGCTTCATCAAGCCGACCGATCCGGACGGCTACCGGGACTATGAGGTGGGGCGCACCTGGAACTTCCGCCCTGAGATTGCGCCGGGCGGCACGCTGGCCCCGATCTTGTCGGATGCGGCCGATCGGGCGTTTCCAGCGCTCGATGCCCTCGACAAGGTGCTGGCCGACGTGCCTGCGGACACGCCGGTTACCGTCCTCATGCCGCCACAGTTCTACACGCTCCTGCCCCCGGCCGGCTCGCCGAAGGCCACCGAGCTGGCCGCGTGCAAGGCGGAGCTTGCGTCCCGGGTGCGGGCTCGCACGCGCGGCGCCTTCCTTGATTATCTGACTGACACGCCGATTGCCCGTAAGCCGGAGAATTTCATGGATGCCGAGCACTACCGCGCGAACGTCGCGCGGGCGATTGAAAAAGATATCGCGGCGGTGCTCGCCGGCGAGAACCCGCAGCCGGTGCGGGCCGTGGCGCAATAGCGATCATGTACATCCTGGGCATCCATAACGGACACCACGACGCCTCAGCGTGCGTCTTTTGCGATTATGAGCTGGTCGCCGCAGTCTCGCTCGAACGGCTGACGCGCAAGAAAAACGACGGGGTGACGCCGGTCGAGGAAATCCCGACCGCCGCGATCGATGAATGCCTGGCGATCGCCGGCATCTCCCGCGCCGACGTCGATGTGGTGTGCGCCTCACGCGCCCACTGGGACGTGCAGTCCTATCGGTTGCACGGGCGCTGGTGGATCAAACAACAATACTACCGGCTCGCCGGCGTGCGCCATATTCCGTTGATGACGGACATGATGCGCAAGCAGCACGCGTCGGATGCGGCAGCGATCTTCGACCAGGAGGGGTTCAGGCGCCGCTACGGGTTCAATAAAGCTGATGTGTTTTTCTACAACCATCACGCGGCGCACGGGGTGCCAGGCTATTTCTTCTCCGAGTTCCCCGATGCGTTGATCTATACGGCAGACGGCATCGGCGACAATGTTTCCTATAGTGTCACGGCTGCGCGCGGCGGTGCGCTGGAGGTGCTGTCGGGCAGTGATGAGTCCTTGCTGCGCCCCTTCCGGGTCAACAGCGTCGGTCTGCTCTACTGTTATTTCACCAACGCCCTCGGCTTCATCTGGAACCGACACGAAGGCAAGGTGACCGGGCTTGCAGGGTTCGGCAAGCCGAGTGCCGCCGCCGAGATCATGCGGCACTTTACGGTCGATGCGGAGGGCGAGATCTCCTCGGATTTCCCGAGCTATCCGGCGATGCACCAATACGCGCGCGAGGTCTGCGTCAGGCTTTCGCGCGAGGATGCAGCGGCATCGGTGCAGGAAGCAACCGAACAGATCATCTGCAACTCCATCGACAAATACCTGCGGCGCACCGGACTGACCGCTGTCAGCCTATCGGGTGGCATCTTTGCCAACGTGCGGCTCAATCGTGCGGTGCTCGAGACGACCCCGGCGCAGCAGGTATTTGTGTTTCCCGCCATGGGCGATGAGGGGCTGCCCGTCGGCGGCTGCTTGCTCTATCTGCATCACCGCGATGGGGCCGCCGCCTGGCAGAAAAATCGATCCAAACTTCGCAAGCTTTATCTTGGCCGCGACTACGGGGCGGAATTCGACACGGTGGCGCGGAAATTTCCTGCGATCAAATCCGACGGGGAAAACCCGGTCGAGAAAGCCGTCGATCTCCTGGTGCGCGGCGCCGTGGTCGGCCTTTACACAGGGCGCATGGAATTTGGTCCGCGCGCGCTCGGCGCCCGTTCGATCCTCGCCTCCCCAGTCGAGCGAGGTGTCAATGACGCGATCAACAAACGGCTCGAGCGTTCCGAGTTCATGCCATTCGCGCCGGTCGTGCTCGAGGACGAGGCGGCGACGGTGTTCAACATCAATCCCGGCAATGCGCACGCGGCGCGTTTCATGACCATCACCTGCGCGGTGCGCCCGGAGTGGCAGACGCGCATCCCGGCGGTCGTGCATGTCGATGGGTCGGCGCGCCCGCAGATCATCGCACGCGCCGACAATCCGCTCTATTTCGACGTGCTGGCCGGGTTCTACGCGAAAACCGGGCTGCCGGTGCTGGTCAATACCAGCTTTAACGTGCACGAAGAGCCGATCGTCGATAAGCCCGCGCAGGCGCTCAAATCTCTGGCCGACGGGCGCATCGATTACATCCTGACGGAGCGCGCGCTCTATTCGCCGGCTTCGCCGATTTCTTGACAAGCTGCCCTGGCCGGCTAGGGTCCAGCCCAAATCGATTGCAGAGGATTAAATGCCATGGCCAAAACCAGTATGGTGAAGATCAAAATGGTGTCGAGCGCCGACACCGGTTACTACTACGTCACCAAAAAGAATTCGCGCACCAAGACCGACAAGCTGGTGAAGAAGAAATACGACCCGGTTGCGAAGCGTCACGTCGAATTCCGCGAAGGCAAGATCAAGTAGTCCGACTGGAACCCCAGTCGGCCATCTTGGGCTGCGCTAAGCCACAACCGGCGTGCGACACAAAGCCTGTTGATATGTTGAAGGGTGCACCCCGGCGGCCGCGAAGGTGGCCGGCCGGGGATGGTGTTTGAAGAGGCCACTCCCACCACCCCCAAGCCGGCCGAACCCTACGGCACCCAGGAGATGCGGCGGACCTGAGCATTCCGCAGGGTAACCAAGAGCTTGATCGCGTAAGCTTTGTGCGCTGCGCGAGGCGCCAACGCAATATCGCTGTTGCAGGGTGAACCTAGCGCAAGGCGTCCAGGAATCCAACGCTGCGATGGCGCCAATCAGCGAATCAGGCGGAGCCAAGAAACTGGCGCACCGTCTCGATGAATTTCGCCACGGAAATGGGTTTGGACAGATAGGCCTCGCACCCGCCCTGGCGAATGCGTTCCTCGTCACCCTTCATGGCGAACGCCGTCACGGCGATCACCGGAATTGCTTTCAGCACCGGATCGGCCTTGAGCCATTTGGTAACGTCCAATCCGGAGACCTCCGGTAGCTGGATATCCATGAGAATGAGGTCGGGCCGGTGGCGGCGGGCGAGGTCCAGCGCTTCGTTGCCATTGCGCGTGCCGACCGTGCGGTAGCCGTGCGCCTCCAAGAGGTCGTGGAAGAGCTTCATGTTGAGCTCATTGTCCTCCACGATCAGCACGGTTTTCGCCATATCTTCCTCGGGCAGCGGAGCGACAAGCTAGCTAAATGAGATTCCTTGCGGAAAGGCAAACCAATGGCCAAACCGGCAAAACTCACGCGAGCACTCGCGGAAGATATGGCGGTGGCGGCGCTCACCTTCATCGCCCAGGACGGCGAACGGCTCGGGCGCTTTTTGACGTTGTCCGGGCTTGAGCCTGGGAATTTGCGAGAAGCCGCCGCCGATCCGAGCTTCCTGGCTGGCGTGCTCGACTACCTCAGTGGGGATGAGTCGCTGCTATTGGCGTTTGCGGCAAACTTCCAGATCGATCCGAGCTCGATCGCGACGGCTCAGCGGCTCCTTGCGGATGATGCGGTTTCTGGAGAATATTCCTAGAAAGCGTTTCGCTCGACCGCTTTCCAATCGACCAGCTCGCCCAGCGAGCCGCGTTCGGCCAGCATGATGGTCCCATCGATAATCTGTGGCACCCACTGGGTCACCTGCTCGATCATCGCCAAAAACCACGTGAGCTCCGCCGGTAAGGCTGGTTTGGAGATGGTCGCCGCGAATTGCAGACCTGCCAGTGTGCCCAGCGTGCTTTCGCCCATCAGACCCACGACCGGTGTGCATCCAGCCTGCGTGGCGAGCATCTGCATTGCACGCGAGTCGGAGAGACCAAATCGTCCCGGCTTGATGCTGAGCGCCTGGGTACCCTGCTCCATGAAGAGCGCCGCGTCGCGCACCGAGGCGGAGCCGAAGTCCACCAGCAGCGGTACCGGACTGTCTTGCTGCAAGCCGCGAAACCATGCGTTTGGGCTGAACGGGCATGGATCCTCGGCCATCACGGCCCCTGCAGCCGCGATGGCCTTGATGTAGTCCGGCGCCTGCTCCGCAGGATAGGCGCCGTTGGCGTCGACATACAGCCGGACCTGGTCACCAACTGCCGAGCGGATTTCACGCAACCCCGCCAGATCGACCTCGATCCCCTGCCCGCCCTTCACCTTTAAGGTGCGAAATCCATGGCGCGCGATCATGTCGACGGCCTCGCGCGCCATCAGCGAAGGCGCCTGCCGGGTCAGGGCCCAGGAGAGCTCAACCCGACTCGCGCCGTTCCACTGGCGCCACAGGGCGGTGCCGGATTGGGCGGCATGAAGATCCCAGCAGGCGTTGTCGATGAGCGCCTTGGCGGCCAGGTTCTCGGGGACACGATCGAGCGTTGCGCGCACCGTCGTCGGATCGTCGAGATCAATCCCAGCAATCAATGGAATGAAGATGTCCTCGATCGCGGCGATGAGACTGCGAGCTGTCACCCCGCACCAGGTCGGCTTTACGGTGATCTCCGCAACACCGATCGCGCCCGCGTCACTCTCGAGCCGGAGCAACACGAACGGCGCGGCCTCCTCCACAATATCGCTCCACCGCACGGGCCGCTCGTAGCGCAACCGGTAGCAATGCAGCGAGTGGCGGCGCAGGCGCATCGGTCTAACTCACTCCGCCGCGGTGCCGGAGGCGCGGATCAGTTCACCCCATTTGGGTGACTCAATCTCCACGAAATTCGTGAGATCGGCCGCACTCATGTAGCGGGGCTCCGCGCCGAGCTCAGCCATCTTGCTCCGCACGTCAGGCATCTGCAGGATTTTCTCAAGCTCAGCATCAAGCCCCGCAACGATTGCCTCGGGCGTCCCGCGCGGCGCGAACAATGCGTACCAGGCCAGAACCTCGAAGCCCGGGAACCCTTCTTCCGCGACGGTGGGCACATTCGGCACCAACGCGCTGCGTGTCGCGCTGGTGATTGCGAGCGCCCGCAGCTTTCCGGCTTCGACCTGCGGCAGGACAGAAGGGACGGTGAAGAACACGAAACTCACGTCGCCGGCCAGAACGCCGGTCACCGCCTCCGGGCCGCTTTTGTACGGAATGTGGCGAATATCGATGTGCGCCATGGTCTTGAGCAGTTCCGCGGCGAGATGACCGGACGTACCGTTTCCGGCAGACGAGTAGGTCAACTGCCCCGGCTTCTCGCGCGCGAGCGCAACGAGATCCGCGAGCGACCGCACCGGCAGTGACGCGTTCACCACCAACAAGTTGGGCGCGACCGCGATCATGCCGACAGGCGGCACATCGCGCATCGGATCGTAGGTGAGGTGCTTGAACAGATGCGGCCCGACCGAGTGCGTGGGTTGGCCGCTCATCAGCAGCGTGTAGCCATCGGGTGCAGACCGCGCGACCAGCCCGGCTCCCAGGTGGCCGCCGGCCCCGGGCCGATCCTCGATCACGAGGGGTTGTCCGAGCAGCGGTGAAAGGCGGTCGCCCATCATGCGCGCCAGAATATCCGCCGTTCCTCCGGCCCCCGATGAGACGATGATGCGGATCGGCTGTGTCGGCCAATCTTCTGCGATTGCAAGAACCGGCGCAAGCAGAACAGCAAGCGCAACAAACACGCATCGCAAATTCATTGAAGCAAGGCCCTTCGGCTCAGACAATTCAGCCAACGTTTCTGGCTTCCCGCGCCCAGAACGGGGCGCGCAGCGCCTTCTTGTCGATCTTGCCGTTGAAGAGCCGCGGCAGCGCGTCGACAAACTCGATGGTGCGGGGCTTCTTGTAGCTCGCGATGAGCGAGCGGACATGCGCGATCAAATCATCCGCCGACGGCTTGGCCGATATGCGTAATACCACAAACGCCTTGACGGACTCACCCCACTCCGGATCGGGAACGCCGATCACAGCGGCTTCGGCGACCGCCGGGTGGGCGCGCAGCGCCTCCTCGACCTCCCAGGAGTAGATGTTCTCGCCGCCCGAGATGATCATGTCCTTCTTTCGGTCGACCACGAACACGAATTGTTCCGCATCGAAATAACCAAGATCGCCGGTGTGCATCCAGCCGTCGCGCAAGGTCGCGACGGTAGCGGTGCTGTTATTCCAGTAGCCGTTCATCAGGCCCGGACCGCGCACCAGGATTTCACCGATCTCGCCGACGTCTGCATCAGTTCCGTCGAGGCGCATGATACGCATCGTACAACCGAGGAAGGCCTGGCCCGCTGACGACAGACGCTTCACCTCGGCCTCCGATCCCTCGAGCACATGCTGTGCCGGGGTCAGCAGAGACGCGATGATGCACTCGGTCATGCCGTAAACTTGGCCGAGGATCGGGCCGAATGCCGCAATGGCGCGCCGCAGGACCGGCACCGGCATCGGCGCCGAAGCGTAATGGATGCAGCGCAGGCTCGACGTGTTGGTCGTGGCGAGATCCGGGCAGTCTAGCAACCGCTGCACCATGATGGGTGCAAGGTGTGCAGCGCTCACCCTCTCTGCCGCGATCGAACGCAGGATCGCGGTAGCGTCAAACACCGCGTGCAAGACGGTGGTGGCGCCGACGATCGCAAAAGCCAGGTGCTCGATGCGGCCGCCGATATGAAACAGCGGCATGACGATGAGCATGATGTCGGCGCTGCGGGCGCCGCCCTCATGCGAAATGCAGCGCGCCGATTCGACGATTGCCGCATGGCTGAGCATCACGCCCTTTGGCCGGCCGGTCGTGCCGCTGGTGTAGATCAGATAGGCGACATCGCGCCCATCAATCGCAACATCGGGCGCCGCCGCTGAACCTGATGCCAGGACGGCCTCGTAGTCCTCGGCCGCGTGCGACACGCCACCGATAGCGATTCCCATACGCAAGGTCGGTACGGCGCGGAGCAACTCGCCCGCCACCTCTTCGAACTGAGCGTGGAAGATCAGAACCGACGGTTCGCAATCCCGACAGATCTCGGTCAGCTCCTTCGCCGAGAGTCTATGGTTCATGTTGACGATGATCAGGTTCGCGCTTTCGCAGGCGGCGAAGACCTCGAAATACTCGACGCAGTTCGGGGCGAGCACAGCGACCCGTTCCTGCCGCATGAGCCCGCGCGCCAGAAGCGAATTGGCAAGGCGAAAGGCGCGCGCTGCGAACTGTGCGTAAGTGCAGCGGCGGTTCTCGAACACGACCGCCGTGCGGTTGGGATAAAGCTGCGCGTTGCGCAGCGTGATGTCGCGCAGATTCATCGTATTCACTCCGCGCCTCACTGCAGTGCGCATCCGCTCTGCGCGAGCGTCAGAAAAGCCTGATCGCCGGGGATCGTCGCACTCACTTTGTACAAGTCCCAGTGCGACTTTGATTCCTCCGGTGCCTTGACCTGAAACACATAGACGTCGTGGATTTTGCGGCCGTTCACCAGAATGTGCCCCTTGCCGAACAGCGGGTCGTCGGTCGGAAGTGCCTTCATCTGCGCGACCACCTTGCGCCCGTCATCGGCGCTGCCGGCGGCCTGTACCCCTTTGAGATAATGCAGCACGGCCCCATAGACGCCAGCCTGCATCATGGTCGGGTAACGGCCGTTATTGCGCGCGGCCCAGCGAGCGCTCCAGGCACGCGTCTGCGGCGTGAGGTCCCAGTAAAACGTCTCGGCGACGAACAGGCCCTGGGTCATGGCCAGGCCTAGCGCCTCGACATCCGTGATCATGGTCGAGAGGCCGACGACCACCTGACCGCGTTTCTGCACCTGAAATTCATTGGCCTGTTTGATGGAATTTGCGGTGTCAGTGCCACCATTGGCGAGCGCGATCACGTCCGCATGCGACGACTGCGCCTGCAGAATATAGGAGGAGAAATCGGAGCTGTTGATCGGATGATTGACCGAACCGCGGACCTCGCCGCCATTGGCCAGCACGACTTTGCTGGTCTCGTCACGAAGATTGTAGCCGAACGTGTAGTCGGCGGTGAGGAAGAACCAGCTGCGGTGTCCTGCCTTCACCAGCGCAGTGCCGATCGCGTTTGATTGCGACCAGGTATCGTATGTCCATTGTACCGTGTTGGGTGAGCAGCTCTTGCCGGTCAGCGCGGTCGTGCCGCCGGCGGACACCAGAATGACCTTGTTCTTGGCGCGCGCGATCTCGTTCACCGCGAGCGCCACCGCCGAGTTTCCGAGATCGGCGATGGCGTCGACCTTATCCACATCGAACCAGCGATTGGCGATGCTCGCGCCGACATCGGGCTTGTTCAAATGATCGCCCGCGATCACCTCGATGGGCAGGCCGTTGACCTTGCCACCGAAGTCCTCGGCAGCCATGCGGGCCGCGAGGACTGAGCCCGCACCAGTGGAGTCCGCGAACACGCCGGACTGATCATTAAGCACGCCGATGCGCACCACGCCGTCGCCGGCGTGTGCGCCTGTAACCGTCCCGAGGGCAAATAGCGCCGCCGCAAGTGGCAGCAGCAATTCCTTGTGCATCCAACTCCTCCCAATCCCACGCCCGACCGTTCCGATCGTGGCGCGACCATCAACCGGGATGGCTCTCGAGCCCCGGCCGATATTTTCCTTGCAGGAAATCGCCGATCCCGTCCTTGCGCCAGGCATCGTTCTGGCGTTGGACCAGTTCCAGTTCTTTCGCCATGGCAAAGTTCATGGCTGCGTCCCAGCTCATTTCCAGCGAGTAGCGATAACCTTCCTTGGTTGCCCGGAGCGCGTGGCCATCCTTGCCGGCGATCTTACGCGCAACGGCCAGCGTCTGCTCCACCAACTGAGCCTTCGGGAAAGCTTTGTTGATGAACCCGATGCGGGCGGCCTCAGCTCCGTCGAACGTGTCGCCGGTCATCCCGTAATAGAGTGCGTCGCGCGGCCGCAGCAGGTTGGCCAGGGCCTTGGACACCGAGCCGCCGGGGAATAGTTTGAAGTTGATCTCGGAGAGGCCGAAGGTCGCGTCCTCGGCGGCAAAGGCGAGATCGCAGCCTTCGACGATCGCGAAGGCACCGCCGAAGCAATACCCGTTGATCATCGCGATCACCGGCTTGGGATAGTAGCGCAGCGTGCGACTGCGCCATTCGACCGCCAGCTTCCAGACCGCCTCGTATTCGGCAGGCTTGTCCTTCAGGGCGACGAAGAACTCCTTGAGGTCCATGCCGGCGCAGAACACGTCGCCCGCCCCGGTGATGACCAGCACCTTGGTGCCCGGATCGTCGCGCAATTGCTCCAGCGCGGCCGTCATATCGCGGTGCAGCTGCGGGCTCATCGCGTTGCGCTTGGCGGGGCGGTTCAGCGTGATGAGCGCGACCTCATCCTTCTTGTCGATGAGCAAAGTCTCGAACTGCATAGGCATCTCCTCGACTGCAATTTTGTGGCGGCAGGAAACAGGACGGCAAGATATCTGTCAAATTGCTAGATTGAATGCTAATTATCCATCACATGAATATCAGGCGCACCGATCTCAACCTGCTCACCGTCTTCGAAGTGCTGATGCAGGAGCGCAATGTGACGCGCGCCGCTGCGCGGCTCGGCCTGTCCCAGCCGGCGGTGAGCTCAGCCTTGTCGCGACTTCGCCAAGCTTTGGGGGACTCACTGCTGGTGCGTAGCGGCCATGGGATGCGGCCAACGCCGCGAGCCGAGCAACTTGCCGGCTCGATCTCCCAGGCGCTCGACTCGATCGAAAGCGCGCTCGCGATTGGGGCAACCTTCGAACCGGCGCACGCGAACCGCTCCTTCACGCTGATGCTGTCTGATATCGGCGAGATCACCTATCTGCCGCGACTGATCCAGCACGCGCAACAGGAAGCTCCAGGAATCGGGCTCTCCGTGAAACGGCTCGTCCGCGCGCGCCTGTGGGAGGAGCTGCAATCAGGCAGCGTCGATCTCGCCCTCGGCTGGGTCGCCCGTGTGCATGACGACCTCGCGCAGCGCCGCCTGTTTGATGAAAGCTTTGTCTGCATCCTGCGGCCGAACCATCCACGCGTCGGGCGCAAGCTCAATCTCAAACAGTTCGCGACAGAATGGCATCTGCTGGTCGGCCGTTACGATGACGCATCGGAAAACTTCTTCCGCTCGCTCGACGGCGATCTCGAGCGGCAGCTCACCCAGCGTGGAATTACCCGCCGGGTCGCAATGCGCGTGCCGCATTTTCTCTCCGTCCCCAACGTGATTGCCAACACGGATCTGTTGTGCGTGGTGCCGCGCCGGCTGGCGGATGTCTACGCCGCTCAGGGCCAGGTGCGGTTCGTTCCCCTGCCCGTCCCAAGCGGAAGCTTCCGCGTCTCGCAGTTCTGGCACAAGCGCTTCGAGCACGATCAAGGCAACCGCTGGCTGCGCGAGACGATTCGCGAGCTGTTTGGCGAGGACGCTTAACAATCATGGGCATGACGGCTTGAACGACTCTTCCGCTCGCGTCAGCATGCGGCGGGCTGGATTCGTCTCCGAAATGCTCGGCTTCTGTCGCGACTGCCTCGCCGACAACCCCGACCGTGTCCGGCGTTGCCGGACGTGCGGATCACCGCGATTGGTGACCCACCCGCAGCTCGCCAAGCTCGCGATTGCGCATGTCGATTGCGATGCCTTCTACGCCACGATCGAGAAGCGCGACAATCCGAGCTTGCGCGACAAACCGGTGATTGTCGGCGGCGGCAAGCGCGGTGTCGTCGCGACGGCCTGCTACGTGGCACGCACGTTCGGGGTCAAATCGGCGATGCCGATGTTCCAGGCGCGCCGGCTTTGCCCGCATGCGGAGGTGGTCCCTCCGGATATGGCCAAATACGCCCGCGTGGGCCGCGAGGTGCGCGCGCTGATGCTGGATCTCACCCCGCTGGTCGAACCGCTGTCGATCGATGAGGCCTTTCTCGACCTTGGTGGAACCGAGCGGCTGCACGGCATGATCGCCGCGAAAGCGCTGGCGCGATTTGCCAAGGAGGTCGAAACCAAGCTCGGCATCACCATTTCGATCGGGCTCTCGGCCAACAAATTTCTCGCCAAGATCGCTTCGGATCTCGACAAGCCGCGGGGGTTTTCCGTGCTGAGCCCCGAGGAAGCGCCGAGCTTTCTGGCGCCGCGGCCGGTCACCTTCATCTGGGGCGTCGGTAAGGTGTTCGGCGAGACGCTAGCGCGTGACGGCTATCGCACCATCGCCGACCTCCAGCGTGCGGACGAGACCGAGCTGATGCGCCGCTATGGCGTCGAGGGCCAGCGGCTCGCCCGGCTCGCACGCGGGATCGACCAGCGCCCGGTGAGCCCCGACCGCGAGACGAAAAGCGTGTCGGCCGAGACGACATTTGCGACCGACATCGCTGATCAGCGGACGTTGGAACGATTGCTGTGGGAGTTGTGCGAAAAAGTATCTGCCCGCCTCAAGGCCAAAGAGATCGCGGGGACGACCGTGACACTGAAACTAAAAACGGCCGACTTCCGCCTGCGCACACGCGCCCGCTCGTTGCCGGCGCCAACCCAGCTTGCGGCAGCGATCTTCGAGCAGGGCCGCGAGTTGCTGGCGCGCGAAGTCAACGGCACGCAATTCAGGCTGCTGGGGATCGGGATATCCGCACTGACCGGCGACGAAGACGCCGACCCGGCGGATCTGGTCAACGCGCGCGCCCAGCGTACAGCTGCTGCTGAGCATGCGATGGACCGCCTGCGCGACCGGTTCGGGCGCGGCGCTGTGATCCGAGGCCGCAGTATCGAGGACTAGTTACAGGCCTTGGTTTCCTTGAGTTCCAGCTCTTTCATCTCCCCGCCGACGACGAAATCGCCATAGTCGAGGTTGAGCGCCCGGGAGATGCCGTTCTCGAACATTTCGAACCCGATCGCATAGACCGGAGTCTGCTCCCCGCCCGGCGTGGTGCGGTCAAAATAGCTGATCGTGACCGGCCAACGGGTCATGTTGGCGAGCTCGGCCATCCCGGCAGCGGCATCGGTCGGCTTCTTCTCGTCCGGCGGGATCGGACGCCCGATGACTGTAAGTGTATCGAAAACCTTCTGGCCATTCTCGGAGCCATCATAGACCGGGAATTCCAGAATGGTCTTGCCAGCCTGCGCCGCCTCGATAATCCGCCGCATGTGTTCGGTCGGGAACACAGTGTTGGGGCTGAGGTTGAGCGTCTTCGCATCGGGCTTGGCGAGTTTGACCGTCACGCCTTGCCCATCTCGATTGGCGTTCCCGTCGGCGGACTCGACCGCCTTCTCGTTGAGATAATTGGTCGAGTTGAAGCGGAAGCTCTTCGCATCCCCCTCTTCCCATGTGTTGGCGCGTAGATCGCTGAGCGCGACCTTGCCTTCGCCGGAATCCAGTTCCGACACCTGCCGGAACTGCAGGATGTAGCCTTCGCAAGGGCTGCCGGAAAAATCGTAGAGGATACGTCCGCGGACCGATTCAATCTGACGCTTGCCTGGGGTGCGCAGCAATTTGAGGTCATAGACGGCGCGGTGCGGCGCAAGGACGACGGTTCCTGCCTGCGCGATTGGAACATCCATCAGCGCGGGAATAGCCACCGCGGAAACGATCGCCGCACAAAAACCAAGAGCGCGCGTCATCAAACCTCCATCAAACGTGGCCACCAAAAACGTGGCTGATTCATAAAGCGGGCGACCTTTGGTCGCAACCGCAGCACCGCTTGCGCGTTTGCGCGTGGTTGGTGGACATTACGCCTCGCGCAACGCGGAGAGACCTATGGCTGGAATGATTGAGAGCAAGTTGACGGAACTTGGGCTGACGCTGCCCGCATTGGCGGCGCCGATTGCCAATTATGTGGGCTTTGTCCGCACCAGCGATCTGTTGTTTGTGTCCGGTCAGCTCTGTCTCGGTGCCGACGGCAAGCTCGTGGCCAAAGGCAAGCTCGGCGCGGAGGTGTCCATTGAGGACGGGCAAAAGGCGGCGCGAGCCTGTGCGGTCAACCTGCTCGCCCAGATCAAGGCCGCAGTCGGCGACCTCGACCGGGTGGTCCGCGTCGTTCGCCTGGGCGGCTTCATCAGCTCGGCACCGTCGTTCCTGGACGGTCCGAAGGTCATGAACGGAGCCTCCGACCTGATGGTCACGGTATTCGGTGACAAGGGCCGGCACGCGCGCACGACGATCGGCGTTGCCGTCCTGCCGCTCGACGCAGCCGTCGAGGTCGAGGGTCTGTTCGAGGTGGCATGACGGACGAACTGCGCATCCGCATCCTGAAGGGAATAGCCGATATTCCGGCCGCGGACTGGGACGCCTGCGCCAACCCGAGCGCGGCCAGGACCGGACTGAGCCTTGCAAGCAATTTAGCTGGAAAATCAATAGAATTAGACCAGTTAGATAAACTGGCTTGCGAGCCGCCTCACGACACTTCCGTCAACATATCAAGCGCAGTCTATAATCCATTCATTTCTCACGCTTTTCTGCTGGCGCTGGAGGCGTCGGGCTCGGCCACGGCAAAAACCGGATGGATGCCCCAGCATCTCGTTGCCGAACGCGACGGCGAGGTCGTCGGGGTGGTGCCCTGTTATCTCAAATCGCATTCGCGCGGCGAATACGTGTTCGATCGCGGTTGGGCCGATGCGTACGAGCGCGCTGGCGGCAGCTATTATCCCAAGCTCCAGGTCTCGGTGCCGTTCACGCCGGCGACAGGCCCTCGCCTGCTGGTACCGCCGGGGCCCCGGGAAGACCAATTGCGGGCCGCGCTCGGGCAGGGCTTGGTGGAGGTCTGCCAAGCGCACCGTGCCTCTTCGGTGCACATCACCTTCATGCCGAGGGCCGAATGGGACCTGTTGGCAGCGCGCGGCTACCTGCAGCGCACCGATCAGCAATTTCATTGGGAGAATGGCGGCTATGCGAGCTTCGAGGCCTTTCTCGAAAAGCTGTCGGCGCGCAAGCGCAAGGTGATCCGGCGCGAACGCCGCGACGCGGTGACAAACGGCATCGAGATCGTCCGGCTCACCGGCTCCGATATTACCGAGGCGGCCTGGGATGCATTTTTCGCGTTCTATATGGAGACCGGATCCCGCAAGTGGGGCCGCCCTTACCTGACCCGCCGGTTCTATTCCCTGATCGGCCATAGCATGGCCGACCGTGTCCTCCTGGTCATGGCGAAGCGCGCGGGCCGCTATATCGCCGGCGCCATCAACTTCATCGGCTCCGATACCCTGTTCGGCCGCCACTGGGGCGCCATCGAGCACCACCCGTTCCTGCATTTCGAAGTCTGCTACTACCAAGCGATCGAGTATGCGATCACCCACGGGCTCAAGCGCGTCGAGGCCGGCGCCCAGGGCGAACACAAGCTCGCGCGCGGCTACCTGCCGCAAACCACCTATTCGGCTCATTACATCGCCGACCCGGCCTTGCGCCGCGCCATTGCGGATTACCTGGTGCGCGAGCGCGCCTATGTGGAAGCTGCCGGCGAAGAGCTCGGCGAAATGTCCCCGTTCCGCAAGAACCTCGCCGAGGAAGAGGAACAGGAGACGATTTGAAGGACGTTCCGTAAATCAGCTCTTCGACGCGAGCGGGTTGATCCACCTAAGCCCAGGGAAACGAGAAAAGTCCCTGTCCGCCGTGTAGACTGTAGCCCCATGCTCGATAGCTATGGAAGCGATGACAGCATCCATAACGAGCGGGCCGGCGGCTTGGCCTTCGCGAACAAGACCGCAGAGAATTTCCCAGTGGCGCTCGCCCGGGTCCAAAATTCCGGCCACAGGCTGAGCAAGCCAGGACGAGATCGCGGCTTCAGCCTCGGCGGTCGAGAGCGGGCGGGCGAACACTCGGGGGTGAGTTGCAATGCGCAGAAAGGCCCACAATGTGAGCCAAGCAAAGCGCACCAGGTCTTGCCCCGTGAGGGCATCTTCGAGCCAAGCCCGGCTTGGGTCGTGCTGCTCTGCTCTGGGATGATAGGCGTAGAGGAGCAAGTTTGCGTCAACGAGGATCACCGGTGCAAAGGGCCTTCTATTTGTTCAATCAGCTCTGCAACGTTGTCCAGCGAAAGCCCTGGCCTGAGATCACCGAGATCGCGCGCCTTTATCTTGAAAGGCCGCCGCTGACCTGTCACGCGTTTAGTCGCCAAGCCGCGACGCAAGGTGTCGTTCACGACCTCCCGAAATGGCCGGCCCACCCGTCGCGATTCGGCTTTGAGCTTGGTCGCCACATCGTCATCAAGGGTGAGTGTTGTACGCATGCTTTGATGCTATGATTCAGGCATCATGATGTCAATCACGATGCATCAAGACAAGCGAGGAGCCACCCAATGCCGAGCTATGATCCCAATAACGTGTTCGCCAAGATCCTGCGCGGCGAGCTCCCGTGCCACAAGGTCTACGAGGACGAGCGCGCCTTTGCGTTCCTCGACATCATGCCGCGCGCGCCCGGGCATACGTTGATCATTCCCAAGGCTCCGGCCCGCAATCTGCTCGATGTGCCGGCCGCGGACCTCGCCCATGTGATCCAGGTCGTGCAGAAGATCGCGGTCGCGGCGACGAGGGTTTTCGATGCCGACGGGATCACGCTGCAGCAATTCAACGAGGCGGCAGGCGGCCAGGTGGTGTTCCACCTGCATTTCCACGTTATTCCGCGCAAGGACGGCGTGGCGATGAAGCCACCGGCGACTTTCAAGGAAGAGACCTCGGTCCTCTCCGATCAAGCCCTCAAGCTCTCCGCGGCACTGCGCGGATAACTCTACCGATCAGCCCGGCCGATCACATCCATCAACTCGGCGACCTTGCGACGCTGGTCGGCCTTGTCGCCGCTCGCGATCGCATGCTCGATGCAGTGCGCGACGTGGTCGCGCAGCACTTCCTCTTCCAGGCGGCGCAGCGCCGCCCGCACGGCGGAAATCTGCGTGACCACGTCGATGCAGTAGCGATCCTCGTCCACCATGCGGGTGAGGCCGCGGACTTGGCCTTCGATGCGCTGCAGGCGCTTGAGGCAGGCTTGCTTGATCTCGCGCTTCATCGCCGTTATATACCCCTACGGGGTATGGGTTGCAAGGAGTTCGCAGATGACGGCCACCGGGCACGCCCACCAACATTCGCCGGCCGATCCTGGATATGCCAACAAGACTGCGACCGATCCGGTCTGCGGTATGCGGGTCGATCCGCACACAACGCAACACCGCGCCACCCACCAGGGCCGTCCCTACTACTTCTGCTCCGCCGGCTGCCGGGCCAAATTCGCCGCGACCCCCGACAAATACCTCAGCCCGCAAGCCGATCAGAAGGCCCCCGCCTCCGTCCCGGCCGGCACGATCTACACCTGTCCGATGCATCCGCAGATCCGTCAGCCCGGCCCGGGCACTTGCCCGATTTGCGGCATGGCGCTCGAGCCCGAGCTGGTCACGGCGGACGCCGGCCCTAATCCAGAGCTCGTCGATATGCAGCGACGGTTGTGGATCGGTCTCGCCCTCGCGCTGCCGGTCGTCGTGCTCGAGATGGGCTCGCACGTTCTCGACCTGCACATGCTGATCGGCGAGACGCTGTCGAACTGGATCCAGTTGATCCTGGCGACGCCGGTCGTGCTCTGGGCCGGATGGCCGTTCTTCGTGCGCGGTTGGCAGTCGCTCCTCACGCGTCATCTCAACATGTTTACGCTGGTTGCCATGGGAACCGGCGTCGCTTGGGGTTACAGCATCGTCGCCACCCTCGCACCGCAGTTGTTCCCACCGAGCTTCCGCGGCGACGACGGCGCAGTCGCGGTCTATTTCGAAGCAGCGGCCGTGATCACCGTGCTGGTGCTGCTCGGCCAGGTTCTGGAATTGCGTGCCCGCGAACAGACCTCGGGAGCGATCCGGGCACTGCTCGATCTGGCGCCGAAAACGGCGCGCCGGGTCACGACCGACGGCAATGATGAGGAAGTCTCGCTCGACGTCGTTGCGGTCGGGGATCGCTTGCGCGTACGCCCAGGCGAAAAGGTTCCGGTCGACGGCATTCTGGTCGAGGGGCGATCCTCGCTCGACGAATCCATGGTGACCGGCGAATCCATGCCCGTCACCAAGGAGATGGGCGCGAAGCTGATCGGCGGCACGCTCAATCAGACCGGTGCGTTCATCATGCGGGCCGAGAAAGTCGGCCGCGACACCATGCTGTCTCAGATCGTGCAGATGGTAGCGACGGCGCAGCGCTCACGCGCGCCGATCCAACGCCTCGCCGATCAAGTCTCGGGCTGGTTCGTACCGGCTGTCATCGCGGTCGCGATCATCGCATTCGCGGCATGGGCAATGTTCGGTCCCGAGCCGCGGCTCGCTTATGGTCTGGTGGCCGCAGTGACGGTGCTCATTATCGCCTGCCCGTGTGCGCTTGGATTGGCCACGCCGATGTCGATCATGGTCGGCGTTGGCCGCGGTGCACAGGCCGGCGTGCTGATCAAGAATGCCGAAGCGCTGGAGCGCATGGAGCGGGTCAACACGCTCGTGGTGGACAAGACCGGCACCCTCACCGAAGGCAAGCCGAAGGTCGTCGCGGTCGTACCGGTCGAAGGCATGGGCGAAAGCGAGTTGCTGCGGCTTGCAGCCAGTGTCGAGCGAGCAAGCGAACACCCGCTCGCGCGGGCCATTGTTGAAGCCGCGGCGGAACGAAAGATGACGCTGGTCGATGTAACGGATTTCGATTCGCCGACCGGCAAGGGCGCGCTCGGCACCATTGAAGGGCGACGCATTGCGTTGGGCAATGCGCGATTCCTGGCAGGGCTCAACATATCGACCGCCGCTTTGGATTCCGATGCGGAGCGCTTGCGGCAGGACGGCGCCACCGCGATCTACGTTTCGGCTGGCGACAAAGTCGCGGGGGTGATCGCGATTGCGGATCCCGTCAAGGCGACCACCTCCGAAGCCCTCAAGACTTTGACGGCTGACGGCGTGCGCGTCGTCATGTTGACCGGTGACAACCGGTCAACCGCGCAGGCGGTCGCGCGGCGTCTCGGCATTGCCGACATCGAAGCCGAAGTGCTGCCCGACCAGAAGAGCGCCGTGGTTGAGAAGTTCCGCCGCGATGGCCGTGTCGTCGCGATGGCGGGGGATGGCGTCAATGACGCGCCGGCGCTGGCCGCTGCCGACGTCGGCATCGCCATGGGCACCGGGACCGATGTGGCGATCGAAAGCGCCGGCGTGACGTTGCTGAAAGGCGATCTCACCGGGATCGTGCGGGCGCGACGGCTTTCGGCCGCCACCATGGGCAATATCCGCCAGAACCTGTTTCTCGCCTTTGTTTACAACGCGGCCGGCGTGCCGATTGCGGCCGGCGTGCTCTATCCCTGGTTCGGCATTCTGCTCTCGCCGATCATTGCGGCTGCCGCAATGGCGCTATCCTCAGTCAGCGTCATCGGCAACGCGCTCAGACTGCGGCATGTGCGGCTGTGAATGAGCTTTCGACCCGGCAACGCTATCAGCGCATCGCGCCGCTCTACGATCTCCTCGATCTGCCGTTCGAATACGGACGCTACCGCAAGCTGCGGCCGCTGCTGTTTGAGGGTATGAGTGGACGCATTCTTGACGCCGGGGTCGGCACCGGACGGAATTTTCAGTTCTATCCAGCCGGCGCGAATGTCGTCGGGATCGATGTCAGTCCGGCGATGCTGGCGCAGGCACGGCAGCGCATGAGCCAAGCGCGGGCCGCGGTCGAATTACGCGAGATGGACGTGACGCATCTCGACTTTCCGGATGCGCATTTCGATAACGCGGTCGCGACATTTCTGTTCTGCGTGCTGCCGGACGAGCTACAAACAACGGCGCTGGCCGAGATCAAACGCGTACTCAAGCCGGGAGGGATCCTCAGATTACTGGAGTACACGCGTCCAGCGGACCCGTTTCGGCGCGCAATCACCAAACTATGGGAACCCTGGGTGCACTGGGCCTATGGGGCGAGCTTCGATCGCCATACTGAGCAGTATATCCCGGCGGCGGGATTGCACCTGGTGGAAACGCGTTTTGTGGTCGGCGATCTCATCAAGCTGATGACGGCGCGGTGCTGACTACCCGAACAGCCAGGATCCCGGATTGGCGATCGGTTTGCGCTCGTTGAGCAACATGATGCCTTTAATGATGCGGATCAGCGACCACACGAACCACCAGGCCAGAAGCGGGATGCCAATGAGCACCATACACAGCGGAGTGCCGATCACGAGGTACACAAATCCGATCCAGAAAGTCCTGATCTGGAACCGGTAGTGCGACTGCAGCACCGGGTCGGCATCGCCGACCTTCATGTGCGCAATGATGACGCCGATCAGCGCCGAAACACCGGTGAAATATCCGACGCAGTAGAGCACGTACACGACGAGGACGAGCGTCTCGTCCGAGACCATCGGCCGTTGGGCTTCGGAAGGAAGTGTCATGGCCGCCTCCGCTGCGACGAGAATCATCGGCTCTGCGAAACCCCGTTAGTAACCTCGGACACGTCTCCCGTTCAAGGCGCTGACAGCGATAGGCACCGTTCGATGGGCGATCACTCCGCACAGTGATGAAGCGACACCGCGCCCGGTTGACGATTCGGCTCCCCCCGCCCAACATGCGGCTGGGATGCTGAGGCTTTTGACCAGGCGCATGCGGCGGTGGGGGGCGACGACGCTCGCGGCCGCCTATGCGCTGTGCGTCCTTGCGCCCACCGTTGTATTCGCGTTTGGCGACGGCTCGCACGCGGTCCATTGCCTGATCGAGGACGATCATGGCGCGGCGACAGTCCATATGCAGGCGCACGCCCATACGGCCGTGCATGACCACGTCGGGCACCAGCATTCAATGGCACCCGAACGCCAGGCACCCCCGGACCACAGCAAAAAAGCCGATGTGCAGTGCTGCGGTCTGGCGTTCACGAATGTTCTGCCGCCCGTTCTGACCGAGGTGGCAGCTCCCGTTTCAGTGCGCGCTCGCACGTTTGTCGAGCACGCGCGCCAATTCGCGGACCGCACTCCAGACCGCCTCTACAAGCCACCGATCGCCCGCCTGTCGATTTGAACCCGCGTGCGTTGCGGCTGAGCGCCGCCGCGCCCGCATTGTAATTTCGACAGCGAGGATGTCGTGCAAACCCTGTCTGGGGCTATTCGCATGGCTGCGCGAGCGGCCTGTGCAAGCGCTCATCTCAAACGGTACAGCCGCGCGCTTGCGATCGTGCTGGGCCTGGCCGGCTGTGCGCCGCCGCTGCCGGCACCACTCGCGGGTCGCGACCCGGCCAATCCGAACAGTGATGCGCCGCGGACCGACTACCGGTCCGGAGTTGGCCCGTACACGAGCCTGCGCCCGACGGCGCCCGCTGCGGCGGGCGAGCCGAGCGCCGATCAGTCATCAACCTCTAAGCTTCGACCGTAGGAAGCCCTATGCGGTCACCCACCTGCATGGATATTTTGGCTCAGGTATGCCTTGGCTCGGCGCGGCTTCGGGCCTGTTTACTGCTGATGTTGGCTCTCCTGCTGTCCGGCTGCGCATGGTTCTCGCCCGACAGCGGCATGAACGCCGTCTCCGACATTGCCGCCCAGGACATCGGCAAGGACGCCGCGGCAATCCGCAACCCGGAAGAGGCACACGAAGCGCACACTGTCGTTGCCCGGCTGCTCGGCCAACCACTGACTGCGAATGCGGCGGTGCAGATTGCGTTGCTGAACAATCGCGGCCTGCAGGCATCCTACAACGAGCTCGCAATCGCTGAAGCGCACCGGGTCGGCGCCAGTCTCCCGCCTAGTCCGACGTTCTCACTGTTCCGGGTCTCGGGCTCGGTGGAAACCGAGATCGAGCGTCAGCTAGTCATCGACGTGATCGCGCTGGCGGCGCTACCCGCCGCCTCGGAGATTGCAACGACGCGCTTTCATCAAGCGCAGCTGCGCGCCGCGGACGACACGTTGCGTATCGCCGCGCAAACGCGGCGCGCCTATTACCGCGCCGTCGCCGCGCGTGAATTCGTCGATTATCTGATGCAGACTCAGGCCGCCGCCGAGACATCCGCCAAATTCGCGCATGGCCTCGGCGAGACCGGCGCAATGAACAAGCTCGACCAGGCGCGGGAACAGGCGTTCTACGCCGAGGTCACCGCTCAGCTTGCGACAGCCCGCGAGGTCGCCGCGAGCGAGCGCGAGGCACTCGTGCGCCTGATGGGGCTGTGGGGCGACGACCTGAAATTCAAACTTCCGACGTCGCTGCCACCACTCCCGGCGCATGCGAAGAACCTCGCCGGCATTGAACTTGAAGCGGTCGGGCGTCGCGTCGACCTGCAGATCTCGCGCTTGGAAACTGAAGCGCTGGCCCGGTCATACGGCCTGACCAAGGCGACGCGCTTCATCAGCATTTTCGACGCGGGCCCTGCAGACAAAACCATCATCGACAAACAGCTGGGACAAACGTTGCGGGAGCCGGGATTTGCGATGCAATTGCAGGTGCCGCTGTTTGATTTCGGTGAAGTGCGCCTACGCGAAGCCGAAGCCAATTACATGCGTTCCGTCAATCGCCTGCTCGATCGTGCCGTGACGGTTCGGTCCGAAGCGCGCGACGCTTACCGGACCTATCGGTCGAGCTACGATATCGCCATGCACTACCGGCGCGAGGTCCTACCGTTGCGCAAGATCATCTCGGACGAAACGCTGCTCCGCTACAACGCCATGCTGATCGACGTGTTCGCGCTGCTCGTAGAAGCCCGTCAGCGCATCAGCATCAATCTCGCGGCAATCGACGCGCAGCGCGCATTCTGGCTTGCCACCGTTGATCTGAACACATCTGTCATGGGTGGCGGGGTCGTCGGCGCGAAGCGCGACGAGCCGAGAGCCACGTTGGACACCCCGGCTGGGGATCAATGACGATTTACAGGGAGTTTCTGACATGATGTCACGTCGCGGATTTGTGAGCTCGGCCGCCGTTTTGACCGGCGCCGCCGTTGTCAGCGGGCGCATCCAAGCCGCTGGAATTCCTGAAGCACCAACGACGCGCACGACCGCCATGCAGCCGCCTGTGGTTCCCAGTAGCGGTCCGGACTATCAGCCCGTCGCAACGCTCAATGGATGGACCCTCCCCTGGCGGATGAATGGCGACGTCAAGGAATTCCATCTGGTTGCCGAACCGGTCGTGCGCGAATTCGCACCCGGCATGAAGGCGAACCTGTGGGGCTATAACGGCCAGGCACCCGGCCCCACCATCGAAGCGGTCGAAGGCGACAAGGTTCGCATCTTCGTCACCAACAAATTACCCGAGCACACGACCGTGCACTGGCACGGGCTCATCCTTCCCAACGGGATGGACGGTGTCGGCGGACTAACGCAGCCGCATATCAAACCAGGCAAAACTTTCGTCTACGAGTTCGAACTGAAGAAAAGCGGGAGCTTCATGTATCACCCGCACTCCGACGAGATGGTGCAGATGGCCATGGGCATGATGGGCATGTTCGTGGTGCATCCGCGCGATCCCAAGTTTCGCCGGGTCGATCGGGATTTCGTGGTCATCATGAGCGCCTACGCCATCGATCCCGGCACCTATCTGCCCAAGGTCTCGGAAATGACCGACTTCAACATGTGGACCTGGAACAGCCGAGTCTTTCCAGGAATCGATCCGATGCCAGTCCGCCTCGGCGACCGCGTTCGCATTCGTATCGGCAACCTGACCATGACCAATCATCCAATTCACATCCACGGCCATACGTTCGCGGTGAGCTGTACAGATGGCGGCTGGGTTCCGGAAAGCGCGCAATGGCCGGAAGCGACCGTGGATGTTCCGGTCGGCTCGATCCGGGCGGTCGACTTCCTCGCCGACAATCCGGGTGACTGGGCCTTGCATTGCCACAAGACGCATCACGCCATGAATGCCATGGGACACAACGTGCGCAACATGATCGGCGTCAATCAACGACCGCTGGCCGGCGACGTGCGGCGCCTCGTGCCGGACTACATGCCGATGGGATCGGAAGGGACGGCACCGATGGCGCAGATGCAGATGCCCCTCCCCGACAACACGCTGCCCATGATGACCGGGTTCGGACCATTCGGACCGTTGGAGATGGGCGGCATGTTCACGGTCATCAAGATACGCGAGGGGTTGGCAGCGAACGACTACAAGGATCCTGGCCCCTACAAGCATCCGTCCGGCACGGTAGCCTATGAAGTCGAGGGGCCCACGCCGGCTCCCGCAAAGCAATCGCCAAAATCGAAATCCTGAGTCAGCAACAAGAGGAGGAGATATTCAATGCCCACGCGCATTCTCCGCGCCACGAGGGTGCTGTCAGCCATCGCCTTGACTGCAGCCCTGAGTCATCTCGGACACGGGCAAGCCCATGAAGCGCATTTGCACTTCTCGGCCGGCGAGCCAGGTGACCCGCAGAAACCAGCACGAACCGTGTCGATTTCGATGCGCGAAATGGAATTCGAGCCGTCGCGAATTGAGGTCCATCGAGGCGAGCAAATTCGATTTGTTCTGCGAAATGTGGGAACCGAAAGTCATGAATTCGTGTTGGCGACGCCCGAAGAGAACCGCAAGCACGAGGAGCTCATGAAGAAATTCCCCGACATGGAACACGATGACCCGAACGCAAAGCGGGTGCCGCGTTCGGAAACCGCCGAGCTCTTGTGGGCATTTACCAAGCCTGGTGAGTTCGAATTTGCCTGTCTCATTCCAGACCATCGTGAATACGGAATGGTCGGGACTGTTGTTGTGAAATGACGCGGTTCTAACGAGAGGAAATATCCGATGCGAAAGATTGGTTTGGTGCTGGCGGGTCTAGTGCTCCTCGCCACGCCGGTACAGGTGGTCGCTCAATCGCCGTTGGTCGACGGTCAGGTCACGAAGGTCGATGTCGCGGCAGGAAAAATCACGATCAAACACGGGCCATTCAAAAAATTCGACATGGATGATCCGATGACCATGATCTATCCGGTCCAGGATCCAGCCATGCTCAAGACCGTGACGCCGGGGGATAAGATCAAGTTCGATGCGGACAGCGTCAACGGTCAGATTACGGTCACGAAGATCCAGAAGACCAAGTAAGCGGAACGACGCACGTCCTGATCGGCAAGATCTACCAAATCGTAACCCACGCCACCATCGCGCCGCCAAACTGCACGGCAGCACCGATCAGCATCGCGGTGCGTAGGCCCTCGGCGCCGCCGTGCCACATGGCAAACGCAGTTCCGAGGAACGCCACGCCGAGCGCGGCCCCCGTCATGCGGGCGACGTTGATCAACGCCGACGCCGTGCCCGAACGTGCCGCGCTCACCGCATCAACCGCAACCGACATCAGCGGACCAGTATTGAGGCCCATGCCGATGCCCGCGAGTACCAGCCCGATTTGCGCGACCATAAACGGCCGACCGCCTTGCGTGGCAGCCAAAACCAAGAGGCCACACGCGATCACGGCGGTGCCGCCGGCGGTCATGACGCGCACGCCAACGTGCTGCGCCATGTGACCCGACCGCGGCGCGATCAGGAAAAACGCGAGTGCGCATGGGACGAGGGCGAGACCTGCCGTCTGCGGGAACAGGAAACCCGACGACTGCCAGACCAGAGGCACGAGAAAGATCACCCCATAGACGCCGAACGTCATCGACGCGGTGGCAACGATCGCGCCACAGAAGGAGCGGTTTTGAAACAAATCAAGCGGCACCAGCGCGCTCGCTTGGGCGCGATCCTCGACGAGCAGGAACAAGGGGAACGCAATGGCGGATAGGAGCAGCGCCAGAAGCGACGCGCCGTCGCCACCAAGTCCAGCAATGCCGACATAGACGAGCCCACCGAGAACGATGGCGCCGAGGATCTGACCCGGGAAATCCTCATGGCGATCCGCGGGATCCGAGGATTCGGGCACGATCATCGTCGCGAGCACGAAGGCGGCGAGCGCGAGCGGTACGACGAGCAGAAACACACTGGGCCAGCCAAACCATGCGATGCAGAACCCGCCCAGCGTCGGCCCGATCACGAAAGCAAGGCCGTTGCAGCTTGCCCAAACGCCCAGCGCACGCCGGCGCTCGGCCTGGTCCGTAAAGACGACACGCACGATCGCGAGCGACGCCGGTAGCAGCAACGCCGAGCCGAGACCCGCAACCGCGCGGCCTGCGATCAGGAAATCGACGGAGGGGGCAAAGGCGCAGCCAAGTGACGCGATCAACAGAACGGCCGCGCCGAGTTGAAAGGCCAGTCGCCGGCCGTAGAGATCGGCAACCAACCCCCCCGTCAACAGCAGTGTCGCGTAGACCAGATTGTAGGCGTCGAGGACCCACTGCAGCTGGGTGACCGACGCGCCGAACGCGCTGCCAATCGGCTGCATTGCAAGGTTAACGACGGACGTATCGACCTGAGCGACCAGCACGCCAAGACACAGGGTCAACAGCACAACCGATTTACGACGAGCGCGCCGCGCGCTGCGCGCGGGCGCGAGGATGGCATGGGGGTGATGGTTCATGGGGAGACCTGTCCCTTCCTGTTACCGGAAGGTAGCGTTCCCCTACTGACAGCCTTCTGTCAGGAGTATAGCCTGAGCCCCAAAGAGAGTTGCCATGCGCCGCGCTGACCGTTTGTTCGACATTATCCAGGTCCTCCGCACCGCCAAGGGACCGATCACCGCTGAAACAATGGCCAAACACCTCGAAGTGACGGTGCGGACGGTCTATCGCGACGTCGCCACGCTGCAGGCGCGGCGCGTACCGATCGAGGGCGCAGCCGGCATCGGCTACATGCTACGCCGCGGTTTCGATCTCCCGCCCCTGATGTTCAGTACGGAGGAAATTGAAGCCATCGCCGTTGCCATGCGCATGCTCCGCCGCACCGGCGATGCGGGACTGCAAGCCGCAGCCGAGACGGTGTTGTCAAAAGTAACCGTCGCGGTGCCGGATGCGTTGCGCGCGCACCTCACCGAACCGCCGTTCGTCGTCTCGCGCCGTGGTGCGCCATCGCCTCCTGTTGCTGATCTGGCGGCTATTCGTGCTGCGATCCGGGAGGAACGCAAGTTGCGCATCGGTTATGGTGACGAGAAAGGCACCAGCACCGAGCGCACCATCTGGCCGTTTGCGATCGCCTATTTCGCCGAATCAACCCTGGTGAATGCCTGGTGCGAGTTGCGCGACGACTTTCGTCATTTCCGCGCCGACCGCATCCTTGACTGGAATATGCTCGATGAGAAGTTTCCGATCAGCGGGAAGACGTTGTTTGCGCGTTGGCAAAGCCGCTTCGGCTTCGAAGATAAAACAATCACGGCCAAATCAACGCCCCCAGCACAAGCGCACTCTCGCCGGCGAGCACGCCAATAAATACCGAGCGCCGCGCTATCAGAAACGCGACAAATCCGATGATCACTGCGGTGACGCGCACCACCAGCGCCACCGTGGCGAGTGCGCCAGGTGGGCTCAGGACCAGTTGCGCGATGATGCCGGCAAGCACCGCGGTGGCGACGGCGCGCACCCAGACCAGCAACTCCGAGCCTTCATCAAGTCCGCGCGCGATGACGATGCCAAGGACGCGCCAGATCTCGTTGGGCAAAAAGCCGACCAGCACCAAGGCGAGATACGGCCCAAGGTCGCGAACCGTCGCGGTCATGCGCCCTCTCGCAACCGGTGAACCGCAAACGCAATCGTGCCAGCAAGCACACCGCCGATCAGCAGCGCGAGATCGACTTTCGCCAATGCGAACACCGGCGTGAGAGCAAGTCCGAGAATGAATGCCAGCTTGTCAACCAGTTCGCGGCTGTTGCGCGCGACCGAGACCGTGAACGACATCGGCGTGAGAAACAAAACTGCTGCGGCAAAGAGTGCCGGCAGCCGCTGCGCCAACATGAAACCAACCACGGTGGCGACCAGGGTCGGTGCCATGAGGCCAAGGCCGAGGCCATTGCAGAACGCGACCCGCCGCTCGGGCGGGAGGCCGGGTGCCATGCGCAAGCTCTCGACCCACATGCTGACAGCGGTGAGATGCGCGGGCAGCAGCAAGTGCCAGAACCGTGTCGCCTTCGTCCTGATGAGTGGCAGCAGCGCAGCAACCATGGGCAATAAGCGTATGCCGCTCAGGCTCACCGCAATGGCTGCCTCGCCGGCAGACAGGCCGGAGCCCAGCGCCGTCACGACAATGACTTGCGCCGGGCCCGCCCAGATCAGGACGGTCGAGACAAGCGCCCAGGTAAGGCTGAAGCCAAGATCATGACACAGCGCCCCATAGCCGATGAAGGTGCCGAACATCACGTAGATGAACACCGACTTCGCCGCCGACTTGACGCCGATCACGAAAGCGCCGGTGGATGAAGGTGTATAAACGGCGGACATGGGCGGTGCTGTCCCACGGCATACCGTGTGGTGCAACCGCCATCGCGGCAATGCTGCTCCTCGGACCCTCGGCGGCCGGGCGATGACATAAGATCGCCACGCTCGGGCGTTCTCCTACCGTATCGGGAGTGCTGGGGGCACCGTAGAGGAGTGCCTTCGATGTGCGACTATAGCCTGCAACATTTGGCATCACGCCCCGCAAAAGTGGGCGACAAGCTCGTAAGCACGAAATTCTCACACTCGCTCACGGGCGGGTTCTGCGCTGTCGGCGAGCCGAACGTGGCTGTCTGCCTGCAGCCGGGAACCGAGCTCGCGTTCGAGCGCGAGATCGAGTGCGAAGCCGGTTTCCGCATTCTCCCTCCGCGCAAGCTCGGAGCTAGAGTGGCGCGGTTCCGGCGCGTCAACGAAGCCCAGCCGAGCATGCATCATGACGCGCTCGAGCTGCCGGGCGGCAAAGTCGTGTTGGTGACCTACCTGCATGAAGGTCAGCGCGCGACCGTCCTGCAACTGCCCGCCGGCGATCGTCCGCATGAGGCGGAGCACGAAGCGCCAAGCGCCGAGCCGCGTCGCCGGTCAGAGCGGGTGTGACGCGCAAGACGCCATCACGAGAAAAAAGGGCCATCGATGATTCGATGGCCCTTTTTGTTTGATCGCTGACCGAGCAGGCGAGATCAGCGCGTACCGATTACACTTTGACGAGCGGCACTTTCGGCACCGATCCGCGCCCGTTAGGTGAGCCACCGCCGCCGCCGCGCGGACTTGGAGGCCGCGGCCGGCGCGTGGGAGTCCGGCGTTTCATCTTGCGCGGCTCAGGTAGCTTCTCCGGCTTGGGCGTAACCGGCCCATCCAGGAACTCGAACCCAAGCTTCTCGTGTCCACCGTCGCCGGTCACCAAGATAACGCGCACATGACCGCCGGCCTTGAGTTTGCCGAACAGAACCTCGTCGGCGAGCGGCTTCTTGATGTGCTCCTGGATCACGCGGGCCATCGGACGCGCGCCCATCTGCTCGTCGTAGCCATGCTTGATGAGCCAGTTGGCGGCTTCCTCGGAGAGTTCGATGGTGACATCGCGATCGGCGAGTTGTGCCTCGAGCTGGAGCACAAACTTCTCCACCACCTTGGCGATGACCTCCTTGGACAGGTGGCCGAAGGTGATGATCGCGTCGAGGCGGTTGCGGAACTCCGGCGCGAACAGCCGATTGATGGCTTCGACGTCATCGCCCTCACGCTTGGTGCGCGTGAAGCCGAACGCCGCTTTGGCGAGATCCGCGGCGCCTGCGTTTGTGGTCATGATCAGGATCACGTTGCGGAAGTCGACCTGCTTGCCGTTGTGATCGGTGAGCTTGCCGTGATCCATGATCTGCAACAGCACATTGAACAGATCCGGATGCGCCTTCTCGATCTCGTCCAGCAGCAGCACGCTGTGCGGGTGCTGGTCGATGCTGTCGGTGAGCAACCCGCCCTGGTCAAAGCCGACATAACCGGGAGGCGCCCCGATCAGACGCGATATGGTGTGACGCTCCATGTATTCCGACATGTCGAATCGGATCAATTCGACGCCTAACGTGGCGGCGAGTTGCTTGGCTACCTCGGTTTTGCCGACGCCGGTGGGGCCCGAGAACAGATAGCTGCCGATCGGCTTCTCCGGCTCGCGCAAGCCGGCGCGCGCGAGCTTGATCGACGCGGCGAGCGCCTCGATCGGCTTGTCCTGGCCGTAGACGACGCGCTTGAGCGTCTCTTCGAGATGCACCAGCACTTCGGCATCGTCCTTGGAGACCGTCTTTGGCGGAATGCGCGCCATGGTGGCGATGGTG
>JAFAXD010000110.1 GCA_019241285.1 Xanthobacteraceae bacterium | reverse complement strand
GTCTGGGTAGCGGGCAAGCAACTCCAAGGTACCGTCAGTCGAGCAAGCGTCGACCACGATGTGCTCAAGATTTGGGTATCGTTGTCGCCGCACGCTTTCTATTGCCTCGACCAAATATCGGGCACCGTTTTTGCTCGGGGTAACGATCGTCAGGCGAGGTTGGTCGGGACTCATCAAAACAGCCGATATGCGAACGGATGTGGCCGGTGGTAACACGCAGGAAAGGTCTGGGCGAGCATTGAGCAGATTCGACCCAGCGCGAGCAGTATTCGATCGAGTCATCGCAACGCTCTGGGTGTGAAGCCAATGCGCTGCCGACCTTCAAGCGACGCAGGTTTGGCCCGATCGCGTCGACGAATCCGCGTTAGCACCGAGCCGTTAAGAGCGACCAGTGCACTTAGCCCTACTGAAGACGCGGGTTGTCGTAGAAGCCTGCACGGTAACATAATGCAGGAATTTGTTCATGTGTGCGGCAAAAATACAACATCGACGCCAAACGTTAGCCACAATCCCTACAGTTGGTAGCGGAGCAGTCCCTCTTGTTTTACGATGTTGGCGGGTGAATGCCCCGGGAGGTTTGAGATGCGCCTCATCATTGCCTGTGCCATCGTGGTGTTCTCGGTTCTGGCGGCGGTTGCGCTGACCAGGATGAATGCATTGAGCCCGCCCAGCACGGTCGCAGCCAATGCGGCTATACCTAAGCCGGCCGCGGCTCCCAAGCCGGTTCCGCCGGCTGACCCGGTGTCGACGGTTGCGAGCATTGCGCCGGTATCGACGGCTGCGGCAGCCGTGACCTCAACTGCCGCGCCCCTGGAGAGCACCCCGGCGGCACCCGCTGGGATCACTCTTGCGGCGGGACCGGCCACTGCCGCCACGCCGACGCCCGCGCCTTCCGCGCCGGCAGCCCCCCCGGCACCGCAGCCAGCCTCCTGCCCCGGCAACCCCGACGCCCTGGGAATCGCGCGCACGGTGCAGATCGACACGACGGGCGGACCAGGTTTTGGTTTCGAGCACTTCAAACAACACGACTTCCTGAAACCCGGCGAAGTCGTGCTCACGTTTGATGATGGACCCTGGCCGAACCATACGCCCGCGGTGCTGGCCGCCCTTGCACACCACTGCACCAAGGCCATCTTCTTCCCGATCGGCAAGCACGCGACCTACTACCCGGAGATCCTCCGCCAGGTTGCCGCCGCGGGGCACACGATCGGCTCGCACACCTGGTCGCATGCCGACCTCTCCAAGAAGTCGCCCGATGAGGCCAAGGCGGAGATCGAGAAGGGCATCAGCGCGGTCGCTTGGGCGCTGGAGGGTGCGCCAGTCGCGCCGTTCTTCCGCTTCCCGGCCCTGAAGCATCCGCCCGAAATGGTCACCTATTTGGGCGAGCGAAACATCGGGATAGTCTCGACCGACCTGGACTCGTTCGATTTCAAGATGCGCAAGCCCGATCAGGTCATCAAATCGGTCATGGACAAGCTCAAGAAGAACGGCAAGGGCATCATCCTGATGCATGACTTCCAGCGGCCAACGGCGGAAGCCATCGCTACCCTGCTCGATCAGCTCAAGGCCAATGGCTACAAGGTCGTGTTCGTAACCGCCAAGGACACATTGAAGACGCTGCCCGAGTATGACGAGCAGCTGCGTGAAGACCAGAAACTCCCGACGGTCAGCCAGCGCCCGACGTCGGACGTGGTGCACGAGATCCAGTAGCGACCTCGCTGGCCGGTCGTGCGTTTGCAATTGCGCTGCTATCGTCCAACGTAGCCGCATATATTGAACTCGCATGACCGCGGAACCGAAGTCCCGCTTGGACAAAACTCCGGCCGCCGCCCTGGACTACGAGATCGTCCAGGAGAAGGCAGCGGCGCTCGGGCGCCTCGGCCGTCAGCTGGAACGCGCGCTTGGGGCCCTGGCACGGTTTGATCAGGACGGGGTAGAGGATTCGGACGCGCGTCTGCGCGAACGGCGAGCACTGGTCGCGGACGCCGGCGAGGCGCTTTGGTACTTCATGGTGCAGCGCGAGGCCTGTGGACTGCGCGACAGTCGTCAGGTGATGCGCGACTATGGGGTGCCGGCCGAGGTGCAATACCGCATGGGAATTTCTACGCGGCGCTGATCCTCGCGCATCGGCGGTCGCCGCTGCTCGCGTGCTTGTGGCTTGCCTCGACCGGGCACCTGGGGTTGATATCCGCCCGTCCAAGCGAGCAACCACAGCCTCTCGGCCTAAACCTCACGGGAGAACCAACATGGCCCTCAATCGCCGCACCCTGCTGGCGGCCGCCGCAACCATCGCTGCCACGGCCGGCCTGCCGCGCTTCGCGCGGGCACAAGCAACGGGGCCGTTTACGTTGCCGCCCCTCCCCTATGCCACGAACGTGTTTGAGCCCAACATCGATGCCAAGACGATGGAGATTCATCACGATCGCCACCATCAGGCCTATGTCACCAATCTGAACAACGCGGTGAAGGACTATCCCAACGTTGCGGCGATGCCGTTGCAGGAGATTCTCGCCAAGCTCAACGAAATGCCGGAGGCTATCCGAACCACGGTGCGCAATAACGCCGGTGGCCATGCGAACCATTCCATGTTCTGGGAGGTCATGGGTCCGAATGGCGGTGAGCCTGAGGGCGAGTTGTTTGCTGCCATTACCCGCGATCTCGGCGGTGTAGACACGCTCAAATCGCGCTTCAACGATGCCGGACTAAAAGTGTTCGGATCAGGCTGGGTGATGGTCAGTGTTACGCCAGACGGCAAGCTCACGCTCGAAACGCGGCCTAATCAGGACACGCCGATCATGGAGGGCAAGCGCGTTCTGTTCGGTAACGACGTTTGGGAGCACGCCTATTATCTCACTTATCAGAACCGCCGTGCCGACTACCTCAAGGCGTGGTGGAACGTTGTGAACTGGAACAAGATCGGCGAACGCTACGCCGCCGCAAAGGCCGGAACGCTGGCGATCTGATCTATAACGAACGCTCAGCAAGCTCGGATGCGATGGCTTCCGCAACACCGTCGCGGTGGCGATCCTGTGCTTCAACCACTGCGACCGCGGTCATGTTGACAATGCCGCGTGCGGTGACCGACTGACTGAGGATATGCGCCGGCTTGGCCGAGCCGATCAGGATCGGACCGACGGGTAACGCGTCGGCAATGGCTTTGATCAGCTGATAGGTGATGTTGGCAGCATCGAGCGTCGGCATGATCAGCACATTGGCGCGGCCCTTCAGCCGCGCATAAGGGAACACGCGCTCGCGCAGGGCGGGGTCGAGCGCGGTGTCGCCGTGCATCTCACCGTCGATCTCAAGCTCAGGGTGCTGAGCCGCAAGCAGCGCGGTGGCGGCACGCATCTTGCGCGCCGACTGGGTATCGAAGCTGCCGAAATCGGAATGGGACAAGAGCGCAATCTTGGGCTCGAGACCGAAGCGCCGGACGTGCCTCGCAGCCAGCACGGCCATTTCGGCGATTTCGGTAGCCGTCGGATCGGTCCGCACTTCGGTGTCGGCCAGGAAATAGGCGCCTTTCGGGGTGATCACGAGCGATAGTGCCGCAAAGTCCTCCACGCCGGGCGCATAGCCGATGATATCGCGGATATGCCGCAGGTGCGTCCTGAACCGCCCCTCGACCCCGCAGAGCAACGCATCCGCATCCCCACGCTGCACCATGAGGGCCCCGATCACCGTCGCGTCGGTACGCAGCACCGTGCGCGCCGCATCGGGGGTGATGCCTTTGCGCCCGGCGAGTTCCGCATAAGTTTGGCTGTAGAGCCGATAGCGCGAATCATCGTCCGGATTGATCAACGTGAAGTCGCGCCCCGGTCGGATTGCCAGACCAAAACGTTCCAGGCGTGCTTCGATCACCGCGGGCCGACCGATCAGGATCGGATGGGCAAGTCCTTCTTCCGCCACCGCCTGGGTCGCGCGCAGCACGCGCTCATCCTCGCCCTCGGCGTAGACAACGCGCTTAGGCGCTGTCTTTGCCTGCGCGAAGACGGGCTTCATGATGAAGCCGGAGCGGAACACGAATTCGTTAAGCCGGTCCTGATAGGGGGCAAAGTCCGCGATCGGCCGGGTGGCCACGCCGGAGTCCATCGCAGCCTTGGCGACAGCCGGGGCGATTCGCAGAATCAGCCGAGGATCGAACGGATTAGGAATGAGCGATCCGGGCCCGAAAGTGCTGACCTCACCCCCATAGGCGCGCGCTGCCACATCCGAAGGAGCCTCGCGCGCCAAACCAGCGATCGCCTCGACCGCGGCGCGCTTCATCTCCTCATTGATTGCGGTGGCGCCGACGTCGAGAGCGCCGCGAAAAATATATGGGAAGCAAAGAACGTTGTTGACCTGATTGGGATAGTCGGAGCGACCGGTGCAGATCATGGCATCGGGCCGCACGGCCAAAGCTGCCGCGGGATCGATCTCCGGGTCCGGGTTTGCCAGGGCCAGGATCAGCGGCCGTGGCGCCATCTGCTTGGCCATCTCCGGCTCGAGAACGCCGCCGGCCGACAGGCCAAGGAAAATATCAGTCCCGCCGATCACCTCTGCCAGGGTCCGCTTGTCGGTTTTACGCGCATAGACGCTCTTCCAGCGATCCATGGCCGTGGGCCGGCCTTCGTAAACGACACCATCGATGTCGGTGACAAAAATGTTCTCGCGTCGCAGCCCGAAGGCGACCAAGAGATTGAGACAGGCAAGCGCCGCAGCACCTGCGCCGGAGGCCACGAGCTTTGCCTCTTCGATTCGCTTACCGGCAAGCTCCAGTGCGTTGCGCACCGCCGCAGCGACGATGATGGCGGTGCCATGCTGGTCGTCGTGGAACACGGGAATTTTCATGCGCTCGCGCAGCTTCGCCTCGACCTCGAAGCACTCGGGCGCTTTGATATCCTCCAGGTTGATGCCTCCGAACGTCGGCTCGAGTGCCGCTACGACATCGACCAGCCGATTCGGATCGTTCGCCGCCACTTCAATGTCGAACACATCGATGCCGGCGAATTTCTTGAACAGGACGGCTTTGCCCTCCATCACCGGCTTGCCGGCCAGCGGCCCGATGTTGCCCAGCCCCAGCACGGCCGTCCCATTGGAGACCACGGCGACCAGATTGGCGCGCGAGGTGAGCTCAGCGGCGGTCGCCGGCTCCGCGGCGATCGCCATGCAGGCGGCTGCTACTCCGGGCGAATAGGCAAGTGCCAGGTCGCGCTGGTTGCCCAGGGGCTTGGTCGCCTGGATTTCCAGTTTTCCGGGGCGCGGCAGCCGATGATAGACGAGCGCTCCCGCGTGCAGGTCGTCAGACAAATTGGATGACACAGCCCCTCCGGCGCTTGACTGAAATATGTGTAGCTCGGATGGGACGTCAGCGAAATCCGGGCGCGCAATTTTGGGCTCAAAGCTTCTCAAACCGCAAGTCGAGCCCGTAGCGCTCCAGGAACCGCCAACCGAAGCTCGCCATCCGATCGGCCACCAATGCTGCGGCCGCGTCCTCGCGCGCCTCGATCTGGGCGAAACCTCCATTGCGCGAGAGCAGCTGCTGGGCGCCG
>JAFAXD010000661.1 GCA_019241285.1 Xanthobacteraceae bacterium | reverse complement strand
GGGGGGCCACACGGTTATTGCATAATAATAAAAAGACTATATATGTCTTTATGTCACGGGCGCAATCCCACCGCGGGCCAATACGCCGAGTGGCACCTTCCGCTTATCAATTGTACCTTCCCACCACGATTGGTGGCGTCACGAATTTGAACGGTCCAAACCTGAACAAGAAGCGCTGCCTGATCCTGTTATCTGGCTGTGGTGACGTCTGATATTGTGGAATAGGGGCGACCCCCACCGGTGCAACCGAAGGGGCCGCGGGAGGTGGAGGAACCGCTGCAACCTCCGGCGCAGGCGGAGCTATCGGTTGTGATGGAGGAGGGCCAGCCGGTAACGGTAAAACTTTGCGTGGGCGTTCTGCAGACCATGGCGCCTCGCCTGGGCCAAGGCACGTCCGCACATGGTCCACTTCGTGGCATTCAGCCGTAAGCATCTTTGGCGCGGCAACGGCATGGCTCGCGTAAAGGGCAACTCCGGCAAGGAGCAAGGCGCAATTTGCTCGCATTAGTCAGCTCGTCTGGGCACACTCGCTCTGGACGCCACAAAACAGCGTATTCCTACCGCGTTCGTCTGGCTAGCACTTCTGCGAGGACATCTAATCGTCGATGCTCTCCTTCGGCGCAATCCCACGCGCCGCGAGCGACGTCGGGGGGGGCGGCGCTATTCCGCCGCTTCCGGCTTTGTCTTGGCCGCCTGTTCGGCCAGGTAGGCATTCACCACTTTTAGGGCCGCGGCTTTGCCCGCGCTGCTGAACTCCTCGCGGTGGCCGCGGATCCAGGTCAGCGAGCCTTCGCGCGCCTCGTTGCGGCCGGCGAATTTCGGCAGCACGTACCGCATGAACATCTCGTAGGACTTCTTGGTCGCTTCGAAATTCGCCCAGTTGTGGGCGAGGATCAGCATGCAGCCGAAACCGCCGGTTTTTTGCCAGAAGCGCTCCAGCATCGCCACCGCGTCGTCGGGGGTACCGATCGAGGCTTTGCCGGTGCGGTTGAGCTCCTCGATATTGTCCATGTTGATCGCCGTCGGCAGCCCGATGGCGACCGGGCCTTCGGCGCGCAGCGAATAGGAATAGCGCAGGAACTTCTCGAAGCCCCACTGCACGTTGGCGACCGCCTGCTCGCGGGTCTCAGCCACGTGGATCGGCGCCATCAGCCGCAGGTCGCTGGGGTCCATCTGGGCGCCGCGCTGCGCCGCGATCTCGTTGGCGATGCGCCAGTTGGTGTCGAGCACGTCATAGCCAGCCGGGCTTGAGGCAGCGACGCAGAGCATGCCGAGGCCGTGTTTGCCGGCGAGCTTGCCGCCCGACGGCGTGATCGCGCTTGCCACGGCGAGGTGCGGGCGCGGCCGCGTGAATGGCTTGAGTTGGAGCCGGGCTTCGCGGAGCTCGAACCACTCGCTCTTGGCGCTGACCGCCTCGCCGGCGAGGAGACGCACGATGATATCCAGGCCCTCGGCCAGGCGGTCGCGCTGCTGGTCGGGATTGATGTTGAGCATCATGGCGTCGGACGTCAAAAGCCCGGGCCCGAAGCCGAACATGGCCCGGCCGCGCGTCTGGTAGTCGAGCTGCACCAGCCGGTCGGCCACCATGAACGGATTATGGTAGGGAAGCGAAATCACCCCGGTTCCGAGCCGGATGCGCCGCGTGCGCTCCGCCGCCGCGGCAATAAACAACTCGGGCGAGCCGTACGTCTCATAGCCGCCCGAGTGGTGCTCGCCGATCCAGGCCTCGTCATAGCCGAGCTGATCGAGAAACTGGATCAGCTCGAAATCGCGCTCAAAACAGAGCGAGGGGTCCTCGTCATTGGGATGGAACGGCGGCAGGAAGATGCCGGCGCGCAGGCGGTCGCGGGTGATCATAGGGCTTACAGGAACCGGGTCGGCCAGTTGAGGGTGCGCCACATATGCGAGGCGGGCGTGTTGTCCCAGCCCAGCCCTTCCTTGGGCTGGCGGAAATTGCGGCCGATGATGTCGGTGAATTCCTCGAGCTCGACTTTGGCGTTCGGGTCGAACGAGTAGATATCGTTCACCGTGATCATGCGCGACGTCATGTACCACTTGTGACCGCGGGCGCGTTTGTATTCCTCCTGGATATAGGGCTCCGGCTCGTAGTCCGGCCCGAACAGCTTGATGTACTGATCCGGATATTTGTAGTTCACGGATTCATCTGGGAAGAACCGCAGGCACTGATGCATGCGGATGGCCCAGCTCACTTCCTCGTCCACGTAGGGCTCAATCATTTGCGCCCCCCAGTAGCCGTGGTCGCAGCGGATGAAGCTGACCACGCCGATATCGTGCAGCAGGCAAGCCAGGATGGTCTTTTCCGAAAGCCCGTTGCGCATTGCATGCTTGGCGCTCTGCAGCAGGTGCGCGGTGGAGGCAAACCGGAGCTTGAAGAAATCGATCAAGGTCGGCCTGTCCGGCATCGCCGGCAGCCGCTTGTCGGCGCCCATCAGAAAATATTTGCCGGGGTTCTTGGCCAGCAGGTCGTTGCCGTTCTGGATTTCGACCTTGCCGTCGGCCATGCCGAACAACACGGACTTGGTGGCGATCTTCTCGTTGAGCTCGTGCATCATCTGCTCTTCGAGCTCGTCCGCGCGCTCGGACAGGGTCATGGCCGCCTGGCTCATTGGGGCTCCTCTCGTGTCTCGGTTTGGGCGCAAGCTACACCGATTTTTGGCGGCGCGATACCAGCGGATCGTATGGCAGACCGGCGCAGAACATGCGACAAGGCAAGCGTTTAGCTGGAGGACGCAGAAGAATGTGGGATCTCAATTCCCTGGTCGCAATCGACATCCATACGCACGCGCATACGCCGCCGGAAGCGGCTGACCCGGAGGAAAACGCGCAGCGCGCTGCCATGCGGGCCTATTTCGGCCAGAAGGGTGACGAGCTGACGACGCCGGCAATTGCCGCCTACTATCGCGAGCGCAAGATCGGCTGCGTCATTTTCACCGTCGATAGCGAGAAGGAAAGCGGGCACCGCCGCTATCCCAACGAAGAGGTCGCCAAGGTCGCCGCCGAGAATAGCGACATCATGATCGCCTTCGGCAGCATCGATCCAGCCAAGGGGCGGGCGGGCGCCAAGGAAGCGCGCCGGCTGGTGCGCGACTTCGGCGTCAAGGGATTCAAGTTCCACCCCTCGACCCAGGGCTTCTTCCCCAATGACCCCAGCGCCTACGTGCTCTACGAGGCGATTGCCGAGGAGGGGGCGATTGCGCTCTTCCACAGCGGGCAGACCGGTGTCGGCTCGGGAATGCCGGGCGGTAATGGCATTCGCCTCAAATACTCAAACCCGATGCATATCGACGACGTGGCAGTCGACTTTCCGGAGATGAAGATCATCATCGCGCATCCGTCCTTCCCGTGGCAGGAGGAGGCGCTCGCGGTCTGCCAGCACAAGCCGAACGTCTACATCGACCTGTCCGGCTGGTCGCCGAAGTACTTCCCGCCGATCCTGGTTCATTATGCCAACACGCTGATCCGGAAAAAGGTGTTGTTCGGCTCGGACTATCCAGCGCTCACGCCTGACCGCTGGCTCGCTGACTTTGAGAAGATCGACATCCGTCCCGAGGTGCGGCCGCTTATCCTCAAGGAAAACGCCGCGCAGCTGCTGGGGTTGAAGTGACGACGGCACTCGCTTGCGGCCGTCCTTCGAGACACTCGCGCGCCGTGCGCGCGAGTTCCTCAGGACGAGGACTGTGTTCGTTGCACGTCCGCGTGCCACACATTCAGACCTCATCCTGAGGAGCATGTGCGCTTGAGCGCACATGCGTCTCGAAGGATGGCCAAAATCAAGGGCCTCGCTTGCGGCCGTCCTTCGAGACGTTTGGTCCCTGCGGGACCAAACTCCTCCGGACGAGGGTCGTAAACGAGTTCGAGGAGAGTTAGAGATGCGCCGGAGCAGCGAGAAAATTCTCACCACCCACGTCGGCAGCCTGCCGGATTTCGTGGTCCTCGATCCTGATGCGCCGGATCATGACGTTAAGCTCGCGGCTCTCGTGGCGGATGCTGTCAAACGGCAGCGCGAGGTCGGGCTCGATATCATCAACGAAGGTGAGTTCACCAAACACGGCGACTGGTTGCGCTACGCGGAAGGGCGGCTCACTGGCTGTGAGCCGCGCCAGGTCTCCTCAACGGTGTTTACACAGGGACGCGACCGCGAGGAGTTCGCCGCCTTCTACAAATATGCGACCGAACGCGGCACGCTGTTCTATCGGCCAAATGAGGATCTCTCGCGCGGCGCCTCGTTCTTTGCTTGCACCGGACCGATCACCTATCGGGGGCAGGACGCGATGCAGCGTGAGATTGACACGTTCCGCGCTGCGCTCGGCGGGCATCCGTCGCAGGATGCGTTCCTCACCACGACGGCGCCGGCGAGCCTCGAACCCTACCGCAAGAACGAGTTCTACAAGAGCGACGAAGAGCTTGTGTACGCCATCGCCGAGGCGATGCGCACCGAATATGAGATGATCGCGCGGGCCGGCTTCCTGCTGCAGGTGGATGACGCCTGGATCCCGGCACTCTGGGACCGCATCGGCATCCAGATGGGGCTCGCCGCGTTCAAGGCTTATTGCCTGATGCGGGTTGAAGCCCTCAATCACGCCCTCTCAGGCGTTCCCGAAGAGCAGATCCGCTATCATTTCTGCTGGGGCAGCTGGCACGGTCCCCACGTCTACGACATCCCGATGCGCGACATCGTCGATGTCATGCTCCGGGTGAAGGCGCAGTGTTATCTGTTCGAGGCCGCCAATCCCCGGCACGAGCATGAGTACGTGGTCTGGGCGGCAGTGAAGCTTCCGCCCGGCAAAATCATCGCGCCCGGCATGGTGACCCACTCGACCGACGTGGTCGAGCATCCCGAGCTTGTGTCCCAGCGCATCCAGCGCTTCGCCCAACTGGTCGGCAAGGAGAACGTGATGGCCGGCGCCGACTGTGGCTTCGGCCGCCGCAGCCATCCGCAGATCGGCTGGGCCAAGCTCAAGGCGCTGGTGGAGGGCGCCGCGCTCGCCAGCAAGGCGCTGAAGTACGCCTGATCATTGTTTGCTCAATGGGTTGCTGCCAATGAAGTCGCGCCGATCCGACTTCTGAGTTCGAGCTGATCGGGCGCTTGATCTGACTTGTGTAAGGGCGACGCCGGAGATCGTGATCAGCCCGCCCGCGATCAATTTTGGGGTCATGCGGTCGCCAAGGAACAACACGCTCGCAATCAGGGCGAACACTGGAAGCAGCAGCCCGAACGGGACGACGCGGCTCATGGAGCAACGGGCGATGAGCCAGAACCAAAGGCCAAATCCGACAATTCCTCCGATGAAAATCGTGTAGAGGAGTGCCAGCCAGCCACGTTCATCCGCCGTGACGAAGCTCGCCAACTGTCCGTGTTCCAGGACCAGCGACATCAACAAGACCTGCGGCACGGTGAACAGCGATGACCACCCCATCAACATCAAAGGATCAAACGGGCCATAGCGCTTCGTCAACACGTTGGACATTGCGAACGCGAAGGCGGCCCCAGCCACAAGCAGCAACGGAAGCGCGTTTGCCGACAGGCCCGGTCCAGCCGCCAATACGACGACGCCGACGAATGCAAGCACTACGCCGGCCGACGTTGTGATGGACGGCCGCTCGGCGAGCAGCGGCCAGGCCAATAGGACTGTGAAGGGCGTGGCAAGTTGATATGCGACGGCCGACATGCTTCCCGAGCCGAGGCCGAGGCCGACATAGAAGAGTCCGAAGTTCAGTCCACCCAGGAAAATCGAAATAACGGCGATGGCACCGAATTGTTGGCGCGCGGGTCTTTTGACCAATGGAATAAGCAGCAGCGCGATGACAAGGAAGCGCAGCGCAAGAAAGAAGAGGGGCGGGAATTCCGCAACCCCCACTTTGATGGCCACGAACTGATAACCCCAGAGCAGTGGAACGGCCACCGCGCACGCGATCTGAATGAAAGACATGGTATTCTTTTCACGACCGATCGGTCTAGATATAGGCGCGCCGCTCGCGGAGACGTCCATGGGTTGCTTACCTGATGAGGCGGTCGAGGAGCGCGTCAGCGCTGGCTTGCGATGTGCTCCGTGGCGGTGCCGTTTTGCCGACGACGCGCAGCCCCTCGACGAAACAGACGAGAATTCGGGCGGCACTTGCAGGTTCAACACCGGCGGCCAACCTACCGGCCGTCTTGGCACGTGCCAGTGCGTCCGTCACTCTGGACTCCACGGCTTTGAAAAAGCTCGCGACGCGACGACCAACTTCAGCATCCTGGCCAGCCAATTCCATCGCTGTGGCCACCAGCAGGCATCCGCGCCGGCCATTCGCACCGCTGGTGCGCTCAATGTAACCGGCAAGGAAGGCCCGCAACCCGTCGACCGGCTCTCTGTCGGGGGCGAGCTCCATGTCTATCCGTGCCAAGGCATCGGCGATATAGCGATCGAGCGCGCGCAAGAAGAGCGAGTGCTTGTCACCGAAGGCGGCGTAAAGGCTACCGCGCGAGAGCTTCGTCGCGCGGAGAAGGTCCGGGAGCGCGGTGGCATGATAACCGCGCGACCAGAACACGCCCATGGCGCGTTCGACGGCGGCGTCCACGTCGAAAGTGCGGGGGCGGCCACGCGCCGACGCCATTGGGGCTGAGGGTGCCATCACGTATATATGGACCAATCGGTCTTGAATGTAAATGGCCGCCATTGACCCGCCTTAAGCGGGAGTCAGGCGGGTTCATCCGCTGCTGTGGGTACTCCGGTTAATGACGTGGATGACGGTCATCATCCGCATCCGCAACATCGCCGAGCATGCGGTCATCTCGGATAACGATATGATCCGTTGCGCAACACACGAACCACCAAGGCGGGACTCATCGAACGCGTGTTCGTCGCTCCGTATTTCGCCAACCATCATCTCGAGCATCATCTGCTGATGTATGTGCCTTGCTATAACCTGCCCAAGGTCCATGCGATTCTGATGCGCGGCCCGCTTGCCGCACGCATGGAGGTTCAACCAAATTACCTGACCGTCTTGAGAATGGCGACTGCACTGCCCAACGCGCAGGACCGGCGCGGCGCGCTCGTCAACAATGCCCGGCGGATGCGCCGTGGCGTATCCATCACCGACGATCAGGCCTGCGCTGGTTTCTGAATCTGTTGTTAGGTGGAGTGCGGCTCACGAAAACTGCGCGCTCGCGTCCTGACGGAGCGCGCCCATCAATTCGATGTAGGGAAGGGCGCCGTAGCTCACGCGCGCAACCCCCAACTGCGCGAGTTTTTCGTTCGAGGGAACGCCCTCCATGACCATTATGTTGACGGGCAAGGTCGATTCCTTGACGACGCGCTGAATCTGATCCGAAACGGTCAGCCCTGGTACAAAGAAGCCGGACGCGCCGGCGGTGGCGTATGCTTGCGACCGGCTCAAGGCTTCGTCCACGTCATTGCCGTTGCCGAGGAAAACGTCCGTGCGGGCGTTGATGAAAAGAGGAATGCCCTTCTGCTCGGCAGCTTGCCGAATGGTGGCGATACGCTTCGCTTGCCGATCGATATCATAGAGCCCTTTCCCCTTGACCACGCGATCCTCGAAATTGATCCCAATAATCCCGAGGCCGAGCAGCTTCGCGATGTTTGCGGCCAATTGCTGATCATCGTCGCTATACCCGCCCTCGAAGTCGACGCTAACCGGCGCGTCAATTGTGGCAACGATCCGTCCGATGATGTGCTCGACGAAAGCAAAGGGAAGGTCTTCACCATCGTTAAACCCTTGCGCAGCCGCTACCGACCAGCTGCTCGTCGCGATCGCCTTCGCACCAGCATCGATGATCGCTTTCGCGCTGCCCGCGTCCCAGGCGTTGTAGAGCAATATGGGCGCCCCTTTTTTGTGAAGAGCGGCAAACTGCTTCGCTTTGTTGAGCTGACTCATTGTCATTTCCCTTTCCAAGCTTGACGACGGCAACGCGTGTCGACCTCACGTTTCAGACCACCCTGGATTCGTTGGCAATTTCCTGCGGGGCGAAGCTCGAACCGGATATTCTCGAGTTCGCGAGTTCGGCAAAGATCAGGGCGAGTACCGCTAGCGCGGCGCCGATCAGGCCAAGAGAGTGGGCGCCAACGGTGCGAATTCCGAGTGCGCCGATGACACCGCCGAGCGACATGCCGAAGTAGGAGCATGCTGAATTGAGCCCCATCAATATCGGCGCGATCGACGGGGCCAGGGCAACGAGACGATATTGTTGCGGCACCAGCTGACCCCAGCTGCAGGCTCCCCAGATCAAGATAACCGGTGCGGCGACCCACAATTGCGAGCCGATCCAGGGCAACACCGCACTGAAGATCGCAAGCAGGATGAGGATCGTGACAATCACCTTGCGCGAACCGACGGCATCGACTACGCGCCCGCCGAAGAGGTTGGATACGGTGCCTCCGATGCCCCAGAGGACGAGAAGGAATCCCAGAATGGCCGCGTCGCCTCCGATCGCGCGGTCAAAAACCACAGCGAAATACGTGTAAACAGTGAAGATGCCGCTCAGAGCGATCAATGTAGTCGCGAGTGTTAGAACGACGCGGCTATCCATGAGCGGCTCGAGGCGCTTTGCCAGCGTAACCTTCGGCGGCAGAGGTACGTGCGACAAGAAAATGGCAATGCCTCCAACCGACAGGACTCCAAGCGCGGCGACAAATCCCATCGTCCAGCGCCAGTCGCCCAGGCCGCCGATGACAGCGCCTATGGGCGTACCCAATGCCGTCGAGACGGTAAGGCCTGCCACCACCACTGAAAGCGCGTAACCTCTATGTTCCGGGCGAACCAACATGACCGCCGCTCCTGTGGCAGTCGGGGAGAACGTCGCCGCGCCCATCCCGGCGATGATTCGGCTTAAGAGCGCGAGCCCAAACGTCGGCGCGATCACCGTTCCAACATTCGCAAGAACAAAAACGGCGCCGCCGCAGAGCAACAAACGCTTGCGCGGTATGGCCGCAGCCAACGCGGCTATCGGCGGCGACAACAGCGCGAATGTCATGGAATAAGTCGATGCCATTTGTCCGGCAGCACCGATGCTTACGCCAAACGTATGGGATATCCCGGGAAGCACGGCGGCGACCACAAAACTGTCGGTGCCAAGCGCGAACATCCCCACAGCGAGCACAAATAAGCGGCGGTCCATGGCTATTTCCTTCTCCGTCGCTCAAACAATGGGAACGCCAAGTCGGTGCCGCAAACGATGGATGTGCGCCCTGGATTTAGCCGGGCTAAACTATGGAAATGATCAGATGCGCGTCGAGCCCTTCGGAGCCGTTCGCTCTGCTCGACGGGGATCCAGTTAGCTTTGCAAGCAGAAGCTTGGCGGGCCGAGACAGATCAGGGGTTCGTCCAGTTTATCGGACCGAGGAAATCCATTTTGCCAATATTGACGCCGTTGTGGCGGAGGATCGCGTAGGCCGCCATGATGTGGAAATACACATTGGGGATCGACACTTGCACGAGATAATCCTGCGCCCGCAGAACGGTACCGGCCGGCCCCCACGACACGACGACGGTCCGTTCGGCCGCGCCGATATATTGGTCCTCGCGCACGCCCTCGACGAACTCGACGGTCTTGCGGATGCGGGCGCGCACCTCGTCGATCGACTGCTCATTGTCATCGTGCTGCGGCGGTTTCTGCCCTGACAACCAAGCGGCAGCACCTTTCACGTAGTCGCACGCACTTTGCACTTGATAAACAAATGCCCCCATGTCCGGCGCAAGGCGGCTGGTCATCAACACATGTACGTCAAATTTCTTCGCCGCTGCATGCTGCTCGGCTTTGTCGAGCCAGCCGTCGATATTCTTCAGCGCCTGTGCGAATTGTGAAACGACGCGGTGATACATGCGGATTCTTTTTATCGGTCCGGCGTGAGGATGGCCTTGCCGCTGTATTTGGAGGCGACATCAAGCGCACCGAGGTACTGGTCGAAACTGAAGCGCCCAGCCACCGGAAATGAGAGCGCGCCCGATGCGATCAGTGGCACCAGCTCCGCATACATCTCGGTAATCTGCTCGGGCTTCAGCGTTTGGAACCAGTTGAATATCCACATGCCGCGTATCGTTTGATCGCGGAAAATAACGGGCGGCCCTGATACGGTGAATGGCCTGCCGCTCATTGCGCTCCACACCACGACAGTGCCGTATGAGGCAATTGAGTTGAGCAAGCGCTGGGTGGCCGAATTGGCCACACCGTCGAGCGCAAGTTGTATGGATGCCTTGCCGGTGGCTTCGGCCACCCGCTTCGGAAGATCCTCGCCGTCGACCAGAGCGATATCGCCACCGATTGCCTTGATCTCATCGACCAATTCGGCGCGTCGCACGACATTCACGGTCCTGAGGCCGCGCAATTTCGCGAGCGCGATGACGGCCCTGCCAATCGATGAATTGGCAGCGTTCTGCAGCAGCCAATCGCCACGTTTGAGTTGTACAAACCGAGTCAATAACAAATAGGCCGTCGCAGGATTGATCCCAAGCATTGCAAGTTGATCGAGGTCTGCCGTTGGCAAGGGACGAAGCCAGGTCGCGGTCGTTTTGACGCGTTCGATCCAGGAAGGCGTGAACGGTGGAACGATGACCCTGTCGCCTTCCTTCACATGTTTGACATTGGATCCCACGGCGGAAACCCGGCCGACGCCCTGAATGCCGAGGATATGCGGCAGAGGAGGAAGAATCCCGTAGCTACCGGCAATGACATATAGATCGCTCGGCTCGACCGATGCCGCGTCGATGTCAATCACGATCTCGCCAAATTCCGGTCGTCCGACATCTGGAACGTCGACGAGTTTCACGACGTCAGCGGGTTTTCCATATGCGGTGACTTGAATGCCTTTCATCGGCTTATTCCATTCCTTTACCGTATTCGGGCATCCGGAATATCGAGAAACCGGCAGCGGACATCGCTTCCGCCGCCCTTGAGGAAAGCGCGTCACGCGGCTGCCGCGTTCATGCGTTGGATGGTCTCTTGCGTCGTCCACACGGCGTTAGCCATGAAACGCCAGTTGATCATCGCCGCCTCGTAGCCATCGCCCTCTTCGTTTACGCCGGCAGCGACGGCATCGCGGACCATCGCGACTTCGATGCCAGCCTCGATGATGTCGCGCATGTGCGATTCGAGGCAGATGTTGGCGACGGGACCGGCCATGATGACCTTGTCGACCTTGCGCATGTGCAACTGCTTGATCAGGTCATTCGCTTCGCACCCGAAGTGCTTGTGCGGCGC
>JAFAXD010000138.1 GCA_019241285.1 Xanthobacteraceae bacterium | reverse complement strand
TCCGAGCAGTATTTCGATCTCTACGAGCTCGCCGAAGAATTGGTTGATCTCGAGGACGCGTTCCAAACTTGGCGCTTCCGCCACATGAAGACGGTCGAGCGCATCATCGGCATGCGGCCCGGCACCGGTGGAAGCGCGGGCGTGTCGTATCTGAAGAGCGTGCTCGACCTCACGCTCTTTCCGGAATTGTGGTCGGTCAGGACCGCGCTTTAGGGCGAAGCGCATGTCGGAAACCAGACTTGCAACCCTCGTCCGGCAACCGCGCCTGCGCGATCAAGCTTACGAGGCGCTACGCGAGATGCTGCGCCATGGGACCTTTCCGGCCGACGGCGCAGTGGAAAACGACCTCGCCGCGCAGCTCAACGTGTCGCGCACGCCGGTACGTGAAGCCTTGTTTCAGCTCTGCCGCGAAGGGTTTCTGGAGGATACCGGGCGCGGCTACCGAGTGCCGGAGCTCAGCGCTACCGATATGGAAGAGATCATTGAGCTGCGCCTGATGATCGAGCCGGATGCGGCAGCGCTCGCCGTCACCCGCGCTGATCCGGCTGCGGTCCGGGCCATCAAACGCGAGGCGGAAAACGAAGCGAAGGCGCACCGGGCCGGCGATGTGGGGGCGTTCATTGCGGCCAATGCCGCCTTCCGCGCCCGCCTGCTCGAGAGCTGCGGCAATCGCCGCGTCAGTCAAGTTCTCGGTGGGCTGGATGACCAGATCCAGCGGCTGCGCGCGCGTACCCTCACGGTGGCCGAAAACCGCGCACTCACCATTGCCCAGCACGCCAAGGTCATCGAGGCCCTCGGCCGCCGCGATGGTGACGCCGCAGCCCGGGCGATGCGGGCCCTGCTCAAGGCCGCACGCAAGTATTACGCGAGCCTGTGGTGACCAGCCGAAAGGCCTTGCCCGTCACGGTGGCCTTGACATTGAACCGTTGATATCAACATTATGGTCTCATTACTGAAGAGCGAGATGTCAAACCGTCGCAAATTGCCGGTCGAGGTCACCCACGAGGTGCGCGACAACTGCTACTGCCTGCACCTGCAGCGCGCAGCACGCGCGACTGCACGGCGCTACGACGATGCTTTGCGCCCGCTCGGTCTGACCAGCGGACAGTTCTCATTATTGATGTCGCTCAACCGGGTCGAGCCGCCGACCATGGGCGACGTGGCGTCACTGCTTGCCATGGATCGCACCACCCTCACTGCCAACCTCAAGCCGCTCGAGCGTCGTGGGCTAGTCGAGCTTGCGGTTGATCCCGAGGACCGGCGCAGCCGCCGGCTGAGTTTGACTGAAGCGGGCCGCGCCCAGCTGATCACCGCCCTCCCGGTCTGGCGCCGCACTCAGAAGGAAACCGAGTCGGTCGTGCCGGACTCGCATGCGGAGCGCCTGCGCGCCGACCTCACCGCCTTGGGCGGTGGTCCGACGCCGCCAAAAAGCCCGCGTTAAACGTTGGATTCTGTACGGTGGGCACGGCGCGATCGAGCGCCTGTCCCCTTGCATGGTCTCTGACACGTCGTGCCCAGCTGTCGAGAGCGCGGACAGTGTGGGCACGCGCACCCAATTCATGCGAAAATGGCGACCGCAGCACGAGCGCGATGCCCACCCTACGCGACTTACTTTACTCCCGCATGCGCTCATGTTTTGTATGCAGTATGCAGAAAGCCCGGCTTGGAATCGACATCGGCGGGACCTTCACGGACTTCGTGCTGGAGCATGGCCCGCGCCAGCTGTGCCTCAAGTTGCTGACCACGCCGCAGGCGCCGGAGCGCGCCGTGCTGGACGGCGTCGCGCAATTGCTGCGCCTCGCCGATCTTGGACCGGACGCGATCGGAATGGTCGTGCACGGCACCACGTTGGCGACTAACGCCATGATCGAGCGCCGCGGCGCCAAGGTCGCCTTCCTCACCACCGAAGGCTTCCGCGACACGCTCGAAATGGCCTACGAGCATCGCTACGACCAGTACGATTTGCTGGTCGACAAGCCCAAGCCGCTGGTGCCTCGCAGATTGCGCCTGCCCGTCCATGAACGGATCGGCGCCGATGGCCGCGTGCGCTCACCGCTCGACGAAGCCGCAGTCCGCGCGCTAGCGGAAAGGATAGCGGGGAGCGGCGCCGAAGCGGTCGCGATCGGGTTCCTGCATTCCTACGCGAACGATACCCATGAAGTGCAGGCGGCGCACATTCTGCGCGAGGCGCTGCCCGATCTTCCGATCAGCATGTCATCCGACGTCTCGCCGGAGATGCGCGAATACGAACGCTTCTCGACCGTGGTCGCGAACGCCTACGTGCAGCCGCTGATGGCACGCTACTTGTCGGGCTTGCGCGATGGCCTCGCACGGCTGGGCGTGACCGCGCCGCTCTTGCTGATGCAGTCGAACGGCGGACTGTGCGATGTCGAGACCGCAATTCGCTACCCGGTGCGGCTGATGGAGAGCGGTCCTGCGGGCGGCGCGATCTTTGCGGCGGCGATGGCGCGCGAGCTTCGCATCGACAAGGCGTTGCTGCTCGACATCGGCGGCACAACGGCGAAGCTGTGCTTCATCGACGACGGCCGGCCGCAGACCGCACGCAGCCTGGAGGTCGCGCGCATCGACCGCTTCAAGGCCGGCAGCGGCCTGCCGCTGCGGTTTCCCGTGGTCGAGCTCTGTGAGATCGGTGCCGGCGGCGGATCCATCGCCAGTATCGATCGGCTGGGCCGCCTCAAAGTTGGGCCGCAGAGCGCCGGCTCCGAACCGGGGCCAGCCTGCTATCGACGTGGCGGACGCGCCGCGACGCTCACCGACGCGCAGCTTGTGCTCAACAGACTCGATCCCAAACACTTTGCCGCCGGCTCCATCGCACTTGATGTCGCGGCGGCCGAAACGGCGATTGCCGCCGATTTGGCGCAGCCACTGGGCCGCACGCCGCGTGAAGCTGCCATCGGCATTGTCGAGGTCGTGAATGAGAACATGGCCAACGCGGCGCGTGAGCACGCAATCGACGTCGGCAAAAGCCCCGCGGGGCGCACGCTTATCGTGATCGGCGGGGCAGCTGCGCTGCATGCGGCCGACCTCGCGGGCAAGCTCGACATCGATGACGTTATTGTTCCGAACGCAGCCGGCGTCGGCTCCGCGGTCGGCTTCCTGCGCGCGCCGCTCGCCTTCGAGAAATCGCGCTCGCAACATCAACTCTTGTCGCGCTTCGCGGTCGACGCCGCGTTGGGCGTGATCGATCGGCTGATCCAAGAAACCAGCGCTGCACTCACCCGTGCGGGCGAGGCCACAACTCCGTTCGTATCAATCTGGGCGCAGATGCGCTATCGCGGCCAGGGCTCCGAGCTCAGCGTGTCAGTGGACCGCGCGGCGCTCGCGAATGACGGAGCGCGCCACCTACGGTCTGCGTTCGAACAAGCATATCAACATCAGTACGGCCGTACGATCGCCAACGATGTCGAACTGCTCGGCTGGACCGTACGCGCCGAACTCCCGATGAACTGGTCGTTGCCAGCCGCAAACCCATCGCCCGGCACGGCGTTGCCGGAAACCGAACATGAGCTGATCGAGCAATCCTCTGCGATACCAGTCATCGCGCGACGGCTCGCCCGGCCGGCGCTGCGCGAGCAACAAATCGTGCTCGGCCCTGCCCTCATGGTCGACGAGGGAACCACCATCGTCGTGCCAAGTAACTTCGTCGCCGAGGTTCTTGCTGGCGGCCACCTGCGCCTGCAGGCGGCTGCGCGCTGGCGCGCCGCGAAACCATTGGCGGAGGTCGCCGAATGAGCCTCGATCCGCTCAAGCGCCAGATTCTCTGGAGCCG
>JAFAXD010000616.1 GCA_019241285.1 Xanthobacteraceae bacterium | reverse complement strand
CGGGCACCATCGTCGGCGGCGGAACGGTGGCCAACGACGATCCGGCGCGCGGCACGAGCTGCATCACCGAGCGGCGGATGCTCGAGACCTTCCAGCACGGCGAGCCGCGAACGCCGTTCCTGCGCTTTGGCGACTGCGTACGGATCGAAATGCTCGGGCCTGACGGCGCTTCGATCTTCGGCGCGATCGACCAGAAGGTAGCGCGCGCGGGAGTGTGAGCCAAGGCTGAGATCGTCCCTAGCTGCTAATGCACGTGCGCAGGCCGACGCGATCAATTCCTATTGATCGGTGCAGGGACCGCCCGCGGGTTGCCGTATGGCGAAGCCCCGGCGTTTCGGCTAACCTTCGCCCCCGCCTCATTCACAAGAAACAGCGGCGCGCTAAGGAGCAAATTCATGATCCGTCTGATGGTCAATGGGCAATCCTATGACGTTGATGTTGAACCCGACACGCCGCTCCTCTGGGCCATCCGCGAAAACGTCGGGTTGACCGGCACCAAATATGGCTGCGGCATCGCGCAATGCGGCGCCTGCACGGTCGATATCGATGGCACCGCGGTGCGGTCGTGCTCGCTTCCGGCCAGCGAAGCCGCGGGCAAGAAGATCACCACGATCGAAGGCCTCGCCCAGAATGGCAAGCTGCATCCCGTGCAGCAGGCTTGGCTCGATCTGGACATCCCGCAGTGCGGTTACTGCCAGAGCGGTATGATCATGGCTGTCGCCGGATTGCTGAAAGACAATCCAAAGCCCACCGACGCCGACATCGATGCCGCCCTCACCAATATCTGTCGCTGCGGCACCTATCAGCGGGTACGGGCGGGCATCCACGCTGCGGCCGCGAAGGCGTGAGGGAGGCAGCCATGAATTATATGCCGAAGATCGATCGCCGCTCCTTCCTGGTCAGCTCCGCTGCCGCCGGTCTCGCCGTCGGAATGCGCCTCCCGTTCGGGGATGAAGCCGCGGCGCAGACCGCGTTGCCGCCGGAGGTCAATGCCTGGGTGGTGGTGAAACCGGATGATACCGTGATCATCCGCATCGCCCGCGTCGACATGGGGCAAGGAACCCTGACGGGCCTGGCTCAGCTGGTCGCCGAAGAGCTCGAGTGCGACTGGTCGAAGGTGACCTGGGAATATCCGAGCCCCGGTCGCAACGTCGCCCGCAATCGCATTTGGCAGAACTACCAGACCGCCGGCAGCCAAGGCATTCGCCAGTCGCAGCAGTATGTGCGCGAGGGCGGTGCGGCCGCCCGCATGATGCTGATCCAGGCTGCCGCGAACGACTGGAAGGTCCCGGCCGGCGAGTGCGTTGCGGCGAACAGCGTCATCACCCACAAGCCTTCAGGCCGTACGACGACCTTCGGCAAGGTCGCGGATGCAGCTGGAAAGCTGGATGTACCGAAGAACCCGCCGCTCAAGGACGCGAAGGACTGGAAGATCGCTGGCAAGCCGCTCAAGCGCCTCGACACGCCGGATAAGATCAACGGCAAGCAGGTCTATGCCATCGATACCAAGCTGCCGGGAATGCTGAATGCGGCGATCAAGCTGTCCCCGGTGATCGGCGGCAAGGTGAAGAGTTTCGACGCGGCTAAAGTCGAGTCCATGAAGGGGGTCAAGAAGGTCGTCCAGGTGGGCGATTACGGCGCGGCCGTCGTCGCGGACACCTGGTGGCACGCCAAGACCGCACTCGAAGCGCTGCCCATCGTTTGGGATGACGGCGGCAACGGCAACGTCTCGAGCGAAACGATCGCCGCGCGGCTCAAGGAAGGCCTGGACGCCGACGAGGCCTATGTCGGCAACAAGCAGGGCGATGCCAAAGGTGCCCTCGCCTCCGCTGCCAAGAAGGTCGAAGCTGTCTACGCCTATCCCTATCAAAATCATGCGCCCATGGAGCCGATGAACACGACGGCGCTATGGACCGCGGACGGATGCCAGGTCTGGGCGCCCACCCAGAACGCGGAAGCCGCGCTTGCCGTCGCGGCCGCCGCAGCCGAGCTTCCGGTCGGCAAATGCGACGTGAACCGAATGCACCTTGGCGGCGGCTTTGGCCGTCGTGCCTCCTCGCATGATTTCGTCGAGCAGGCAGTGCTGATCGCCAAACAGCTGCCGGGGACGCCGGTCAAGCTGATCTGGTCACGCGAAGAGGATATGACCCACGGTCGCTACCATCCGATCACGCAATGCAAGCTGACGGGCGGCTTCGACGCGCAGGGCAATCTCACCGCGCTGCACATGCGCCTATCCGGACAGTCCATCGTCGCCAGCCTGCTGCCGCAGTTGCTGAAGGATGGCATGGACCCGTTCGTGTTCCAGGGTCTCAATCCGTCCGGGGCGGAAGGCGTGTTCGGCTACGAAATCCCGAACCTGCTGATCGACCATGCGATGCGCAACACCCACATCACGCCCGGGTTTTGGCGCGGGGTGAACAACAATCAGAACGCCATCTATCTCGAGTGCTTCATGGACGAGCTGGCGCAGGCCGCCGGCCAGGATCCGCTCGAGTTCCGGCGCAAGCTGATGGCAAATCATCCCAAGCACCTCGGCGTGCTCAATGCCGTGGCCGAGAAGGTCGGCTGGGGCAAACCGGCGGAAGGTGGACGTTTCCGCGGCCTCGCGCAGCACATGGGATACGGCAGCTATGTGGCAGCTGCCGCGGAAGTCTCGGTCGACCCGAAGGGTCAGCTGAAAATCCACCGCATCGTCGCGGCGACGAACTGCGGCAACGCGGTCAATCCGCAGCAGATCGAGGCGCAGATTCAGGGCTCGTTCGTGTACGGCCTCTCCGCCCTGCTCTATCAGGAATGCACCGTCAAGAACGGCAAGATCGAGCAGGAGAACTTCGACAGCTACAACGTGATGCGCATTGATGAGATGCCGCTGGTCGAGACAATCATCATGCCATCCGGCGACTTCTGGGGCGGCGTCGGCGAACCGACGATCTTCGTCGCCGCCCCGGCCGTGCTCAACGCGATCTATGCGGCGACAGGCAAGCGCATCCGCTCCTTCCCGCTCAGCAAGCATGATTTGAAGTCCGCGTAAGCCCGAAAGGATGATGCAAGGATCGACCCGGCGTGAGTTGTTGCTCGGCAGCGGCGCATCGGCCGCTGCGCTGCTGTTGGCCGTCCACGCGGCCGAAGCAACGCCGGAGTCGCTGCAAGCCGCCATCCGCAATGTGACCGGCAAGGCCGAGATCGGCAAAGGAAAGGTCACGCTCGACATTCCACCCTTGGTGGAGAACGGCAACACCGTCCCGATGTCGGTATCGGTCGAGAGCCCGATGACCGCGACCGACTACGTCAAGACGATTTATGTGTTCAATGAAAAGAATCCGCAGCCGAACGTTGTCGCGATTCATCTCGGACCATATGCCGGCAAGGCCGATGTCTCGGTGCGCGTTCGACTGGCTGACAGCCAACGCGTCGTTGCGATCGTCGAGCTGAGCGACGGCTCGTTCTGGTCGACGACCGCCAATGTCATAGTAACGGTCGCGGCCTGTCTCGAGGGCAACCTATGATGGCGCGCGTGCTGGTGAACGTTCCGCCGAAGGCCCAACGCGGCGAGATTATCCAGATCAAGACGCTGATCTCGCACATCATGGAGCCGGGCTTCCGGGCGTCCCATGAGGGCAAAATACTCCCGCGCGACATCATCACCGAAATGACGTGCGTCTATAACGAGAAAGAAATTTTCCGCATCGAGCTCTCGCCCGCGGTTGCGTCCAACCCGTTCATCACGTTTCACACGCGCGCGAACGAGAGCGGCACGTTTGATTTCAAGTGGACCGGGGACAACGGGTTTGAGGCCACGGCCTCAGCTAAGATCACGGTTGAATGATGCAACGCTTCCCGTGGGCGGTTGTGCCAGCTGGCACAGACCAAATTCGAATTGGTGCAAAGTTGTGCAACTCTGATTTATGCTTGCTGTGACATAGGTCACATCAGCGCTGCCCGCTAAGTGCAAATCTAACTCCATGGCGTTTCCGTCGCGTCCTTGCCGCCTAACCCGGCCATATCAGCACGCACATTCCTTTGGAGATTGGACATGCCTAATCGTCGTCAAATCCTCGCCTCTATCGCTGCTGCTTCCGCCGGTACGCTACTCTGCACGTCAAGACCGGCCGGGGCTCAGACCGTCCAGAAATTGACGCGTATCATTATCGGTACGCCGCCCGGCGGATATCCTGATACGGTCGCGCGTTTACTCATCAATCATATGAAGAGTTATGCCCCAACAATCATTTTGGAGAACAAGGCAGGCGCAGGCCAACGCATTGCACTGGAAGCGTTAAAAAATAGTACGGCTGACGGATCGACAATGATGCTGTCGCCCGCGGGGCCAAATGTGCTATATCCACACATTTACAAGGCGCTCGCCTACAAGCCGCTCGAAGACTTCATTCCGGTCACCACGGTTTTTGACACTCCGTCAGCGTTAGTCGTCGGGCCCATTGTTCCTCAGCAGGTGAAGACGGTCGCAGATTTTGTAGAATGGTGCCGTGCCAACCCGACGAAATCCGCCTACGGAACGCCGGGCGCCGGCACGCCAATGCACTTCCTGGGAGCCATGTTGGCAACGGCGAGTGATATCAAATATTTGCATGTGCCGTATCAGGGTTCAGGCCCGGCGACGCAGGACGTGTTGGGTGGCCAAATAGCCTCGGCGATCGTCCCGGTTCCTGCTGTTGTTCAATTGCGGGAGCCTGAACGCCTGAGGGTACTTGCGACGACGGGGTCGCAACGAAGCGCATCGCTTCCGGAGGTGCCGACTGTCAAGGAGGCGGGTTTTCCCGCTCTGGAGTTCTCCGAATGGTTTGGCATCCTCCTTCCGACAAAAACCCCGATGGACATTGCGCTCGCACTCAACGGAGCGGTTCGAAGCGCGATGCAGAGTGATGATTTCAAAAGCGGATTGTCGGCCTTGTCGTTGGAGCCTGCGGGCAGTTCAATGGACGAATTTGCTCAGCGAATGCGGACCGACACCGATCGGTGGGCCCCGATTATCAAGGCGAGCGGGTTCACAATTGAGTAATGGGATCATAGCTCACTCATTTATACTTTATTGCTGACAAGGTAACCCTCTGATCCCGTGTAAGGGACGTAAGGCACGCGCTCGCGCTTTTCGAGGCGCGGCAGCGTCGTGTCGACAAACGCCTTGAAGTGGGCGGTCTTCTGGTGGGCGGCCCAGCCTTGTTCGTTGAGATATAGCTCGAAGATGAAGAACGACCGGGGGTTGGTAGGAGAGCGGTATGGCAAAAAGAGCTTCACTCCGGGTTCTGCCATGGTGGGCTCAATCAGCACTTCAAGCGCGCGCCCGACCGCGTCTTCCTCACCCACTTTTGCGATGATCTCAATTGCGACCACGAAGCCGTTGTTGAGATCGACTGGGGCGTACTTGGCAGCTTTCATCATGTACCTCACGGGGGTTCCCACACTGTGTCCGGAGATACCACGCAAAGGGCCCGCGATGTTTCGGCGGCCATCGAACTACTCTGGCGCATCGCCCGCAATGACGGATCTGCCATAGGTGACGTTTTCTTCTTAGATGACGCTTTCTTCCGGCTGCCGGGAGCGCCGGCCGTAGATGACCCGCGCATAGATGACGTCGTTGTCATAGATGACATTGCACAACGACGAGACTTTGCATGTCATCGGCGCGCAAGGCCGCCCGCAAAGGGGACATATTCCGGAGCCTACGTTCGGCTAAGTCATCGGTTCCGCTAAGTCATTGATATTCGCATAGATGACAGGATTGTCGAACGAACCGCAAATGCCTGGCGGTGAGTTGCGCGCGTCCGGAATCTGCCGTTCATAGATGACGTCCCTGCCATAGATGACGTCGCCGTGCATAGATGTCACCGAACGGGTCAATCTCCAGGTTGACCGCAGTCAAGTTTCTGGACTAATCGAGCTTTTGTCTGATTCACAATATCAAACAGCCCGGCAAAAACGAAAATCGCCGGAGATTATTCATTCGTTTTGCAAAAACTTTGTCAAACGCTTTTGCCTCGATCCGCTGCGGCGCATGAGCGTCCAACTGGGCGCTCTTAAAAATCAGTAGAGGGCAGCCGGGGTTGTCTCTGTCAGGTCATGCGCGTTTTGCATCAACGCTTGAACGTTGACCTGCCCGCGCTGGGTTTTTTCCGAAGCAGGAGCGCTGGGAGCGAGCCAGATGATCGCAAAAATGCTGACCGCTACCACACCAACGAAGATTGCAAACTGTTTCATGTCCCGCTCCCGATCAAGCAGCCGCGCGGCACTATGGCTGATGAGTTCGAGAGACGCTGTGATCGCGGGCACAGACCCGACGAATTATCACGGAGGTTTCCTACGTGCTGCGGTGGCCGGACACCGCCGGCCGGAATCCATCCATCGGATGGGAGTGAGATTTGTCGGAATGTTCGTCGCTCCCGCTCCCACGCTGGCTAAAGTCACTCGAACCTCGGGATATCCGGCCTAATCCAACGCCACTTCGCCGAGGTAGGACTCGCGCACGCGCGGGTCGTGGAGCAGGTCCGGGCCTTGCAGCGCGATCTTTCCCATCTCAATCACATAGGCGCGCTTGGCGAGCTTGAGCGCCGCATGCGCATTCTGTTCGACCAGCAGCACGGACACACCGGTTTCGGTCAGGCTGGAAATGGTCTGGAAAATGTCGGCCGCGATCAGCGGCGCCAGGCCCAGCGAAGGCTCATCGAGCAGGAGCAGCTTTGGCCGCGTCATCAGTGCGCGTCCCATCACCAGCATCTGCTGTTGTCCGCCCGATAAGGTCCCCGCCGGCAGCGCGAGCCGCTCAGCGAGCGGCGGGAAGCGCTCCAGCACGCGCGCGAAGTCGTCGGCAATTGCGGGGTCACGGCGGCGCGCGAAGGCGCCCATCAGCAAATTCTCGCGTACGCTCAGCTGCCGCAAGGTTCCCCTGCCCTCCGGCACATAAGCTATGCCGAGACTGGCGCGCTCATGGGTGCGACGGCTTGCGAGCGAAACGCCATCAAACGAAATCGACCCTTCGGCGAGCCGCACCTGGCCCATGACGGCCTTCATCAGCGTGCTCTTGCCGGCGCCATTGGCGCCAATCAGCGCGACGATCTCACCAGTGCCGACCGCAAGCGACACGCCCGCCAGCGCGACGACATTGCCGTATGTGACCTTGACCCTGTCGATCGCGAGCAGGCTCACGGCGCCGGTCCCAGGTAGGCGGTGATCACGCCCTGATCCTTCTGGATCACATCGGGCGGGCCCTGCGCGATGATGCGCCCGGCGCTGAGCACCGTAATCGTGTCGGCGATTGCCATCACGAACCGCATATGATGCTCGACCAGCAGGACCGTGATGCCCAGCGCCACTATCCTGCGCACGAGCTCGGCGAGCTCGCGTACCTCGGTCGGGTTCATCCCGGCGGCCGGCTCGTCCAGCAACAATAGCTTGGGTGTGCTTGCCAGCGCCCGCGCGATCTCCAACCGCCGCTGATCGACCAGCGTGAGCTCCTGCGGAAGCCCTGTGGTGCGGCTTCCCATGCCCACGAGCTCCAACATCTCGAGCGCACGCCGGCGCGCCGCGATTTCAGTCGCCGGCTTCGGCAGCGCGAGATTGGCGAGATCTCGCACCAGGCCGCCCATGCGGGCGTGACAGCCGATCATCACGTTCTCGACGATCGACAATCCTTTGAACAGGCGCACCTGCTGAAAGTTGCGGGCGACGCCCATGGCGAACACCTGGTCGGCCCGCGTGCCAGTATAGTCGCGCCCCTCGTAAACCAACGTTCCGGTCGTCGGCCGCAGCACGCCGCTGACAATGTTGAATAGCGTCGTCTTGCCCGCGCCATTCGGTCCGATCAGCGCGTGGATAGTCCCGGCGGCCACGTCGCAACTCACATCGGCGAGCGCGGTGTAGCCACCAAACCGTCTGGTGAGATGGGTGACCTGCAACAACGGCGTCATTTGAAGCGCGGTGCCGGCAACAGCCCGTCGGGCCGCCAGATTGCAAAAGCAACGAGCAGCGCGCCGAAGAACGTCATGCGCCAATCGGCAACGACACGCAGAAATTCCGGCAGCAGCGTCACCAGGACGGCGCCGACGACCGGTCCGAGCGGATTGGCCGGGCCACCGAGCACCACATAGAGAAACGTCAGCGCCGAGCGGGAGAAATCAAACTGGTTGGCATCGATATAGAGCGCCTGGTGCGCGTAGAAGACGCCAGCGACGCCGGCAATCCCGGCGCCAACTGCGAATGCAAATAGCTTGACGGTGACCAGGCGGATGCCCATCGCCTCCGCGGCAACGTCATCCTCGTGGATCGCAATCATGGCACGGCCGAGCCGCGCCCCGCGTAACCGCCAGGCGATAAAGATCACGACCGCGCACGCGAGCACGACCCAATGCAGCTGCGAGAGCGGCGGAATGCCGCCCAGCCCGGTCGCCCCGCCGGTCGGCTCGAAGTTGAGGAAGAACACGCGCACGATCTCACCAAAGCCCAGCGTGAGGATCATCAGATAGATGCCGCGCACGCGCAGCGCCGGTGCGCCGACAATGAGACCGGCGAGCGCCGCAAGGCCCGCTCCCGCCGGCAACGCGAGCGCCAGCGAGAAGCCCTCCTTGGTCAGCACCGCGCTGGTGTAGGCCCCGATCGCCATGAAGCCGCCCTGCCCAAGCGAGATCAGTCCTGCCGCCATCGGGATGTACAGGCTGACGCCCATCAGCACGTTGATGCCGACGAAGATCGCGACCGAGTCCCAATAACCGCCGAGCATCAGCGCGCCTCGCCGATGCCGGTTGCGAACAAGCCGCGCGGCCGCAGCAGCAGCACGATGATCATCAACCCGAAGGCGAACGCGTCACGATAGGACGACGCCAGATAGGCGACGCTGAGCACCTCGCCGACCCCGAGCAGAAGCCCGCCGGCCATCGCCCCATAGATGCTTCCCAGGCCGCCGATCAGCATGATCGCCATACCCTTGGTGGCCATGTCGATGCCCATGAACGGCGACACCGCATTGAAGTTGAGGCCGACCAACACGCCCGCGATCCCGCCCAGCGCCGAGGCGATCGCGAAGGTGAGCATTATGACGAAATCGACGTTGATGCCGAGGATGCTGGCGATCTCCAGGTTCTCCGAGGTGGCACGGATGGCGACACCGAGCCGCGAGCGCGTGACGAACAGGTGCAGCGCGATCATAGACGCGAACGCGACCACAATGATGAAGATCTGGGTCGACGTAATGGAGATGATGCCGAGGTCGTAGACGGCGCCGGCGAACTGCCGCGGAAAGCCCTGTTGCTCGGCGCCAAACAGCTTGGTCATGACTTCTTGCAGCACGAGCCCGGCGCCGACACTGCTGACGATGGGCGCGAGATAATTGTCACCGCGCCGACGGATCGGGCGAAACGCCACCAGCTCGAGGATGATGCCGAGAATGCCGGCCACCACCAGACCGCCGAACACCGCCGCGAACGGACCAAGGCTGAACCACAGCACGACAATCAAGCCGGCGAACGCGCCGACCATGAAAACCTCGCCGTGCGCAAGGTGCAACAGTCGCAACACGCCAAAGATCAGCGAGTAGCCGATCGCGACAAGCGCATAAGTGCTTCCCAGCATGAGCCCGTTGGTGAGCTGCTGGAGAAGCACGTGATTATTCCAAACGACTTCGCGTTGTGCCGGTCACGTCACTGCGCGACGGAGAAACGTCCGCCCTTCACTTCCAGCACGACGGGCGAGCGGACCGCGTCGCCTTTTTCGATGCTGGTGGTGCCCATCAACGGTGCAGATTTGTTCTTCATGTTGGCCCAGCAGTCGCGCATCTTGACGCGATCGGCGGCGATATCCTTCCCGGTGATCCCGGTGCTGATGATGCAGTCGCGCATCAGGTAGAGCGTGTCGTACATCTCCGCTGCGGCGTTGCTGGGCTGGGCCTTGAAGCGTTTCTCGAAGTCTGCCGCCCAGGAGGCGACAGCGGGCTTCGGATCATCAACAAAAAAATCGAATCCGGCCATGGCGCCTTCGACTGCATCTCCGCCTAGCTCGATAAACTTCGGATGATTGATGCCGACACCGGCCACGATCGGCTGGGTCATGCCTTGCTTGCGCAGCTCGACCGCGACGTGGGCGGCCTCGTTATAGAGGGCCGAAATGACGATCCCGTCGGGATTGAGCGCCTTGGCGCGCGTCACCTGCGCCGAGTAGTCGATATCGCCGGTCTGGAACGTGATGGTATCCAGGATCTGCAGGCCGTGCGCCTTGAGTACCGACGGAAACACGTTCTTGCCGTCGTTGGCGCTCACCGCGTCCTTGCCGTCCATCAGCACAACCACCGTCTTGATCGGCTTTGACTGGTGCTTCACCCAAGCGTCCAGCAACGGGCCGTATACATTTTCGGAGGTCAGCGCGTAGCGAAAAGCCCAAGGCTGATTGGCGTTAGCGATGCCGGGCTTGGCCGCCATCGGCGTAACGATTGGCACCTCTCCCCGAACCGCGAGCGGAAACGAGACTTCCGCTTCGCCGCTGAATTGCGGACCGACGATCGCGACCACATCGCCGCCCATCAGCTTGCGGGTGAGATTGATCGCTTCCGGGTTCTCGCCACGCGTATCGTAGATATCAAGCTTCAGCTTACCCGCCGCGCCGAGGTCGGAATATTTCTCCATGAACATGTCGATCGCATTCTGTTGCTGAATGCCGTAGGCCGCGCCTTTTCCCGACGACGGGATGAGGACGCCGAGCGATACGTCCGCATGCGCAAGCTCGGTCATGCTGATCATCGCGGCGGCCGCGCAGGCTCCTGCACAGAGCGTCAGCATAGCGGCGCGGGCATGACGACGCGGCCGAGGTGGATTCACATACGCCATGTCCCGGCTCCTCATGTTTTTGGATTGCGGTGGCAGGCAATTCTCGGGCCACGTGTTGGTGGAAACGCTAATTTGCAGGTTATGCAAAGTCAAATACACGGACGTTGTCTCCGCGCGTTCCGGGTCAAAATCCGGGCCGGCAATAGTTGCGATTCGCAATGAAACTCGTCAAGATGGATTCTTAATAGAGCGAGCATCACCTCCCGGACCCTCATCCTGAGGAGCATCCGCGCAGCGGATGCGTCTCGAAGGATGGCGCCAATCGAAGCGGTGTGTCCCTGGCCATCCTTCGAGACGCACGCGAGCTACGCTCGCGTGCTCCTCATGGATGAGGGCCCAGGGGTTCACATTCTCTCAGGACGAGGGCTGCGGATATCCGAGCCGCGCGCTACCCCGCGGTGATGCCGCCATCGAGCACGAATTCCGCACCCGTCATGAACGCGGACTTGTCCGAGAGAAGCCAGACAACCGCCTCGGCGACCTCAGCGGGATCGCACAGGCGTCCAAGCGGAATCTGGCGCTGCATCGAGGCGAGCGAGCGA
>JAFAXD010000529.1 GCA_019241285.1 Xanthobacteraceae bacterium | reverse complement strand
CCGGTGTAGAAGATGCCGGCAAGATCATTGTCGCGCCGCTGCGCATCCTCGACCTCGGAGCCCTCGGCGATGAGCTTCTCATAGGCGAGCCAGCCATCCGGCGGCTGGCCGGCGCCGAGATAGATCTTCGCGCGGGGCTCAAGGGTTCCCTGCGTGAGCAAGGAGAGGCACGCATCATCACACACGACGACCGTGGGTGCGGAGTCCTCCAGGATGTAGCGAACCTCGGCGGCGGCGAGGCGGGTGTTGATCGGAACAAGCGCCCCGCCGGCCCACGGCACCGAATAGTGCAGTTCCAGGTAGTCGTCGCTGTTCAGCGCGAGGATCGCAACCCGGTCATCAGGCTCAAGACCCAGCCCGCGGAGCGCCCCGGCAAATCGCGCAACGCGTGCCAAAACCTCGCTCCAGCTGCGCTGCCGCTCGCCGAAGATCGTGGCGATGCCCGAGCGGTTCGTCTGCGCGGCGCGGCGTAACCCTTGAGTCAAGTAGCCGTGCATCGGTCACATCTCGACGCAGATCTTGCCGACGTGGCGGCCGCTCTTGAGATGCGCGAGCGCGTCGGCAAGCTCGGCGAGCGGAAATGTCCGGTCGATCACCGGCCGGATGGCGTGCTGTTCCATGGCGCGGATCATGGCGATCAGCTGATCGCGGTTGCCGACGGATGCGCCGCGCAGATGCGCGTTCTTCATGATCACTACCGGTAGATTGAGGTCGTGGCGCGCCCCGGCCACGACGCCGATGATGCTGATGCTCCCTCCCAGGCGCAGCGCGCGCAGAGACTCGGCAACGGTGCCTCCGCCACCGATCTCGACCACCAGATCGACGCCGCCCGGTACGCAGTCGAGTGCGGCCTGTCCCCATTTCGGCGTCTCGACGTAGTTGATGACGTGAGCGGCGCCGAGCCCGCGCAACTTTTCGAGCTTCGCCGCGCTCGAAGACGTGGCGACCACCTGGGCTCCGGCGGCGCGCGCGAACTGCAGGGCGAACAAGCTCACCCCGCCGGTGCCTTGGGTCAGCATGCTCTGGCCCGGTCCGAGCGCGCCGTGCTCGATCACCGCTGTCCAGGCGGTGAGCGCCGCGCAGGGCAGCGTTGCGCCGCGGACAAAGTTGAGATGGCGGGGCGCTGTCACAAGCGCATCCTCGGCGAACACGCGGTACTCGCAGGCAACGCCGTCAACCGAGCCGCCAAGGCTTGCGGCCACCCGGTCCTCGGCCGCCGGCCCGCCCGACCACTTAGGAAAGAAGCACCCCACGACGCGGTCGCCAACGTGCCACTTGGTGACGCCGCTGCCCACCTCGGCGATTTCGCCGGCACCGTCCGAGAGCAGCACGAGGTCCTGCTTTTTCTGCCGCGAGCCATAGCCGCCTTCGACCACAACCAGATCCCGGTAGTTGAGCGAGGCCGCGCGCAGCCGCACCAGCACTTCGCCGGGCCCCGGCCGCGGTTCGGGCCGGTCGACCAGCTTGATGTTGTTGAGCGAGCCAACGGTTTCGAGGACTGCGACTTTCATGATTCAAGCCTCGGTGCCCTTGACCACTTCGTCCTTCAATTCGTCCCAAAGCTCCTCGTGCAGCGCGCCGAACTCCGGCAGGAAACGCAGGCGCACGGCGTCGCGCTCACGCCCGAACGGAATTTTGCGCTCCGCCCGGATGCGTCCCGGCCGGCCGGTGAAGACGAGCACCCGGTCGGCAAGTGTAATGGCTTCGGCGAGATCGTGGGTCACGAACACGACGGTGAGCTTGCGCGCGCGCGTCAACCGGAGCAATTCCTGGTGCATGATCAGCTTGAGTTGCGCGTCGAGGGCACCGAACGGCTCGTCGAGCAGAAATGTCTCCGGCTCATAGATCAGCATGCGCGCCAATGCGGCGCGCTTGCGCATGCCGCCGGACAGCTCGGCCGGATAGTGATGGGCGAACCCGGATAGTCCCACCAGGTCCATCATCGCGCTGACGCGTTCGCGCCGCTCGGCGCTCGGCACGGCGCGGCATTTGAGCTCGAGCGCGATCCCGATGTTGTCTTCGACCGTACGCCAGGGGAGCAGCGTGTCCTTCTGGGTCATGTAGCCCACCCGGCGGTTGGGACCGCTGACCGGCGCACCGTCATAGCGCACTTCGCCGCGCGTCGGCCGCAGCAAGCCGGAAACGAGGTTGAGCACCGTGGATTTGCCGCAGCCGCTCGGACCGACCAGCGCCACGAATTCTTCAGCCTCTACGGCAAGGTCGATTGTGTCGAGCGCCAGCATGCGTACGCCGCGCGCGTCGAATTCCTTGCTCACCCCTTTGAGCTCAATCACGAGCGTTCCCGTTGACGTTGGTCTCGTTGCATCGTTATTAGGTCAATCAAGCGCGCGGTGCCAGCGCGTGTCGACAGGGAGGGTGGATGGATACGCAAATTGATCCGCATGCTGAGCAAGCGGCCCCACGGCTTGAATTCGCATTCCAAATCCGCATCGACCTCGGTGAGCGTGTTTTCTTCGGCCCACTCGCGCGCGGCGGCCAACAAGGCTTTGTTGCGGTGCAGGGCGGCGAGATCACCGGGCCGCGGCTGCAAGGACGGGTAATCCCAGGCACCGGCGGCGACTACCCTTACGTCTGGCCGGACGGCACGTTTGAGTTCGACGCGCATTACCTGCTGGAAGCCGCCGACGGCACCAAGATGCGGCTGCGCAATCACGGCTACCGGCACGGGCCCAAGGAAGTGATCGACCGCCTGCTCGCCTACGAGCCGGTTGACCCGTCGAGCTACTACATGCGCATGACGCCCTCGTTCGAGGTCCCCGCGGGCCCGCATGCATGGCTTGGCAAGACAGTGTTCGTGGGCACCGGCAATCGCCGGCCCACCTATTCGATCTTTCGCTATTGGGCGGTGTATTGATGAGCCTGGGCAGCGTGGTCCAACTCAAGCTCGAGCATGTCTTCGACCTGCACCTTTCCTTTGGTGAAGAGCAACGATTAGGCCCAACTTCGCTGGCGCATACCCGCGTCTTCTATCTGGTGGGCGGCGGCACGGTTTGGGGCCCGCGGCTCAATGGTGAAATCGTTGCCGGCTCGGGCAGCGATGCCCCATCCCTCAACCACGATCGCGTCGTGCTCGGCGGCGAATGGCTGATCCGTGCGGCCGACGGTGCGCTGATCTCGGCCAAGATCACCGGCTATGCGGCAGGCACGGCGCCTGGCGATGTATGGCGCGCCGATCGGCCCGAATTGGCGGCGGCGAGCCTGCATCTCGCGCCGATCTTCGAGGCGCCGGATGGCCCGCACGCCTGGCTCAACCGCACCGTTTTCGTCGCCAAGGGCGACCGGCTGCGCACCAACTCCGGCATGCGAATTTATGCGGTGATGTGATGGATGAGCGGATGCAAGCCGGACTTGAGTTCGTGTTCCAGGTGCGGGTCGATTTTGCCGGCCGCCTCAAGCTTCCCCCGGAACGCAATGGCGTCGGCCGCGGCTATACGGGCGTGGCGGGCGGCATCGTCGAGGGGCCACGGCTCAACGGCACGGTGGTTCCCAACAGCGGCGGCGACTGGCCGCACTTCATGCCGGACGGCGTCGTGTTCTTCCAGGCGCTCTATGTGCTGCAAGCGTCTGACGGAACGCACATCGTCATCAACAATCGCGGCCTGCGCCATGCGCCGCCCGACGTGCTTGCGAAAATGAATAGCTTCGAGGCGGTCGATCCGGCGAGCTACTATTTTCGCATCAACCCGACGTTTGATGTTCCGGCGGGCCCGCATGACTGGCTCGGACGCACCATCATCGTCGGCGGCGCCGACCGGCATCGCACGCATTCGATCTTTTCCTATTACGCGCTGGTGTGAGCGTCATGATCGTCCGCGAAGAACCGGACAGATCGTTGCTGCTGATCAATCAGACCGACCACGCGGCGATCTCCGGGCTGTTTGCGGCACATTGGGGTAACAACGAATTCGCGCGCCCGCGCCCTTACGAGTCCGTGGTTCGCGCCACCATTTTCCACGATGCCGGCTGGTACCGCTATCAGACGAGCCCGCGCTACGACGTGGCAGCCGGCAAGACCCCGGGCTTCACGCAGGTACCGCTCGACCGCGCTCAACTCGATGCATTCCAGTGGGCAATCGATTGGCTGACAGGCATTGACCCATACGCGGGTTTGTTGATCAACAAACACCGGACCGGCTTGTGGCGCGGACGGTATAGGGCGATTACGCATCCACCGCTTCCCATCGCGCCGCAGTTGGGGCCGGCGGTCGAGAGCTTTATCGCCGAGAACGAGGCGCAGCAACGGGCGCAGGAGCAGACTCTCGACGCCACGGAGTTGTGGGTGAACTATCAACTGCTGCAGGTCTGGGACCTGCTTTCGCTCTATTTCTGCGTACGTCCGCCATACCAACAACATGTAGAGCCGGTGCCAAGCGGTTATCGGACAGGAGAAGGTGTACGCCTGGACTTGAGCCCGCTTGAGGACGGACGCGTGTCCATCGATCCCTATCCGTTCGACCTGCCGGCGCTTCCGATCAGCATCCCATATCGACATTTGCCGACAGCAAAGTTTGCCGACGAGACGGCGTTTCGCGCCGCCTACTTCCAGGCGCTGCCCCAGCTCATGCGGTTCGAGCTGGTGCCGGCGCACTGACGCCGAGCCGACTCACACAGGCGCTGGCAAGCGCACCGAGGAGAGACAGTGCCGCCGCAACCTGCATCGCGGCGATAAATCCGGCCGCGAATGCTTGCGGCGAAGCCAAACTTCCGTGCACGACGAACACAGCACCGGCGACTGCAATGCCGCACACGCCGCCGAGAAAGCGGATCATGTTGTAGATGCCGGCAGCTTTGCCGATCTCCGGCTTGGCGACCGAGCTGAGGATCGCGTTCTGCGCGGCAGGCATCGCCAACGAAACCCCCGAACCGGTGAGGATCAACGGCAGAATGAGCTTGGAATAGGCGACGTCCGGTGTGGCGATTACGCTGATCCAGGCCAAGGAAGCGGCCTGGAGCGCAAGACCAACGCCGATCAGCATTCGCTCGCCCAAGCGGTTGATCAATGCACCGGAGAGTGGCGCGACGAGGAACAGCGTGGCCGTCCAAGGCAGCAGCCGCAGTCCAGCGTCCAGGAGCCCATCACCCTGTGCGACCTGAAAGAACTGCGGGAGCAAGAACAGGACGCCGTACATTGCTGAGTTGAACAGGAATGTCGCGACGCTAGCGAACGTGAAGGCGCGCTGGCGAAAGAAGCGCATCGGCACCATCGGGTCTCGAATCCGCAGCTCCCAGCCGATGAATAGCGCTGCAAACAAAAACCCGATGCCAAGCGTCGTCGTCACCACAGAGCTTGTCCACCCAGCCGCATTTCCGCACATAATCCCGTACACCAGGCCAAAGGCGGCGCCCGTTACCAGAACAACACCGGGGACATCGATTGCAGCATCGGGGCCAAAGCTCTCATCGAGTCGCTGCCGCGCCAGGGGGATGACCACGAGCGCGATGGGCACGTTGACCCAGAAGATCCATTGCCAGGCCAGTCCTTGAGCAATGGCTCCGCCGACGACCGGGCCGAGGATCAGCGCAAGACCGGTCAAACTGCTGAACAATCCCAGCGCCTTGCCGCGTTCTTGCGGAGGGAAAGCCGCGCTCAGCAGCGCCATGGCAAGCGGCATGACCAGTGCCGCCCCGGCCCCCTGCAGGGCGCGGGCTCCGATCAGCCAGGCGGAATCTGGAGCTAGTGCGCAGGCGATCGAGGCGGCGACGAACAACACGAGACCGGCGACGAACATTCGCCGTCGCCCCAAGCGATCACCCAGCGCGGCGCCGGTCAGCAGCAGCACGGCAAAGCTGAGATTATAGGCGTTCAGGATCCATTCCAGCGCTTCGACCGAAGCGCGCAGATCGGTGCGGATGGCGCCGAGCGCCGTCACGACCACGATCGCGTCGAGGACCATCATGAACGACGCCGCCGATGTCAGCACCAGCGCCCATGTTTTCGTTCCGGAATGGATTTCGCGGCTCGGCATATTGACTTCTCCCGTGCACGCGTGGCCGCGCCGGCCACGCGCTGGCGTGTGAACTGGGGCGAGGGAAGCGTGCGCTAGGCTAGGCGTGCTCTGCAGATCACGTCGCAGGCCACGGCCTCGAACTTGGCGAGCGCGGTGATATCTTGCAGATACCGAGCAATGTTGGGATCTTTCCGGAATGCTTCGATATCTGCCGTGCTGCGCCACTGCGAATAGATGAACACGCGCCGGCCATCCTTGCCCTTGAGGATGCTGGTCGAAATCCATCCGGGCATCTTGGTGAACATGGAGTCGGTCGCTTCGCGCAGCAGCTCGACCAGCTTGGGTTGGTTTTCGGGTTCGACGGTCGCAATATTGATCTGAGTTGCGAAGTCGGTATCGACGGCGATTGTCGGCTGCATACGGGCACTCCTGTCTTGGCTGTGAGATGGAACGGGCTGGAGTGCCAGGGCGACGCCGGCCGGCACTGCCGTGGTCAAGAAACTGCGCCGCGATGCAGCGGTCTTGGTCGGGTCCATGGTGGTCTCCTTCGTGTTGCCGCATGTCCAAGGCGAACGAAGACGCCAAAAGGATGCGCCGCAAAATTTTTTATTTGGCCCGCATCCTTTGCCCGAGCCGGAACGCCTTAGTACGACGGCAGCCACATCAGGAGCGCGCAGCGCATGAGCACATCCGGCGACGAGGACAAGGCGCGCGATGCCTTCAACGCGCTGCTAGGCAGCCTGCGCCCGAAGCTGCACCGCTATTGCGCGCGCATGACCGGCTCGGTGATCGATGGCGAAGACGTGGTGCAGGATGCGCTCGCGGACGCGCTGGCGTCGACGCCGGAACCGGCGACGATCGCCAACCCGGAGGGATGGCTCTTCCGCATAGCCCACACCACCGCGCTGGATTATTTGCGCAAGCGCGCCCGGCGCGAGGCGCTCACCTCTCAAGAGGATCCGGACATGATGGTCGATGCCCAATCGGGTGCGGACAGCCGCGTGGCCACGTCGGCCAGCCTTCGCACCTTCATGGCACTGCCTGCCAGCCAACGCAGCAGCGTCATCTTGATGGACGTGCTCGGCTATTCGTTGGAAGAGATCGGAGCGATCACGGCGACCACGGTTCCCGCAATCAAAGCCGCGCTGCACCGCGGCCGCACCCGGCTGCGTGAACTTGCGCATGAACCGGACGCGCGACCGTTACCGGCATTGCCTGAAGCCGAGCGCGCTCGCTTGGCGGTCTATGTCGATCGCTTCAATGCGCGCGACTTCGACGGGTTGCGCGATATGTTGGCGGACGAGGTGAAACTCGATCTGGTTGCGAGGCTGCACTATAGCGGGCGCGACCAGGTCAAAAGCTACTTCACCCAGTACATCACTGTCGATCGATGGTTCGTGGAGCCCGGTTTTGTGGACCGCCGCCCGGCGGTTCTGTTCTATCTGCGCGATGACCCGGCACGCCGGTCCGTTCATTTTGCGCTGTTGGATTGGACTGACAATCAGCTGATCAACATCCGCGATTTCCTGTTTGCCCCATATGCCATGGATGGGGCTGATGTGGTCAGGGCCGGCAATCCGCCGACTGTTGCATCTTAGCAACGACCGCCACACGACAATGTGTGGCCGATGAAACCTGTCGTTTTTTCTTTACCAGCCGCATTGATATGGTCGGACAGTATCCGGTTCCCGGTGCCGTCATGGCTGTCGAATCTGCAAAACGCGCGCGGGTGCGGTCGGTACGGTCGCCGTTCTCGGCTGTGGATGGTGATGAACAGAAGCTCATCATGCGCCTCGGACAAAGCATGCTGAGCGATCAGCAAAGTGTCCAGATGGAGATAGTCTCCATAGCTCATCTTGCCGCTGAAATCGGTATGGATATTGGGCGTCGCCATGGGTGCGATATATGTGTTTGTCTGCGTTTGCATACTGCATACACCCGCGACTGCTATTTACCAAGCACGGTGGCGTGGCTGCCGAAGCGACAACATCTCGACTCGTCATGGCCGGGCTCGTCGGGGTCCCCGCGCGCTAGCGCGCGGGGTGCCCCGTCCCGGCCATCTCGCTTAGGAGCGCACGATTGTGCCTTATGATCGAGATCGCGGGGACAAGCCTGGCGATGACGAAAGGAAGGCGGATACGTGAAACTATGGAGTGACCTGCGTGGTTGGGCGAGCGCCAAGTCGGCGGCGTTGCGGCTCTGCTCCCGCATGACGGTAGCCGGCATCGTGGCCTACGCACTTGCCGAGATGCTGGCGTTGCCGCAGGGCTACTGGGCCGTGTTCTCGTCGATCATCATCATGCAGGCAAGCGTCGGCGGATCCGTGAAGGCGACGATCGATCGCTTGATCGGCACGATCGGCGGAGCAGTCGCAGGTGCCATCGTCGCCTATCTGGTGCCGCACCAGAACTTGTTGACTCTTGGCATCGCTCTCGTGGTTGCGCTGGTGCCGCTCACGTTGCTGGCGGCGCTACGCCCCGGGTACCGCGTCGCGCCGCTGACGGCGGTGATCGTGCTCCTCACCCCCGGTGCGCAGCAGCTTGGCCCGCTGGGATCGGCGTTCTACCGCATCTTCGAGATCACGCTCGGCAGCCTTGTGGGTCTCGTTGTCTCGCTCGTCATCGTGCCGGCCCGGGCGCATAATCTTGTGATCGGCGCTGCCGCCCGCATGCTGGGTCATTTGGCCGATCTGCTGGGCGATTGGCTTGCCATCCTGGGCAACGCCGGTGATCGGACCCGCATCACGCAATTGCAGGACGACGTTCGCGCCGGGATGGCACGTCTCGAGACCGTGGCAGGCGAAGCGCGCCAGGAGCGACGTACCTATTTGACGAACGAGTTCGATCCGGATCCGTTGGTGCGAACGGTGTTTCGCTTGCGTAATGACCTGGTCATGATCGGGCGCGCGGGCGCCGAACCATTGCCGGAGCCTCTCGTCATACGCCTACGCGAACCGCTCGAGCGGGTCTCGGAAGCCGGACAGAGCTTTCTGCGCGCTTGTGCGGTGGCGCTGCAAGAGCGCAAGAGCCCACCGTCGCTCGACGCTGTGGAGCAAGCGCTCGGCACGTTCATCGCGACCATCGAGGAACTTCGCCGGGAAGGGGTAACGCGGGAATTCCCCGCTGAGGATGTCGGACGCCTGTTTGCCCTGAACTTTGCCCTCGAACAGCTGCGCAATAATTTCGAGGACTTCCGGGATCGCGTCACCGAATGCGCTCGCGCGGACGGCGTGGCTTGACATGTTTGGGCACGGACTCCCTAGCCCTGGTCACGTCGCAGCGGGCTCACTTAGAGATGGCATGAACAATTGCATCGAGGCCATCGGTCAGGGCCGCCGGCCCCGGCTGCAGGATCAGTGGCGACTTGATCTCGATGATGCGGCCGTTTCGCACCGCTGGAATGGCGTCCCAACCCGGTCGACTGCAGATCTTGTCGCGAACGACTTTCTTGCCGCACCACGAAGCGAGCACGATTTCGGGCGCTGCGGCAATGACCGCCTCGGACGTGACGATTCGCTCGGTCGCAGATTTGCAAGCTCTCAGTCTCACAAATACATCATCCCCGCCGGCGATCTCGATGAGTTCTGAAACCCATCCAATGCCGCTGATCAATGGATCATCCCATTCTTCGAAATAAACTCTCTTCCTTGGTCGTCTGCGCGCCGAAGCGGCCACCTCGGCCAGGCGTGCTTCGTAGCTGCGCGCAAGTCGGTCCGCCCTTTCGGTAGCCCCGACCAAGGCTCCGACGGTGCGGATCATTGCCAAGATGCCGGCCACGTCGCGCTGGTTGAATGCATGAACCGTGACCCCGGCGCGGATAAGTTCGGCCGCAATTGGAGCCTGAAGGTCCGAGAAGGTCAGAACAAGATCGGGATTGAGCGCGAGAATCTTGGGAACGTTTGCCGTCGTAAACGCAGATACGCGGGGCTTTTCGCGCCGGACCCGGGCCGGTCGTACCGCGTAGCCCGAAACACCGACAATGCGGTGCTCTTCACCAAGAAGATAGAGCGTCTCGACCGTCTCTTCCGTCAAACAAACAATTCGAGCGGGTGGAAACTGGCGCATGACGTCATTGGCGTTCGGCTTCAGGCGCAACGACTTGATGCAGAGGTTAGCGCGGGATTGCAGCCTGATAAAGCCGACCGCGCGGCGGCGGCGCGAGCATGCGCTCGGCCAGGAAACCGAACAGCAGGCCAACGATTGTCCAGAGCACGGCGTGGAGTCCCAGCGACGCGACGCGAAAATTCCACAGCACCACGGCGGAGAAGTGCTCGGGCACCTCGTTGACAACTGGTAATACGTATATCGCGATGCCAACGATGGCCACGTAGGCGGCCGCGCCAACAAGTCCTGCGCTCCAGCCGTCGTATCGGCTCGCGAGGCTTCTCGCGAGCCCAATCGCGAAAATCAGCGCGGCCACTGAGATCACAAGCATCGCGAAGTACAGTGCCGTGCGCGTACCGATCGTATCCGGATCGCCGACGGCCGGCGGGTTGGCCGGATATTTCAGGGCCGGAACCAGGACGAAGGAGACAAATGCTGCCGCGGCAAGCAGCGCCGCTATTGCGCGCGGTGAGAGATGCCCGAAGCGGCCATAAACGAACGCGAAGACCAAGGCGTACAAGCCACCGATCGCAGCGCCGTAAACGACCACGGCGACGAACAATCCAAGGCCCGCCTGTGTGGCGCGACTAACGAGCTCAGACTCGTCCGTCTCGCCCTTCATGTGGTTGTCAGTATCCGCCCCCGGATGGTGGTGGGCCATATGCTCTTCGAACGCGATCGCATGCTCGATCGGCGGTTCGCCGAAGACCTTGGCAAAGCCAAATGCAAGCAAGCCCGCAACCACGCCGGCCAGCATCCCGCGTAGCAAAAGACGTCCGACCATGATCCTGCTTCTCTAGTGGCAGGGGAAGCCGAGCAGGTGACGGCCGTCGTGGACAAACTCGTGGACGTACATCCCGGAGATCAGCGATGTCGCGCCTTCCTCGGCGCCAACGAAATAGAGCGCGAGCAGCAGAATCAATCCGCCAAATACCGCCCAAGGCAGCAGTTCACCGACCGGGATCGGGGCCGGGAGACTTTGAGGCGCGAAGATGACGTCAGACATAGGTTGCTCCTTGGGATGCGCGTCCCGATGGCTACGTTGTGATCATGGCGGGGTCTGACTTCCAATAGCGACCGTCGCTATTGGTCACAGTGGCGCGACCGCGCCGGAATTTCACCGGCTTCCTCGACCAGCATCAATTGTGCACGCTATGTCTCTAGCGGACCGTTGTCAATTTTCGACGCACCTGCCACCACCGAAGTCGCACCTCCCGCATGCCGACCCGCATCACGCTGATTTGCCACGCCGCCACACGCGCAACCCGCTCTGCGGCATTTCCTTTGGATGAGCCGCTTGAGAAGCAACCAGCGTCGGCGAGCGGAACCGTTACCTCGTTGCGCAAGGTTGACCGGTGTTGGACGAGCCCCGCGCTGTGTGCGCGGCAAACGGCTGCGACATTGCCATTTGCGCCTGTTATCGATTCGGATCTGCGCGACTGCGACTATGGACGCTGGGCCGGTCGCCGCTTGCGCGATGTCCAAGCCGAGGAGCCGGAGGCGATCGCGATGTGGCTCACGGACGTGAGCGCGGCTCCGCACGGCGGCGAATCGATCGCGAACATCCTGCAACGAATCGCAACTTGGCTTGAGCGACGCATTGGTGAGAACGGACACCACGTTGCCGTGACACACGCGGCGGTCATCCGGTGCGCCATTCTTCATGCCATCGGCGCGACGACGCACTCGTTCTGGCACATCGACATCGCTCCGTTGAGCGTTACGGACTTGCGCCACGACGGCTCGCGTTGGCGCTGGAGAGCGGCTCGCCCCAGCGATCTACAATTAGAATGATTTTAAGTCGATTAATTCCGACGCGACCAATTCGACGTGTTTCGACAGCGGGGAGCTCATCAATTGGTGTTGTTGATAAGCCACAAGCTTGCGCGAAACTGGCTGCCCACTCAGAGCGTCAGGCGCTCTTTCGTTGACAGCTATCAGCGTTTGGTTTTTCAATAAGCACGTTCAGGTGCGCCGATCACGTTGACCGGCGTTAAAAGGGAATCCGGTGCGATTGCGGTGGTCTCAGCCGCAATCAAATCCGGAGCTGCCCCCGCAACTGTAAGCGGCGAGTCCCTCTCCAACGTGCCACTGGGTTTTGCGCATGCAAAATCTGGGAAGGCGGAGATGGACGGAGACCCGCGAGCCAGGAAACCTGCCTGAGCAAGTCATCTTTCCGGCGCGCGGGGCGCGCGCACGGGGCGGTCTTCCGCTTGCGATGACAGAGAACTTGTCACGCGGATGGAGGGCACCGCCATGCGATATCGTTTGCATCATCTTCAAACCCTGAGAAGCGTTCGTCATGCGGCCAAGGCGCCGCTGTCTTGGATCGTCGCTGGGGCCATTGCGGCTCCTGCCTGCGCGGCAGAGTTGCCTTTGGGCATGCCAGTGAAAGCGCCGGTGCTGGTCAAGGCGCCCGCGCCCCAGCTCTATGATTGGACCGGTTTCTACCTGGGCGCACATCTCGGCTACGCCTGGGGACGCTCGAACTGGAGCGAGCAGCCCGACGGGCTCTCCGACACGCTCAACATGTTCCAGCGCTATGATGCGTTCACGGGCACCGGAAGCTGGTTCGGGGGACTTCAGGCCGGCTATGACTACATGCTCGGAAATCGTGTCGTGGTCGGTGCCGTGGCCGATCTGTCGGCGCCAAGCCGGCAAAGTCTCAACGGCATTTCCATCGGCGGCACCTCAACGTTCACATCCCCGAGCCTGGGTCAGGAGAGCTTGCGCGAAACGATGCTCGATTTGGGCTCGGTCCGTGGCCGGCTCGGCTACGCCCCCGGGAATTGGCTCTTCTACGCGACCGGGGGCTTTGCCTGGGCATACGACCAACTCACGGTCACTCAGCTCGACAATAGCGGCACGACCGACTCCCCGTTCCTGTGGCGGTTAGGTTGGGCTGCAGGGGCCGGCGTGGAAATGCCGCTGGCGCCGAGCTGGACCGCGGGATTTGAGTATCTGTACACGCGTTACGGCAACAGCACCGTGGGTTTTGCCAACGCCAGCCAGGCGGTCCAGTCCAATCTGTCGCTCCAGGAGCTGCGCCTGACCTTGAACTATCGGCCCGGCTCCGAGCAGAAGCCTGGGAGCGATGCGGCCTCCTGGTTCGCGCCAGCGGAAGATCGCTTCAACGTGCACGGCCAGGCCACGTTCGTCTGGCAAGCCTATCCGGCGATGCGATCGCCGTATGTGGGGTCCAACAGCCTCCCGGGCACCGGGCAGGGCCGTGAGACCTTTGACGCTACGCTCTTTGCCGGGATCCGGCTGTGGCACGGTGCCGAAGTCTGGCTCAATCCGGAGATCGATCAAGGTCACGGCCTTGCCGATACCCATGGCGTTGCCGGATTCACGAGCGGCGAGTCCTACAAGGTGGGCTTTTCCTACCCGTACGCGCGGATGCAGCGCGCGTTCCTGCGGCAGACCATTGATCTCGGCGGCGAGCCCGGAAAGATTGACGCCGACATCAACCAGTTCGCCAATGCGACAACAGCGAACCGCTTGGTGCTGACGGTCGGCAAGCTCGCTATCGTCGATATCTTCGACACCAACAAATATGCGAACAATCCGAAGTCCGACTTTCTCAACTGGTCGCTCATCAATGCCGGCACGTTTGACTATGCCGGCGATGGTTGGGGCTATACGTACGGCGCTGCCGCGGAATGGTACCAAGGCCGCTGGACGCTGCGCGCCGGCCTGTTCGACCTCTCGGCAACTCCCGCCGGCGGCAACAGTCCGCAGGGTGCATTCCTCGACTCGACCTTCAGCAACTTCGAGATGGTCGGAGAAATCGAGGAGCGGCACGAGCTCTGGGGTCAGCCCGGCAAACTCAAGATTACCGGTTATCTCGAACGCGGCCGGATGGGCACCTATCAGGACGCGATCAATCTCGCTCAACTGACCGGGCAGCCGGCGGATATCAACGCCGTGCGGACCTTCACCAGCCGCCCCGGCGTCAGCATCAACCTGGAACAGCAGGTGTCCGAGACCGTGGGTGTCTTTGCCCGCGCCGGCTGGGCGGATGGTACGCGCGAACCGTGGGACTTCACCGACATAGATAGGACCGTGTCAGCCGGTGTTTCGCTCAATGGCAAGCAATGGGGCCGGCCGGACGACACGATTGGAATTGCCGGCGTCCTCAACAATATCTCGGGCGTTCATCAGGTCTTTTTCAATGCCGGAGGGCTGGGCCTTCTTATTGGCGACGGGCAACTGCCACGTGCGGGACTCGAGGAGATTTTCGAGACCTACTACAGCTACGCACTGTCATCCGCGACGACGCTGACCTTGGACTATCAGTTCGTCAACAACCCGGCCTATAACACCCAACGCGGGCCGGTGAATGCTTTTGCGGTGCGATTACATACCCAGTTCTAGGGGCCGGCCGGGTAGGGAACCCGATCGGAAAAGCAGCAGTGCCATGGCTCACGATAGAGCACTTGCCGCCGCGGCGTGGAGTCACGTGACACCTCCAGGAGACTTGGCAGCGGCGGCGATCTTCGTTGTACTACGCCCAACGAACCACAGGGCAGGAGACGTCGATGATCCAGGCTGCAGCGGGCCGCACTAATCCGGTTTTCAATGATCGCAAGCTCAAGCTCGGCACCTTCGGGACCAATCTCGATCGCGGGTGCGCGATCTCCAGCATCGACGGCGTGCTCGAGATCAACTGGCCGAACACGGTGACACTGGCGAAGATCTCCGAGGAGATGGACTTCGAGGCGCTGGTGCCGATTGGCCGCTGGCACGGATTTGGCGGCAAGACCAACTTCAACGGACCCGGGTTTGAGTGTTTTGCTTGGGCGGCCGGGATGAGTGCCTCGACGCGCTATTCCGGCATCTTCGCGACCTCGCATGTCCCGACCATTCATCCGGTGATGGCCGCCAAGCAGGCGGCGGCGATTGATCACATCAGCAACGGACGCTTCGCGCTCAACATTGTCACCGGCTGGAACCGGCCCGAGATTGAAATGTTCGGCACGCCGATGATGGAGCACGATGATCGCTACGAGTGTGCGGTCGAATGGCTGCAGGTCATCAAGCAACTGTGGACCCGCGACGACATGTTCGATTTCGAGGGGCGCTTCTTCCACATCAAGAAGGGTTACCTGGAGCCGAAGCCGATCCAGCAGCCGTTCCCGCCGGTGATGAATGCCGGCGGCTCGGAAAAAGGCCAGCATTTCGCGGCCAAATACTGCGACATGGTCTATGTCGTGTTCGGCTCCCACGATTTCGATGAGTGCAAGGCTAAGGTCGATGCCTACCGCAACCTGGCGCGCCAGGAATATGGGCGCGAACTGCAAGTGTGGAGCTATGCCTACGTGGTGCAGGGCGACACCGAAAAGGAAGCGCAAGATTATTTCGATTACTATGTCAATCAGAATGGCGACTGGGAGGCAGTGACCAATCTGGTGGAAACCATGATCGCCAATGCCAAGACCCTGCCGCCGCCGGTCTTGGCCGAGATGAAGAAACACTTCATTGCCGGCTGGGGCGGGTATCCGATCGTCGGCACGCCCGAGCAGATCGCCGAGAGCCTGGTGACCCTGTCGAAGATCGGGCTCAACGGCACGCTGCTCAATTTCCCACGCTACATCGATGATATGCGGCGCTTCCAGCGGGACGCTTATCCGCTGGTCAAACAGGCGGGGCTGCGATGAAAATCGGTCTCGTCGGCCTCGGGCGGATGGGCTCTGCGATCGCCCAGCGACTCGGTGAATGCGGACATGAGGTCATTGCGTGGGACAAGAATCCGAAGGCGGTTGCCGCGCAAGGCAACCACGTGCGGGCAACTGAGAATCCGCGGGCCGTCGCGACGGCGGCCGACATCGTGCTGTCGATCATCACCGAAGACAAAGGTGTCTGCCGCATCTTCACGGGCAAGGATGGGTTTCTCCCCAGTGACGTTGCCGGCAAGCTCTTCATCGAGATGAGCACGTTGCAACCGATGACGCATCGCGCGCTTGCCCCGCAAGTCGTGGCTAAGGGGGCGCGTCTGATCGATTCGCCAGTGCTCGGCTCGATTCCGACCGTCCGGGAGGGCAAACTGTTCGCGCTGGTCGGCGGCGATCGGGCCGACGTGGCGCGAGCCCGCAGCGTGCTCGATCATCTCACCCGCCGCATCATCCATCTCGGGCCGAACGGCGCGGGCTGCGCCATGAAGCTCGCCATCAATCTTGGGATGGCGGTGCAGCTTCAGGCATTGGCTGAATCGCTCGCGCTTGGTCTCTCGGAAGGCCTGACGCTCGATCAGATGCTTGAGGTCATGTCGGACGCGGTCACCGCGACACCGTGGTTCAAGGGCAAACTCCCGGTGCTCAAGGGCGAGCCAGGCGATATCACGCTCGATATCCGCACGCTGCGCAAAGACATGATGTCGGCCATCGCGACAGGGGCTTGCAATGGCGTCGCCATGCCGGCTACGTCCGGCGCGCTTGCATCGCTGTCGGCGGCGGTTGCGGGCGGGTGGGGCGACAAGGATCTGGCGGAGCTGCCGCAGTTCTTCCGCAGTCACATGTTGCAGGAATACGAGTGACCGATCGCGATCCAATCGACCGCCGCGCCGTGCTTGCCGGTACCGCCGCGCTCTCCGGAGCAGCGTTGCTGCCAGGCCGTGCCAAGGCTGAGACGGAACCGCGCAGGGGCGGCGTGCTGCGCTGGGCGCAAGCGCCCAATCCCGGCAGTCTCGACCCGGTCACGGGGCGAACCGCAGCTGAGTTCACCTTTCTGCAAATCGTGCATGATGCGCTGCTCGATTTCGATCCGGTCACGCTCGATCCTAAGCCCGGGCTCGCGAAAGCTTATGCGTTTGAAGATCCGACCACCTTCACGATGGATCTCGTCGAAAATGCGAGCTTCCACGACGGAACGCCGTTCGACGCCGACGCGGTGAAGTTCAATCTCGATCGCGCCCGCACGGATCCGCGCTCGAATGTGAAGGCCGACGTGGCGACCATTCGCGCCGTCGAGGTTGCCGGCAAATATCGCGTCATCCTGCGGCTCGAGCGCCCCAATGCAGCGCTGCCGGCAATCCTCACCGATCGCTCCGGCATGATGGTGTCGCCCACCAACATCAAGCAGAACGGCGCGAACGCCGATCAAAGCCCGGTCGGCACAGGCCCGTGGAAGCTCGAGAGCTGGCGCAACAACGACCGCTTCATCGCCAGGCGCAACGAGAACTACTGGCGGCCGGGCTTGCCTCATCTCGACGGCATCAACGTCGCCATCATGGGCGAGCCGGCGACCGCGCTGCGCTCGCTGATTGCCGGCGAGAACGATCTCGCGACCTCGCTCGGCCCGCAACAGAAGCTGCTGGCGGACCGCAGCAAACTCACGACCCAGCTCACCCATTCCATGGGCATGGTCGGTATCTATCTCAACTACGGGCGCCCGCCGCTCAGCGACGTCCGGGTGCGCCAGGCGCTGAACTACGCCATCGATCGCGACGCATTCAACCAGGCAATCGCCATGGGGCTCGACGTTCCGACGTCCGCCATCATCCCGAGCGAGCACTGGGCGTGCGACCCGCAAACCGCGAGCTATTACAAATACGATCCAGGCAAGGCGCGCGCGCTGCTTGCGGAGGCTGGGTTCCCAAACGGGATCGACATCCCCATGCTCGGCTGGTCCGATCAGATCTCGATGCAGCGGCAGGAAGTCATCGTCACCCAACTCGGCCGCGCCGGCATTCGGGTCGCGCTCACGCCGGTGTCGCCGAGCGCCAGCTCGACTATGTTCTTCGGCTCTGCCAAGCAGGGCGCCGGCCGCATGGCGCAGATCGCGGCGCGTCCCGATCCCAGCCAGGAATACGACAACCTGTTCAGCAAGGACGCCTATTTCAACGCCGGTGGAGTCGAGCTCGAGGGTTACCGCGAGCTGCTCGACGCCACCATGGCGATCACGGATCGGGCAGCGCGCAAGGCCGCGTTCGCCAAGCTGCAGCGCTTCGTGGTCGAGACCGCCTTGCTGGTGCCGATCGTCTTCAACACCTCGATCAACGTCCACCACCCGAGAGTGAAGAATTTCGTGGCGGGCCTGATCGCCAAACCCAAGTGCACAACGGTGTGGCTTGATTCTTAGCTAATTCTGACGGTTTGAAGTTCCTGCGCCGCCTATGCGCTCGCGAGAACCGATTCGACCTTGGGCCAAACGTCGACGCCGCGCGCTGCCAGTTCATCGTTATAAGCGTCCGATTTGTAGGCCGTGATGGCCGTCGCAAAACTGGGGCGACCTTGCACGCGCTCGTACCAGCTCCCAACACGTGGGCGATGTGCCCACATCTTGGACAGGCCGAGTCGATCCAACCGAACTACGTAGGGTATCAAAGCCACATCGCCGAGCGAGAAATCGGTGGATCCCAACCACTGCTGCCCGGCAAGTTGCCTGTCCATCTCGGCAAGAACTTTATCGTGCAACAGAATGGCATCTCTGACAAACGGGGCCTCGAAGCCGATCTCGAGCAGCATACGCTGTCGTGCCGCCCGTGCCTTATCAGGCAATTTCGACAAACGCTCCTCGAGTTCCGCGCGATCATGATTTGATCTGACCTGCTCGGCAAAGATGCAGGCGTAAGACAGTGTGCCACAGGCAGTGTGCAAGCCGTCGTCCGGCCACTTCTCCCAAATGCGCATCCGGGCTCGGGCTTTAGGTTCCACGGGACGCAATGGAGCTTGCGGAAACGCATCCTCCAGATATTCGAGAATGATGGTCGACTCGCAGATGGGATCGCCATCGTGGACCAGGACCGGGACGAGCCCGCGCGGATTGATCTTGAGAAACTCCGGGTTGAGATGCTCGCCCTGCATCAAGTCGACGTGCACCCCTTCCCAGGGCAGGTCCTTCTCAGCCAGCGCGATGCGTACCTTCTGGGCGCAAACAGATATGTTGTGATGATACAAAATCAGCATCGAAGTCCTTCAGCGGACACGGTTGTGGCACCAGCAATCCAAACAACCCTTTGCGCGATTCCGTATCATTCCAAGCCCAGTCGCTGGACTTGCGCGCTGGGCACCAGGTTCATCCGCCCGACCAATTGGCTTTGCTTGTCGTCCCAGCCGAGTAGTAGACGGCGCAACGCGATAATAACGCGTGCAGCGAGCGTGCGATCCCAAAACCAAGTCTGCATTTGGCGACTGGCGGGAATCGCTGGACCTGCCGACATTGCTTCCAGATAGAAAGCCTTGAGATCATCGACCGCCCAGCGGAGCAGTTGAACGGCAGTTACCCCCTGGGGCGGTTCGGGTTGGCCTGTTTGCGCTGGAAAACTCGCCACATACTTGATGATTACTTCGACATCCATCCTGCTAAGGCCGACGGTGGTTCGCCCATTGATCTTCACGAACTGCTCATAAGCGGCCAGGGCCTTCGCCGCTTCATGCTGCAGTGCCTTTTCCAAGGCGGCGTCAAACACAAGATTTGCCTCAGGCGGTGCAAGGTCGAATGGAGGTGCCCAATTCGGCAAGTCTACGCTCGTGGGATCTTCGTCGGGAAATTCGGCAAGGATGACGGGGCCATTCTCTGCAGTGAGTAGTTGCAGGGCTTGTGTCATGACATTGAGCTGAAATCCCGCATCGCGAGGAGGGCCAAGGGGGCGCCCAAGCTCGAAAGGAACCCAGAGCGATCGCGGATTTTCGATCCGCTCCGTGTGCAGCCGGATCAAACTGATCGCGACCGTTGGCACACCTTCGGCCTCGAGATAATGGCTGAGCGCGCTCACGGCGCGCGTGCAGAGGGGTCAAACCGGTGTCAACAGTACCGCGTTGACCTGGTCCTCTTTCAGGCGCCCAGCCACGGTTCGCGCGTGCTCCTGCATGCCGCGCGGGTCCGTCGCCCCCATGAAGGAGTAATGGTTCGCGGCGATGGAGCCGATGTCGCCGTTGTCAGCCATGGTTCGCAGCCGGTCAAGCGGAAGAACCACGTTAAGGTCTCGTTGGAAGCCTGTACGGTCGAAGTTGACCGACACGTGGCTCATCAGGATGTCTCCCGGGTCCGTCTCCGCGGGAATGACGCGGAAGTCGGTATCGCCGGAGACGAACGGCCGCTCGCCGCGACGCACGAGACCGGCTGAGGAGACGACGGCGACACGGCGGCAGCTCAGAGCGGGCCCGGCGACGAAGGGGCGATCCGCGAAGCTGGGCGTTTCGAGATTCGCCATCGATGTTTGGGTTGCCGGTGGGAGCTTCGAGATGTGCACCATGAAAGGCCCTGCCGCGCTAATTCTATGACGATCGCTATAAAACGTAGTATACACATTGAGAAATGACCAGCCAGGGCAAAGTGAATGGCGCGGCCGAGGGAATTTGACGAACACGCTGTTTTGAACGCCGCCATGAACCGGTTCTGGGAGCATGGCTATCAAGCCACGTCGATACGCGACCTTGAGGTCGAGACGGGTTTGACGAGTCCCAGTCTATACAACGCGTTCGGCGATAAGCGCGCACTCTTCCGTCAGGTATTGGAGCGGTATACGCAATATTCCGCACGCGCCCGGATTGCCCGCCTCGAGTCGAGCATGGCGCCAAAGGACGCGATCAAGGCTTTCTTCACGGAAATTGTCGAGCATTCCTTGAGCGACAAGGACAGGCGCGGATGCCTGCTCGTCAACTCGGCGCTCGAAATTGCTCCGCACGATCCGGAGATCGGCGCCGAGGTCGCAAGCCGCCTTGGCGAGGTCGAGGCCTTCTTTCGGCGATCTGTGGTCGCCGCACAGAGGGAGGGGCGCATTCCTTCGGATCGCGGCGCAACGGATCTTGCGCGGGTGTTGTTGGCCGTGCTGCTGGGCATTCGCGTTGCTGCGCGCGCAAGACCGGAACGAAAGCTTCTGGAGGGGATGGCGCGACCGGTTTTGGCGATGCTCGATGGGCCCGCGAGTCGCCTTGAGAAATCGCCTGCCGCAAAGAATCCAAAACGGTAAGGCCGGTTGACAGGGTCCCTGGAAAAGTCCGGGAGGTGAAACATGCTGCTTTTCACTGGACGTAATTCGATCTGCACTCAGAAGGTTCTCATCACGATGTTCGAGAAGAACCTGGCTTGGGAAACGAAGCGCGTCGATTTGTTCAAGAATGAGCAGTACGACGCGGAGTATCTGAAATACAATCCAAAGGGGGTGGTCCCGACATTGGTCAATGATGGCCAAGTGATCGTCGAGTCGACCCTGATCTGCGAATATCTCGACGATACCTTTCCTGCTCCGTCTCTTATCCCAGAATCACCCTATGAGCGCATGCAAATGCGGCTTTGGAGTAAACATGTGGACGAGGGACTGTTTGAGGCAACACGCGAGATCAGCTTTTCTGCGATGTTCCGGGAGAGATTGCGGAACATGAGCGAAGACGAGCGTCGAATCCGCTTTCGCAATATCGGCGACCCCGCACGAACCGCTCGGTTCAGGTCGACGTATGAGCACGGCGTGGAATCGCCGTATGTCTTCTACGGCATTGCCGCGTTTGAAAAGCTGTTTCGACACATGAGCGACGTGTTGGCCGACGGGCGCGAGTGGCTCGTCGGCAACACATTGTCGTTGGGCGACATTAATTTGATGCCATTCGTGGCCCGCCTGGAATATCTCAATCTGCTCGATCTTTTTATTGCGGACCGCGCGCCTGTACGCAGATGGTGGCAACGCTGCAAGATGTTGCCCAGCTACCAGAAGGCAATACCGGACATGCTCAATGAGGAGGATACCTCGACCATGCATGTATCGGGAACGAAGATTCGCGGGCGCATCGAAGAATTGCGGGCAGAGCACTTGGCGCAGCACGTTAAGGCGGTGCATCCCGCCTGATAGGCTGCGGATGCGTCTGGATTGCGCGGCCGGATCGGGTGCCGCTCAATGCCTGCTGCCAATAGCCATGGCATGCGGACAGGCAGGAGGTGCCCGGTGGCATGGCAGGTAGAACCTGTGTGGCTTGCCGCGGACCGGCCGCTTCCTTTACTCTGCGCGCAACTGCCTCGAATTCGAACGTGTTCGATTTAGGCGGCAGAGATAAAACGCAAGGGCGGATCACCATGGAGTTTGGCCTCTTCTCCAACAACCGGCGTCCTGAACGTCCCATCGGTGAAGCTTGGGACGAGGATATCTATGAGGCCGAAGTCGCCGACCGGCTGGGTTTCAACGAGGTCTGGTTTTCCGAGCATCAGAGTCCGGCCGAGTTGATCATCTGCAAGGCGGCCGGACGCACCCAGCAGATCCGGCTTGGCTCGGCAGTACGCCCGCTCGGTTACTATCACCCGCTGCAGGTCGCCCTCGAGGCCAATACCACCGACCAGCTCACCGGCGGCCGCTATATGCTCGGCATCGGCACCGGGTTTTATCCCAAGAAGCTCGAATGGCGCGGGCTCGACCCGACCTCCATGCGGGCCGTGATGGAGCCGTCCATCGAGCTGATGCTCAAGCTCTGGAACAGCAAGGAGCCGGTCGATTACGACGGGCCGTTCTGGAAGGGCAAGCAGATGCTGCTGGAATGCCCGCCGGTGCAGAAGCCGCATCCTCCGGTCGGCATCGCGGCTGCGAATACGGTGGGCTCGGTCGAGCTTGCCGGGCGGCTCGGGCTCATGGTGCTGACCGGTGATTTCATCCCGATCCCGCGGCTGCGGCTCTTTGCCGACACGCTGGTGAAGTCGCAGATTGCCGCTGGTCGCAAGCCGCGCCGCAAGGATCTACGCACTTGCCGCGTCGTGTATGTGGCCGAGACCGACAAGCAGGCGCTCGATGACATGCGCGAGTGCTACACCAACGTCATCAAGTGGGAGATCGTGAATACGCCCCACCATCAGGTCGAGCGCATTCCGCCGGGCGGGACCTTCCAGGACATCACCTTCGATTACTTGGTCGAGACGCACAACCTGTTCATCGGTAACCCCGAAACCGTGTCCCAGCGCGTGCTCGAATTCTACGATCAGGTCGGCGGCTTCGGCACGTTCATGTTCCACGCCGGCCGCGAGTACGCGACGCGCGAGACGCGCGCCCGCTCCATGACTTTGTTCATGCAGGAGGTTGCGCCCAAGCTGCGTCACCTCGACCCGGACGCCGCGCGCGCTATCGCGGCGGAGTAGGGGATCCTGGAAATCCCCGAATCGGCCCTTGGCTAGGGGCCTGTGAGACGTTGCCATCCTGCTCGCCTGCGGACAAGATCACGCAAACAAGAGCGAGAGGGACGGAGACAATGGCCAGCAAGCGCACGGCTTTTCTGTTCAGCGCGGTTGTTGCGACGAGTAGCGCAATAGTCGGCCCGGCCCCGGCACAGCCCTACCCATCGCAGGACGTGCACTTCATCTGCGGATTTGCGGCGGGTAGCGGGGCGGACATCATCGTGCGTTACTTTGCCGAGAAGCTACGCCCCTTGATGGGGCACTCGATCATCGTCGAGAACAAGGTCGGCGCGATCGGCAATCTGGCGACCGAGTACGTGGCGCGCGCCAGGCCCGATGGGCTCACCATCTATGTCACCGGTGCTAGCGGCGTTGCCGCCAACATGCACATTTTCAAGAACCCGTCGGTTGACGCGGCCAATGCGCTGCAGGTCGTCGCCACCATCAACAAAGCGACCATGATGCTGGGCGTGCGCGCCGATGCACCGTGGCAGACCGCGCCGGAACTATCAGCTGCGATGAAGCTCAAGGGTGACAAGGCAAGCTATGCGACGGCCAATCCCACCTCGAAAGTCCTGGGCGCTCTCTACAAGGAGCGGGCGGGGCTTCAATCCGTCGAGGTGCCGTATCGCACCGGCGCCGATTTCCTCAACGACCTTTATAGCGGCAATATCGATTACGCGCTGCCTGATAACATCCAGGCGATGGCGCAGGCCCGGGCAGGGCGCATGCGAATCCTCGCGGTCGGAGCGGGTGAACGGATGCGTGCGGCGCCGGAGCTCCCGACCATGACCGAGTTTGGCTATCCGATGGACGTGCGCACCTGGTGGGCCGGGCTGGTACCGGCTGCTACGCCGCGGCCGATTGTCGATCAGCTCAATGTCTGGTTCAACCAAGTGGTGGCGACGGACGAGACGCGCACCTTTTTGGCCAACATTGCCAGCGATCCTTGGGTGAGCACGCCGGATGAAGCGCAGGCCTATTTCCGGGCGCAGATCAAGGATTGGGGTGACTACGTCCGTGTCGCTAAGATTGAGCCCCAAGGCTGATCATCGGATAACGCGTTGATCATTGAGTTAGGAAAAAGGCCAGAGCGCTCTCCGAGCCACCCAACCGGAAAGCGCTCTGGCCACCCCACGAGCCCCCGCCCGTATCTGTTGCGACGCAAGTCAATTCCTGCACCACATCGAGTTTGACTTTGGCAATGCCGTGCTTGAGCATGCCCAGCGATGCTGCCGCCTGCTCGGACAAATCGATCTCGCGGCCTTCAATGTAGGGACCGCGATCGTTGATCCGGACTGCAACCGACTGACCGGTGGTCAGATTGGTGACGCGTAGCTTCGTTCCGAACGGGAAGGCGCGATGCGCGGCAGTCAATTCAGTCGGATCGAACTCCTCGCCGTTGGCCGTCTTCTGCGGCCCTGAGTAGAAGCTCGCGACGACCCCTGAACAGGTGGGTTCGGCCGTATCATTGTTGCTGACAGAATCACTGGCGTCGCTGATTACGTCTTGGCGCGCGTCGGCAACGCGCCTCGTTGTGTTCGTCGGATCGATCTGGGCGCTTTCGGCCGTCTTGGGCATCGCCGACAGGAAACGCGCTAGACCCGGACAGCTGGTTGTCTTAGCGGCGCCTTTGCCGGTGCTGGCCAATCGCTTGAGTTTGTGTTTGTGGCTATGAGCCGCGTGCCGCTTCTTATGGCCCGATGACGTTTCGTGCGGGGCGGCCGACTCACCCGCTTCGATCTGCTCAGCGTTGGCCGTTTTTTTCGAGACTGGATCGACGGTTTTGACCTTGTCCTGCTTGCTGGCGGACCGATGGCGATGGCCATCAGCATGGCGGTTGCGCTGATGGGCTGCTTTCCGTTTCGTCTCAACCGAGGAAGTCTCGGGAGAGGGTGCAGATTCGGTCCCGTTCCCCGGCTCAACAGTGACCAGCTTTTGCGGCTCCGAATCGAGACTGGCGGCCTTCGGACAATCGGGCCGTGCAGAAGCAAGTTTGGCGCTTGCGGACCGGCCGTGGTGGCCGGCTGGATGGCGGTTGCTGGCGCGATCCGCGCGCTTTTTCTTCTGACCTGATGATATTTTGTCCGAAGCGGCCGACTTACTCGGATTCGCCGACCGGTTGTCAGGTGTATTTTGCGCCTCCAAATCGGAACTCGCGAGTAACGGGCAGTCGGATGTCTTGGCGGCCTGTTTGCTGCTCGAGGGCTCTGCATGCTGACGCGCAACGTGTTGCTTGCGGACGTGGACAACCCGCGGCTGGGAGGCCACGGCTTGTTGGCTAACACCAAACAACACGAACTGAGCTAGCGCTGGGGTCTTCCCACCGGTCACGAGCGCAGCTGCCGCCACCGCGACCGCCAGCGGTCGTGTCGCATTCCATCCCGATGCGGTCCCGTCGCTAGAACTGGACCCGCCGGTACGCGCGACCCCACGCGCAAATTTCGCGATATGGTTAATGAGCATTTAATTCCCCCACCCACGGGCCTGAATTCGTCAGGCAAAGCGGGCGGAAAGGTGATCCGGGCGGGGCAAAGCGCGGCAAAAGTGGGCAATTTCATTGGGGTGTGTTCATTCAGCAACAGATTTGCAAGGGTCTGGTAGGGTTTGTCGTGTAGAATCACAAAAGGGACGTATGTGCGCCTCGGTTGTGACGCTATGCGGCAGCGGCTTCCTCGCTCGCCACGTGATCCTTGAGGGGTAATTCCGGCATCGCCAGAATGCCGAAAAGCGCGATCAGGAACCCGAGTCCGGCCGTGGCGAAGATCCAGCGATAGATCGCAGCGAAATCCGCATGGCTGTTGATGAATGCGCCTGGCTCGATAACTTGAGGCGGCCCCGATCCATGCAGCTGAGCAAACAAAATGGCGCCGAAGATCGCAACCGCCACGGCGCCGGCGAGTGAACGCACGAACACCATCACGGCCGTGGCGGTGCCGAGTTGACCGGGCGGCGCTGCGTTCTGCACGCAGACCGTCGTCACTGGGAGAATCGTGCCGAAGCCGATGCTGGTGAAGCCTAGGAGGACTTCGACGACGGCCTGTGGAAGCTCAGCCGGCGCGTAACTCAGGATCGCCATTGCGGCCGTCGCAACCAACAATCCGACGATCGGGAGCAGCTTGTAGTGTGTCATCTTCATCAGCCGCCCGGCGATAGCCGCGCCGATCGCGGTGCCGACCATCAACGGAACGAGGGCGACCCCGGACATGCTGGGCGAGAGGTGACGCACAGTCTCGAAATAGATCGGCGTGAAGATCGTCAAGCCGATCGATGAGCCAAGGCAGAAGGCGCAGGCAAACGTCGCGGTGACCATCACCCGGTTGGCGAGCACCACGAACGGAACCAGTGGTTCGGGCGCTCGGCCCTGCTGCACGAAGAACAGGACCGCGAAGATCGCGAACACGCTGAACAGGACGAGGATTTGTTTGGAGTCCCAGGCATAGTGAACGCCACCCCAGTTCAACGCCAGCATCAGCGCCGTCGTTCCGACGATTAGAAGGGCGACCCCCGCATAGTCGATTTGGTGATGCGTGTGGTTGACCGGCAGCTTGCGCAGCAACGAGTAGATCATGCCGAGCGCGAGAATCCCGATCGGCGGGTTGATCCAGAAAATGATCGACCAGTGCAGATGCTCGGCGATGAACCCGCCCAGTAGTGGTCCGGCCACGCTCGCCAGCACGAAGGTGCCGGATATATAGGCCTGATAACGGGGGCGCTCCTTAGGCGGAATGATGTCGCCGATGATGGTCTGCGACAGCGATATCAACCCGCCGCCGCCGAGCCCCTGGAACGTGCGGGCGATGATCAGCACAAGCATGGTTGGCGCCAACGCGCAGGCTGCCGAGCCTGACACAAAGATGCTGACGGCCACCAACAGGGTGACGCGCCGGCCGTAGAAGTCGCTGAGCTTGCCGTAGATCGGGGTGACCACGGTCGCGGCGAGCAGATAGGCTGTGACAACCCAGGTCAGCTGCGTGGAATTGCCCAGCTCCCGTCCGATCGTCGACAGGGCTGTCGAGACGATCGTCTGGTCGAGCGCCGCCATCAACATCGCGATCAGCACGCCCGCGACGATCAGGCGTGCTTCGGCAAGGCTCACGGGCGGACGGGATGCATGTGTTGAGCCGGAGCCTTGGGCATTCACGTCAGTCATGGCGCAAGGCTCCGATGGTCCCGGTGGGAACGATAGTGGCGCGACCGTCTTGTTGCATCGCGACGGCTGGACTTGGCCGGCGGGATATGGTGCCATCTCGGCTGACGGCGCTCCAAGGCCGTGCCGCCTGAGCACCGTCTCTCCGATCAGACATATCGCAGGGGTAGCCGATGGCCACGACGCGTGTCGAGCACGATAGCCTGGGAGCCGTTAACGTCGAAGCCGACAAGCTCTGGGGCGCGCAGACCCAGCGCTCGCTGGAGCATTTCAGTATCGGCGAAGACCTGATCCCGCGCGAGATGATTCCCGCATATGCCATCGTCAAGAAGGCGGCCGCGCTCGTGAACTTCAAGGCTGGTCGGCTGCCGGCTGAGCAGAAGGATCTCATCGTGCGCGTCTGCGACGAAATTCTTGCCGGCCAGCACCTCGACCAGTTCCCGCTGCACGTGTGGATGACCGGCAGCGGCACCCAGTTCAACATGAATGTCAACGAGGTGATCTC
>JAFAXD010000600.1 GCA_019241285.1 Xanthobacteraceae bacterium | reverse complement strand
CGGTTGTAAACGGTGACGTCGTGCCCGCCCTTCGCCTTCAGGTGCCCGGCCATCGGATAGCCCATCACCCCGAGTCCCAGAAACGCTACTTTGGCCATCATCTCCTCCTTGGCGCGGCGCTGTAAGGTTCATCCCGACCGGGGTCTCGTCAACCCACTGCACGCGTATTAGATCACGGAGATCGAGGTGGAGCTTCCGTATGGCAGTCGACAAGAACACAATTCTCGCGGCCCTGGCGGCGGTGAAGAGTCCCGAGGGCGTCGCATTGCCGGAAACCGGCAAGCTCTCGGATATCATCGTCACCGACGGCAAGGTGTTCTTCTCGATCACCGTCGATGCGGCGCTGGTGCCCGCCTGGGAGCCCGTGCGCAAGGCCGCCGAAACGACGGTGCGGGCTGTGCCGGGCGTCGTCTCCGCCATGGTGGCGCTCACCGGCGAACGCGCTGCTGGCGGGCGCGCCCCGCCACCTCCTGCCGGTCGCGCGGTGCCGCGACCGCCGCCCGCGGGCGCCGCGCCGCCGCCGCGGCAGGCGGCTCCGCCACAAGCAGGCCAGCAGCCCGGGGTGCCGGGTGTGGAGGCCATCATCGCGGTTGCCTCCGGCAAGGGTGGCGTTGGCAAGTCCACCACGGCCGTCAACCTTGCGCTCGGGCTGCGCGACCTCGGCCTCAAGGTCGGCGTGCTCGATGCCGATATCTACGGTCCGTCAGTCCCGAAGCTGCTCGCGATCCGCGGCAAACCGCAGACCATCGGCGGCACGCGGCTGCGGCCGATGGATGGTTACGGCCTCAAGGTGATGTCGATCGGATTCCTGATCGAAGAAGAAACTCCGATGATTTGGCGCGGCCCCATGGTCATGTCGGCACTGACCCAGATGCTGCGCGAGGTCGAGTGGGGCACGCTCGACGTGATGGTCGTGGACATGCCGCCTGGGACCGGCGATGCGCAGCTCACCATGGCGCAGCAGGTGCCGCTCAAGGGCGCCGTCATCGTGTCGACCCCGCAGGATCTGGCGCTGGTCGATGCACGCCGCGGCATTGCGATGTTCCGGCGCGTCAACGTGCCGGTGCTCGGGATCGTCGAGAACATGAGCTACTTCATGTGCCCGGAATGCGGCTCGCGCGCTGATATTTTCGGCCACGGGGGCGCGCGCCATGAGGCGGAGCGGCAAGGCGTGCCGTTCCTGGGCGAAGTGCCGCTGCACATGCAGATCCGCGAGAAATCCGATGCTGGCCTGCCGGTGGTGGCGACCGATCCCGACGGCCCGCACGCGATGATCTATCGGACGATCGCCGCGCGCGTGCGCGACGGACTTGTTGGTGCAAGCAAACCAGCGCCGAAGATTGTAATCGAGGCCTGACCTCATCAGTCCTCGGCCCACATGCGCAACAAGTTTGCGAGCGATTTCGAGATCAGGTCAAATTCGCGCGAGGGCCCGTGCTGCGCGAACAGCGTGCGGCGCGCGGTGTCGAGGTCAAACAACAATTCCCGCTGCGCCGCGTCGCGGACAAAACTGCGGGCCCACCCGACTGCGGCGAGACGTGCGCCGCGCGTCACCTCGGCGACGCGGTGCAGGCTGGTCGCGGGGTAGGCGACGAGCGCACCCGGCGCGAGCTTGATCGCGTCATCGCCGGCGGCGCTGTCGATCATCAACTCACCGCCATCGTAGCTCTCCGGTTCGGATAGGAACAACGTGAACGCAACGTCGCTGCGCATGCCGCCCATGATGGCATCGTCGACATGCAGGCCGTAGCGCATGCCTGCCTCATAGCGTGAGAACATGAGCGACAGCGCCTTCGGCCGTACGGCCAGCGCGAACACCTCGTTGGCGAGCAATTGCTCTCTGACCATCTGCCGCACCGTCTCGATCGCCGGGTCCGCGGCCGAGGTCTGCAGGTTGTGCTTGACCTCACGTGCCGCAAAACCAGCCGTGTCGCGTCCATCGACGAAGCGCGCCTTGGCCAGCGCGGCGCGTAGATCAGCGAGTTGCGTCGCTGAGAGCACGTTCCCAATCACGATCCGCATGCGTGGCTCACATCCGACTATGTTGGAATAGCTATAAACAAGCCCTTGATTGGACGATATCTCGCACCCCTGCCTATTGTGGCACGGTGCTCGAAATTGTACCGCTGATGCAGATGCGCAGGGAACCTGCATGAAGTCGCAGACAAAGATCTGGCTCGGGGTTGGTCTGGTCGTGACCGGTGGCGCGGCTGCGTTGCCGCCCAGCTCCACATCAACAGCAATCGCAGCACCGGGATCCTTTGTACTCAGCTCCGATTCGATTTGCGGAACACCGCCACGCGATGCGCAATGGATCCTGGTCCAGCACGACATGCCGGCTGGTGGCGAAGCCGGTGAGGCTGGAGTTCCGGCCGACCTGCCGCCGGATTTTCAGTTCGCCCTGACCTTGGCGTTGATCCGCGGTCATCTGCTGGTTGGCGATGAGTTGGTGCGCGCGGGAAAATGGGATGCGGCGCTGCCGCACTTTCTGCATCCGACCGAGGAGCTCTACGGCGGCATCAAAGACAAGGTCGGCGATTATCAAACACCGGCCTTCGACACGGCGTTGCTCAAGCTCGCCGACGTGGTCAAGGAGAAGAACAGCTCGGCCTACACAAATGCATTGAACGGCGTGACGAGCGCGCTTGATGCCGGCGACGCAGGCGTCAAAGCGAAAGAGGCCGACTGGCCGAGCTTCGTGGTGGCGACCGCCATCATGGCGCTCAAGGCGGCGATCAGTGAATACGAGGAAGCGATCGTAAACGGTCAAATCGCCAAGCCGGTCGAGTATCAGGACTCGCGCGGCTTCGTGTGGCAGGCCGAGCGGATGATCGACAGCGTCAGCCAGGATTTGGCTCGGAAGGATCCTGCAGCGCTGAAATCCGTACGCGCCGGCTTAGCGCAGCTGAAGAAGGCATGGCCGACGGTGACGCCGCCGCGCACGCCGGTGAAGAACGCTGCCGCGGTCGCGGATGAGGTCGCCAACATCCAGCGCGCCGCCGCCAAGCTGATGTGAAGGGTGATGGCTGTGCGATCGCTGATACGCTGGGCCTGCGCCGCCTTCATTGCCGGCACGGCGGTCGGCGGCCTTGCGGCCATCGGCGCACAACTGCCGCAACCGCCAGACCTCGCCGCGCTCAAGGCCGCATACCGCCGCCCAGCGGCGATTCCGTTTCCGGCCGATGATCCGTTCTCTGACGCCAAACGCGAGCTGGGAGACACGCTGTTCCACGACAAGGGCCTGTCGGTCGACGGCAGCACCGCGTGCGCGACGTGCCACATCCAGGCGCAGGGATTTTCTGATGGTCGTGAGCGCGGCAAGGGCGTCTCCGGGCAGCGGCTTGGGCGGCACACGCCGAGCTTATGGAATCTCGCTTGGACGCATTTGTTGTTCTGGGATGGTCGTGCGCAGAACCTCGAGCAGCAAGTGTTCGGCCCGCTCGAGTCGCCAGACGAGATGGCGCAGCCGAAGGATTCGCTGATCGCCCGGCTCGCTGCCGATCCGCAATACCAAGCTGCGTTCGCCAAGGCGTTTCCTGATAATCCCAAGGTCAGCGCCGACAATCTCGCCAAGGCGATCGCAACTTACGAGCGGACGCTGGTGTCACCACCGACCCGCTTCGACCGTTGGGTCGAGGGCGACGACAACGCGTTGAGCGCGCAGGAGGTCGACGGGTTCAAGTTGTTTACCGGCAAGGCCGGGTGCGCGAACTGCCACACCGGTTACGCGTTCACCGATGGCAACTTTTACGACGTCGGGCTGCCCGATGCCGACCGGGGTCGTGGCGCGGTGCTGCATCTTGATGCGGCCGATCACGCGTTCAAAACACCAGGACTGCGTGAGCTCAAACGCTCCGCGCCCTACATGCACGATGGCTCGCTCGCGACGCTGGACGATGTTCTTGCTCATTACGAGCACGGAATCACCGAGCGTAAGACCGTGGCGCCCGACCTCGTTCGTCCGCTCAGCTTGACCGCGCAGGACCGTGCAGCGCTGCTCGCGTTCCTTGGCACGCTGTCGTCAGAGCAGGATCCGCAACCGCTGACGCAGATCGTCACCGAAACGGTTCGGCCGGAGACTGTCGCGGTGCCGGTTACAACAATTTCTCAGCATGAGAAGCAATTCAGCCCGACGCATGTGAGCATCAAACAGGGCTCGCACCTGTGGATCCTCAACAATGACACGCGCACACACAACGTGCGCGTCTTCGATCCAAAGCTCGATTTCGATTCGGGTGCGCAGGAACCCGGCGAGACCGTGGAGATCGCCTTCCCGGCGACCGGATCGTTCCTGGTATTCTGCGGCATCCATCCGAGGATGGAACTCTACGTCGACGTCAGCAAATAGACGCTGGCCCACACGCATGGGGGGTCGTCGGGTTGGCCGAAAAACCGAGCTTTTTGGGCTCCCGCGCGGCGGCCTTTCGTGATATCGCGGAGGCCAGCGGGGCATTAACCCCTTCAAAGTCAATCGTCTGGGAGGAATGATGAAACGGCGTGAATGGCTCAAAGCGGTTGGTCTGGGGGCTGGCGCGGTGGCCCTGGCCAAGCCCGCGATCGCTCAGTCGATGCCGCAACTCAAATGGCGCCTGACGTCGAGCTTTCCCAAGTCGCTCGACACCATCTACGGCGCGGGGGAAATCTTCGCCAAGGCGGTGGCCGAGGCCAGCGACAACAAGTTCCAGATTCAGGTCTTTGCCGCCGGCGAGATCGTGCCAGGCCTTGCCGCCGCCGATGCAGTGCAGAGCGGCACGGTGGAGATGGCCCACACCTCGTCGTACTACTACTTCGGCAAGGATCCGACCTTTGCGTTCGCGACCGCCGTCCCATTCGGGCTCAATGCCCGCATGCAGAACGCCTGGTTGATGTTTGGCGGCGGCAACGAGCTGATGAACGACTTCTACAAGAAGTTTAACATTTACGGCATTCCGGCCGGCAATACCGGCGCCCAGATGGGCGGCTGGTTCAGCAAGGAGATCAAGGAGGTCGCCGACCTCAACGGTCTCAAGATGCGCATCGGCGGCTTTGCCGGCACCGTACTGCAGAAGCTGGGCGCGGTTCCCCAGCAAATCGCCGGTGGCGACATCTATCCGGCGCTGGAAAAGGGAACCATCGATGCCGCCGAGTGGGTCGGCCCCTACGATGATGAGAAGCTCGGGTTCTACAAAGTGGCCAAGTACTACTACTATCCCGGCTGGTGGGAGGGCAGCGCCACCATTCACAACTTCATCAATCTCGACAAATGGAATGAGCTTCCGGCGGCCTACAAGTCGTTGATCAAATCCGCATCGACCGTGGCCAACGAATGGATGCTGGCGAAGTACGATGCCAGCAATCCGGCGGCGCTCAAGCGCGTGGTGATGAATGGCGCGGTCATGCGACCCTTCACCCAGCCGGTGCTGGAGGCCTGCTACAAGGCCGCGAACGAGATCTATACTGAAACGTCCGCCAAGAACGCAGACTTCAAGAAAGTCTACGACAGCATGGTCGCGTTCCGCGGCGACGATTATCTCTGGTGGCAGGTGGCCGAATACACGTTCGACACGTTCCAGATCCGCGCCCGTGCGCACGGGTGAGGGCTGCGATGTCCGTCATTGCGAGCGAAGCGAAGCAATCCAGCTGAGGCGCCGCACTGGATTGCTTCGTCGCTTCGCTCCTCGCAATGACGCGGAGGGTCGGGACAAGGCCGCGCACGAGGACTGATAGGGTTTACTTGATGTTCGGCGGCTGGCCGAAATCGATCATCGGCGGCGGTTCGGGTTGCTCGATCTCGATCTTGATCGCGTTGGGGTTGATCTTGCTTGGGCCCTCGATCCAGTAAGTCACCGATGCCGGCCAGAGGATGACGACCAGCACCAGGATCACCTGCAGAAATACCCATGGGATCGCGCCCCAGTAGATATCGGATGTCTTGATCGATGGCGGGGCGATGCCGCGCAGGTAGAACAGCGCAAATCCGAACGGCGGGTGCATGAAGCTCGTCTGAATGTTGGCGCAGATCAGCACGCCGAACCAGATCAGATCGATGCCAAGCCGTTCCGCCGCTGGGGCGAGCAGCGGAATGATGATAAAGGCGATCTCGAAGAAATCGAGAAAGAACGCGACAACGAAAATGAACGCGTTGACGAAGATCAGGAAGCCCACTTGCCCGCCGGGCAGCGACGTGAGCAGTTGCTCGATCCACACCTTACCGCCGACGCCCTGGAACACCAGACTGAACACGCGCGCGCCGATCAGGATGTAGACCACCATGGCGGTGATGCGCATCGTCGATGCCATGCCCTGATAAAGCAACGGCCAGGTCAGCGTGCGCTGAAACGCGGCGAGTGCGATCGCGCCGACAACGCCCATGGCGCCGGCTTCGGTCGGGGTGGCGAGCCCGAGGAAGATCGTGCCGAGCACCAGGAAGATCAGGCCCAATGACGGAATGATGCCGCGCAGGCATTTGCGCACCAGCTTCCAGCCGTGCAGGGTGCGGGCTTCGGGCGGCAGCGCAGGCACGTCTTTGGGCCGGACGAAGCTGACGACCAGCACGAAGATGCAGAACAGCGCGAGCTGAATGATACTTGGTCCGATCGCACCCGCGTACATGTCGCCAACCGAGCGCCCAAGCTGATCGGCCAGAACGATCAGCACCAGCGAGGGCGGAATCAATTGCGTGATCGTACCCGATGCGGCGATCACCCCCATGGTATGGCGCACCGAGTAGCCGTATTTGATCATCGGCTGCATCGAGATCACGCCCATGGCAATGACTGAGGCCGCCACGGTCCCGGTGATCGCGCCCAGGATCGCGCCGACGAAGATCACCGCGTAGGACAGGCCGCCGCGCACCGGACCAAACAACTGTCCGATCGAATCGAGCAGATCCTCGGCGAGCCCGCAGCGCTCGAGAATCGCGCCCATGAAGGTGAAGAACGGTATCGCCAGCAGCAAATCGTTGGAGACGATGCCGAACAGCTGATACGTCAGGTTGCCGAGGAAATCCGGACGGATCAGGCCGAACTCGATGCCGATGAACCCAAAGAACAGCCCGGTTGCCGCCAGGGAGAACGCCGCCGGGTAACCGATCAACATGAACAGCACCATGCCCCCGAACATCAGGGGCGCCATGTTGTCACGGATGAAGTTCATTGCAGCGGCTTCTCGTAGTCGAAATGCATATCGACCACATGCTCCAGCGCAGCGATCCGCTTGATGATTTCCGAGACGCCCTGCAGTGCCATCAGGGCAAAGCCCACGGGCAGGATGAGCTTAACCGGCCAGCGGATGAGGCCGCCCGCGTTCGACGACATCTCATGGATATTCCAGGAATCAACAAACCATGGCCAAGTGAAGTAGACGAGGATGATGCAGATCGGCAGCAGAAACAGAAAGCCGCAAACGATATCGATCCAGAGGCGCGCGCGCTCGGGCATCATTCCGTAGAACAGATCGACGCGCACGTGCTCGTTCATCTTGAGGGTATAGGGCGCGCCCAAGAGCACCATGCCGGCGAACAGATACCATTGGATCTCGAGCCAGGCATTCGAGCTGGCGCTGAACAGATAACGGCTCGCTGCATTCCCGGCGCTGATCAGGCAGGCGAACAACACCAGCCAATTGGCCACGGTGCCAAACTTGTCGTTCACCCAATCGATCGCGCTGCTCAGCTTCAGCAGAATGCGCACTTGCCCTCGTTCCCCTTGAGCACGCAGTCGCGGATGTGCTCTTCGCATCCTCACGCGCTGCGTGCGGCGCTTCCCGGCCGCTCACTGCGAGCTTAATCCGAATGCGGCTTGCCGCGTCAATGGAAACTTGGCTAACGCCCCGTCCGGGCAGTGCTTTTGCCCGTTCGACTTTGGTCGAATAGGTGAGGAAACCCTACGGTTGCGCGCTTAACCGCCTGTGACGCTCATGTGGCGCCCGACCGCCGGCCGCTGATGGCGCCGGTCGATGACAAAGTCGTGACCTTTCGGCTTGCGCGTGATGGCCTCGTCG
>JAFAXD010000627.1 GCA_019241285.1 Xanthobacteraceae bacterium | reverse complement strand
GCGTCCTCGGTGAACGCCAATGTGGGTCGATCCGGGTTGTCGGAGAGCGCACCGGTCGGACAGGCGGACACACAGGAAAGGCACAGCGTGCAGCCGTCGACATTCACCTCGATTGCGCCGAACGGCGCATTGTCCGGTAAGCTGATCACATCAACCGGCGCCGGCGAAACCCGGTGCAGCTCACGCAACGCTAGTCGCAACACGTCCCGCTTCATCCCGGTCGGGGTGAAGCGCGCCGGGGTTCCGATTGCCAGCCCGGCTTTGCTGCCGCGCAGCCGGCGGCCGAGTTCCTCGGGATCATCCGTTTCGATGAGGAGAAGCCGATCCGTCCCGAAGCCAAGTCCAACAAGAATTTGTTGGGCGAGCGCCAATGTTTGTTGCAAGCCGGCAATGTCATGCCGCGGCCGCTCCCGCACCAGCAAACAAACAGCGGCCGCACCGAAGGCGAATCCGGCTGCAATTGTTTCAAGACCGACCTGGGTGACTTCGTTGATGCAAACCGGCAGCGCGTTGGCGGGCAGCCCATCACCGTGGCGCGCCAGCGCATCGATGAGATCGGCGCCATGCTCGCCGTCGTGCAACAAGACAATCGGATCGGCGCCACCCGCCTCATGATAGGTAGCGAGCAGCGTTCGCAGCTTGCGCATCAACGTGTCGGCAGGCGGCAAGGCGTAGCCGGCCGCGCCGGTCGGGCAGGCCGCGGCGCACTGTCCGCACCCGGCACAGAGATGTGGGTCAATGCTGACGTGATCGCCCGCCGGCGCAATGGCGCCGGCCGGGCAGAGATCGAGGCAGCGATGGCAGCCGACGATCTTGGAACGCGAATGCGCGCAAAGCTCGGCCGTGAACGCGATCGCACGCGGCTTGTCGAATGTGCCGATTAGATCGCGCGCCTTGAGCACGGCGCGCAGAACCGCCGCCGGGTCGCGCGGGTCGGCGCGCACATAGCCTTCGCGCAAGTCGGGCGCAGCAAACAAGGGCGCCCCGCCAGTGAGATCGAGGATGATATCGCAATGCGAGACCGCGCCGTTTTTCGTCGTTCCAAAGAACAAAGCATCGCGCGAGCTCGGCACCGGGGCGGCGTAGTTATCGACCGTCAACTCGAACGCGCCCAGGTACCCGCTTGCTTGCCTCACGCTGCCCTTGACGATCGGAAACGTCGCGACCCGCGGCGGCGTAATCCCGTCGGCACGGGTGAGCAGCACAGTGACATCGAGGTGCTCAGCAAGCAGCTTGGCGGCTTCGACAGCCTGTTCGTCATGGCCGTAGATGAGCGCCACGCCCTCGCTGGCGAGCTGGACGTAACTGACCTCAGGCGCGGGCTCGGCCGCGGCTGCGAGCAGCGCCGCCATTTTCGGACCGGCGGCGTGCGCATCCGTCGACCAGCCCGCGGTTTCCCGCACGTTGGCGAAGGTCACAGGGGCATTGCCCGCCACTTCGGTGAACACGGGCGCTTCCTGGGTGCAGCCGACCGTCAGTGGTCCGCCGGCCGCGACCGCGCTGCGGAACTTGCCGATCTCGGCGCGGCACAAGTGGTGCGCAGTTTTGATCTGCGCCCGGCACGCCGTGCCAACCGCGTCGGCGTCGAGCGGCATCGTGTCCTCGCACGAGCACAGGATGATTTGACGCGGGCCGTCAGCCATGAAGGTTCTCGGAGCGCTCCCCGCATTGTTATAATTATTATAGTTCCAAAGCACGAGACCACAGCTAGAGACCAAATGCCGCCAACCGACCTGCTCGATGGCACGCTCGACCTGCCGCCTGGATTCGATCTGATCACCTTGCGCGAATCAGGTGATGCCTTCGCGCATGCACAAAAGATCGCTGCGCAGGCGGGAGCCGGAACGGTCGTGCATGTGGGCCGCTTCGATCTCGCCGAATTCGCCGTGGTCCTGGAGCCGGAGGAGCCCCTGCGTACCGCCCGCCGCGCCCTTTACGCCGGATGCGTCGCGCTTGTGAACGCGCTCGCCGCGTCCGCACCGCCCGAGCGGCCGATCGATGTCGTATGGCCCGACACGATCCGGGTCGACGGCGGGATCGTCGGCGGCGTGCAACTCGCCTGGCCGCCAGGCGCGGACGAGGAGGCAATACCCGATTGGATGGTGTTCGGGGCGATGATCCGGACGGTTGCGCTGGGCGAGCACGCCCCAGGCCTGCGTCCACTTGGCGCAGCACTCGAGGAGGAAGGTTTCGCGGATGTGGGATCCGGCCGATTAGTAGAAGGCTTTACGCGCCATTTGATGGCTACGATCGACAACTGGCAGGAACAAGGTTTTGCGGCGATCGCCAAAGACTATCTGACGCGACTGGCCCGCGAGGGCGGAGCCCGGCATCAAATCGACGAGAACGGAGATTTGCTGATCTTGCGCGCTGGCAAAACCGAGCCGCAGCGATGCGCGTTGCTCCCTGCCCTCGCCCGCGCGGCCTGGCGCGATCCGGTGACCGGAGGACCACGCCGGTGAAGGATTTCTGGCTCTCCAGCGGGCATCATCTGCTGGACCGCGGCCCGGACGGCGGTCTCATCGTCACGGACGAGTTTCTGAAACTCTACCTGGCGCGTCCGGAAATTGTTCCCCCCGCGGACGCCTGCGTGGTCGAGCGCACCTTGCATGCGGCGCTGTTGGCTGATCCGCGCCGGCCCGTTTCGGCGTCGGACATTGCCGCCGTCGTGGACCCGGATGCACGCGAGAACTACGAGTTGTTGATCGCCTGGCGCAATCACCTGCTCGCCTATCCAACACTAGAGGCCGCCTACCTCGCACTGGCGCACAGCGGGGTGGGCCGCACACCGCCGCTGTTCCTCAATCAGGTCGTCCATGTCATCCTGCGCAACGCGCTCGATCGTTGTGATGACCCGTATGTGCTGCGCGCGGCGGAGCTGCTGTTTCGTCCCCAGCGCATCGCCGCGCATGAGGGCGCGCTGCTGGCGGCCGACGAGGAGCGGATCGCAAGCGCCGCGCCGGGGCCACTCTCGCCGCTCGTGTCCATGCTTGGGTTCGAGCGCGCCGCCGATATCGATGTCCTCAATGACGCCAATGCGGATGAGTATTGGGAGCGCAGTGATGCGTTCGACATGGCGTTTGATCTCACAGCAGGCCGTCGCGGCCTTGCCGCACTCGGCACCGTGCTGGAGCACTTTATCGCGCATCTGCTCGGGATCGAGGTCGCAATCGAGCCGCTGGTGGAAGCCAATAACGTCACGTTCGCCTGGTATGTGGGGCTCGACGCGGCGGGGACCAAAATCGGTGACGCGTTGTGGAACGGCGATGAGCTCGACGACGCCGACCGTGCCCGTGTGATCGGGCTTTACCAGCTGCGCTTTGCCGATCTCACGCTGGTCGATCCGCGCGTCGGAGCTGATCCGGTCTATTTGATCCTGGCGATGACGCTGGACCAGGTGCTGCGGCTCAAACCGCAAAATCTTATCGTCGGGCTGCCGATCCGGCGTTTGGAGACCGTGTCGTGACCAAGCCGCAGCCGCTGCAACGTCTGTCGGTCGGCGTCGTCGTCGAGAGACGCAAGCTCAACAATCCGTGGGCGGAGTTTTCCTGGCGTCCGGTGGCGGTCCTGCCGGGGGCGCCGGATACGGCGCCTTGGACGATGTTGGATGAGCAACACGAAGTCAGGCGTTTCTACGCGGGAGCGAGCGAGGTCGAGCTGTTTGCCGGAAACGGCGGTTATTACCGCGACAACCTGACGAGCGGAGAGCCCTCGCTCTGGGTGGTTCTGCGCCCGACCGGATTGGAGCCTGCCTTCCAGGTGTTGACGGTCACGGCCGACCCGAACGAGGGGGAAGCATTCACCCAGGCAGGCAACGATCTGGTCGAGGCAGTTGCCATGCCGGAGCCCATCCGCGAGGCCATCGCAGCATTCGTGGCCGAGCACCATATCGAGACGGGGTTCGTCAAACGTCAGCGCGACACGGCCGACCCCGAGGCGCTGGCCCGGCGAGCGCCGATAGCCAAGCGAGATCAAGATGGCGGGTGACGACGAGGGCTTCCTGGCGCGGTGGTCGCGGCGCAAACACGACGCGGAGACCACGACGCCGGAATCCACCGACGAGGCGGCCAGGCTCAAGCGACCGGACCAGGCCCAGGCATTAGAGCCGCCCGACGTCGCGGAGATCATCGCCCGGCTCCCGCCGATCGACGAGATCACCGCCGCGACGGATATCCGCGCTTTTCTGGCGCCCGGGGTGCCAACGGAACTGCGGCTTGCTGCCCTGCGCCGGGCCTGGCGTGCGGATCCCGCGATCCGCGATTTCATCGGGCTTGCGGAAAACCAATGGGACTTCAATGCGCCCGACGGGGTCCCGGGATTTGCCTCGATGATCGACCCCGACGAGGTGCGCCGCTTGCTGGCCAAAGTCGTCGGCGGAGGCGAGCCGGAACCCGATCACCGCGAACCCAAAATAGCGGCAGCCCCAGAGGCGGTGACTCTTCCTGCCGTGGAGGAGCCGCTCGCGCCGGCAATCGATGAGCCCGACGCGCCGTCTCAATCAGCATCTGACGAGGCGCCAGCTTCGCCGCGGCGTCACGGAGGAGCCCTACCAAGGTAACGGATCAATACCTCAGCGGGATGTGATAGCTCGCGACTATATGCGTATTGACCCCTTCTAAACTGTCGGCCTACCTTGGAATCAATGCGATCACACCGGCAAAACGATCGCCAAAAGAGTGCCAGATGAGGGAAGAAGGCCTGAGCGAGGCGATTCGCGCCGCGGGTGGCGTGCGCGCGCTCGCTCAGAAGATCGGTATCTCACAACCATCCGTGTCCAACTGGACCCGCGTACCGGCCGACCGTGTCCGCGCAGTCGAAGCGGTGACCGGCATCAGCCGCGCCGTGCTGCGCCCCGATCTGTTCGGGCAAGCGGGTGAGATTGGACCGGAGATCGACGAAGTCGACGCGGCACGCGCGCAGGAATACGCGCTGCTGTCCGTCTTGCTCGCACGCGCGCCCGACGCCGCCTTGCTGAGCCGGCTGGCCGCCCTGCGCGGAGACGCAAGTCCACTCGGGCTCGCCCACGTTGCCCTGGCGGAAGCCGCCGCGGCATCCCGCGTCGAGACGGTCGAGCGCGAATTCTTCGACCTCTTCATCGGTATCGGCCGCGGCGAGCTGCTGCCGTACGGATCTTACTACCTGAGTGGGTTCCTGCATGAACGCCCGCTCGCGCGATTGCGGGAGTTTCTGGCGCGCATCGGTGTTGAGCGGAGCCAGGGCCAGGCGGAACCCGAGGATCACGCCGCGATTCTGTGCGAGATCATGGCGCGGCTCGCGAGCCGGGACCTGGCGGCGTCCGCCAGCGTCGAACGCGAGTTGTTTGAAAAGCACATGGCGCCCTGGATGGGGCGCTTCTTCAGTGATCTTGAGCACGCCAAGCACGCCGATTTCTATCGGCGCGTCGGCGCGCTCGGACGCTTGTTCGTTGAGATTGAGATCGAAGCGCTCGCCTTGCCCGCATAGGGCACGCGCGCGGGAGGACTTGAGCCATGAAGCAGTCGGACGCAAAGCAGACCAGCAAGGGTGCAGTCGGCCGGCGCGATGTCTTGAAGGTGCTCGGCGCCGGTGCTGCTGCCAGCGCCGCCCCGCTCGCCGACAGCGCCCAGGCCGAGACCTGGAACGAGGCCGAGCATCAGAAGGCGCGTTACCGTTTGTCTGATCACATCAAAGCCTATTACCGCGTCAACCGGTATCCGGGCTGAGGGAGGCGGTCGTGCTGATCAAACGCAGAGAGCAAGACCCGCGCCGCCGCCCACTCGCGGAGCGCTTTGCCGAACAACCCGGCGGCTTCGACCGCCGCACGTTCTTGCGCCGCTCCGGCCTCGCCGCCGGCGGCCTCGCGGCGCTCGGCACCTTGAAGCTCGGCGCGGTGCGCAAGGCGGAGGCCGGCCCGCCGCCGCCAGCCGGCGCGCAGGTGACCGTGCGCAAGAGCATGTGCACCC
>JAFAXD010000549.1 GCA_019241285.1 Xanthobacteraceae bacterium | reverse complement strand
ATGTCGGACCTCGATGGCCGGCTTGAGATCAATTGGCCCAACACGGTAAAGCTCGCGCAGCTTTCCGACGAGATGGACTTCGAGGCGTTGGTGCCGGTCGCGCGCTGGGCCGGGTTTGGCGGCGCCACCAATCCGCAGGGACCGGGTTTCGAAGCTTACACCTGGGCGGCCGGGATCAGTGGCGCCACCAAGAAATCCGGCGTTGTTTCGACCTCGCACGTGTCGCTCAACCACCCGATCATTTCCGCCAAGCAGTCCACGGTGATCGATCACATCTCCAATGGCCGCTTCACGCTCAACATCGTCTGTGGCTGGAACGGTCCGGAAATGGACATGTTCAACATTCCGCTGCAGGGCCATGAGGAGCGCTACGAATGCGCCGAGGAGTGGCTCTCGATCGTCAAGCGGCTGTGGACGCAGGACGAGACGTTCGATCACGAAGGCAAGTTCTACAAGATCCGCAAAGGCTATCTCGCGCCCAAGCCGCTGCAGCAGCCCTATCCGGCGATCATGAACGCCGGCGGCTCCGAGCGCGGGCGCCATTTCGCCTGCAAGCACGCCGACATGGTCTACACGGTGATCCGCAACACCGATCCCGACCTCAACCGCAAGCACGTGCAGGCCTATCACGCGCTCGCCAAGGAATACGGCCGCAAGGTTCAAGTCTGGAGCCTCGCCAACATCGTGCAGGGCGAGACCGAGAAGGAAGCGCGCGAGCTCTACGACTACTACGTCAACCAGAAGGGCGACTGGGAGGCCGCCGGCAACGTGGTCAACAGCATGGCGGCGGAAATCAACGCGCGCACCTACACGCCCGAGCAGGTCAAGGCCATGCGCGAAGTGTTCGTCGCCGCCTGGGGCGGCAATACCCTGATCGGCACCAAGGAGCAGATCGTCGACGGCCTCGCCAAATTTGCGAGCTGGGGTCTCGACGGATTGCTGCTCTGCTTCCCGCGCTACGAAGCCGGCATGCGCGAGTTCCGCGATGTGACCTATCCGCTGCTCAAGCAAGCCGGCCTGCGAGACAGCAAATGAGCGGTGATGCAAGCGCACGCCAGTGCGGTCTTTACCTCTCCCCGCTTGCGGGGAGAGGTCGGATCGCGAAGCGATCCGGGTGAGGGGGCGTAGCCGCGAGTCTAAGCGCTTGGAGAGGCCCCCTCACCTGCCGCGCTTCGCGCGTCGACCTCTCCCCGCAAGCGGGGAGAGGTACACCCCGCGCCGCTCGTCATATGCACTAAGCCTACACGCGCGGGGGAGGGTAATGAACTGGAAGCCGGAGCAACACCATGAAACGCACCCTGGTCCAATGCGGCTGGCTGGTCACCCTCGACGACGCGATCGGCGACTTCCACGGCGCCGAGTTGTTGTTCACCGGCGACCGCATCGAAGCAGTCGGCAAGAGCCTCAACGCCACCGCGGATGAAGTCATCGACGCGCGCGACAAGATCGTCATGCCGGGTTTCGTCAACGCCCACATGCACACCTGGGAAACCGCACTACGCGGGATCGCCGCCGAGTGGATGTCGGCGAGCTACATGAAACACATCCACGGCAATCTCGCCACGCACTACAAGCCCGAGGACAATTACCTCGGCAACCTGATGGGCGCGCTCGGCCAGATCGACAGCGGCACCACGACGCTGGTCGACTGGTGCCACAACATCACCACATTGGAGCACGCCGAGCGCGCGATCGACGGCCTCGTCGACAGCGGCATCCGCGCCGTGTTCGCACACGGCACCGCCAAGCCGCCGACCAAGCCGGGCGGTCCGCCATTCACTCACGTGCCGCACCCGCGCGAGCGCATCGACGCGCTGCGCAAAGGCCGGCTCGCCTCCGACGCGGGCCGCGTGACGCTCGCCATGGCGATCCTCGGCCCGGACTATTCGGTCTGGGAGGTGGTCGAGCACGACATCCGCATGGCGCGCGAATATGGCCTCGTGTCCTCCTCGCACACCCGCCGCAAGGAAGAGTCGGTGCTGCCCGACGGCTACGCCCGCATGCTCAAGGCCGTCCTGCTCGGGCCCGACCACAACCTGGTGCACGGCACGACCTACGACGAGGCGGACCTGAGAGTCGTCATCGATTCCGGCGCGAGCCTCACCTCGACCGTGCTGGTCGAGCTGCATCACCACATCGGCGACACCATGGTGGCACGCGTGCGCGCAGCCGGCGGCGCCCCCTCGCTCGGCATCGACGTCGAGCCCTACACGACGGGACACATGTTCCGCGAAATGCAGGCGGCCTTGCTGTTCGTGCGCGGCAAGGAGGTGCGCAACAACGCCATGCGCGGCAACTCGCAGTTCACCTCCATGCCGGTGAAGTCGCGCGAGGCGCTGATCTGGGCGACCCGCAACGGCGCCCGCGCCTTCGGCCTCGACAAGGAGATCGGCTCGCTCACCCCAGGCAAGAAGGCCGATATCGTGATGCTGCGAGGGAACGACATCAACATGGCCCCGGTCTGGGACCCGGTCTATTCCATCGTCGAGATCGCCGGCGCCGGCAATGTCGACACGGTGATCATCGACGGGGTGGTGCGCAAGCAGGCCGGCCGGCTCACATTCTCTGCCGACGTTCTGGCCAAGCGGCAGGCCGAGCTCGCGGAATCCGGCGCCCGCCTGATGCGCGCCGGGGGCTATGCGGTGGCAAGCACGGCCAAATAACGGGGTGGCGGGGGCCGGGCCTCAATCTCCGAGGCAG
>JAFAXD010000548.1 GCA_019241285.1 Xanthobacteraceae bacterium | reverse complement strand
GCGGTCGGCGCTGAGCACGTCAAGCTTATAAACGGAGGACTTCCGCATACCCGCTGGGAGGGGCTCAAAAGCGGCACCTACAAGGCCGTTACCGTGATGGAACCCTTCATCAGCCTCGGCTTGAAAGAAGGTGCGCACATCGTTGCCGCATCGTTCTATCGCGGCGGAGAAGTCATCGCGCTGAATCTCAGCGCGGAAGAGCGAACTCGCTACTACGAAGCCGAGAACAAGGCGGTCGATCTCATCAACGCCGACTTTTACAAGTACGCGCATCACGTCGCCGCGCACACCAAAGGCGCGCTTGAGCCGACAGAGCTGTTGCGCGCCTTCGTCCGTTACAAGCACGTCGATTTCTACGACCAGACGCTGTTTGACCGCGCCTACGATTGGATGAAGGCACGCGGCTTCTCCGAGGGGCAGAGCGCGCACTCCTCGCTGGTCATCTGAGTCTGAAGGACAAGGCCGGTCCGAAAACGCGTCAAACCGCCGGTCTGGCTGAGGACCGGCGGGAAGCTTCGCCCGCCCCGCGGGTGCGGCAACTCCTGCCAAGCGTGCGACGGAGATTTACTCGTTCGCTGGTGCGGCGGCGGCGGTCGCCATGTATTTCGAATAGAGGTGAGCAACCCGCTCACGCCACATTTCGACGAACGCGCCCGACGTCAGCTTGTCCACCGATTTCCATGTGTGTTTGACGGCCGGAAGGGTATTCCGCCAGATCGCGCGTTTGCACCACCTTTCGCCTTTCTCCACGCCTTCGCTGGTGGCACACATGGATTTCCAGGCGATGCGATCAGGTTGACTGATGTGCTCGGCGGCGCCTTCCCAGCCTTGTTGGTGGATCAAGTAAAGATCGCTCAGGGTCGGCTTCTTGTGCGTCACCCACTCGAACAGAATGCCTTCGGTTATGATCTTGTAGGCAGCCGCAACGGCATTGTCGCGAGGACTACGAATCTGCCCCGAGCCGAATTTGTTGAACTCGTCGTTGCTCAGTTGGAACAGGCCGATATACGAGCCGGTGCGTTGCTTGGGATCGAAACCGGATTCGACCTTGGCAACCGCTTTCATGAAATTGAAATCCAGACCGAAAGCGTCGGAAGCGCGCTTGATCTCTTCGACCGGCGTTCCGACCGGTATGTCCTTGAGCGAACTTAAGACGATGTCCGCGGGCTTCTCGGGAGGCGGCAGCTCGGACCAGACGTAATAGATGAGATACCGGAAATCCTGCGTCGCCGGCGCTGGGTTCGAGGCATTGTCGGACGCATCGCGCGTCGACGGCACCGGTTGGATGGCATCATGGTGGCCCGGATCCACCGACTTCGTCTCGATGGAACCAGCGCCGATTTGAGCTTTGGCCATCAACGACGGTCCGGAAACCGCTCCGGGCACCGATCCAGTTTGCGTTCCGACTCGTGTCTCAGGTCCAGCAGATTGCTCCGGCACGGCGGCGGAGGGTGCCGGTGCGGCGGGTGCCTCGGCGCTCACGGCGGCCTTCGGCATTGCGTCCGGCACGGTCGCGCCGGGCGTGCCTGCGCCAGCCTGATGAATCATCGCCGTGAATGTTATGGCACTCACGATGCAGGTGGCCTGCAAGGCTTTCATTGCCTCCAACTCCGCGGCAAGGGTAAGTCCGCCACACCAGATGTATTTTGATGGAAAGTCTCAAGCGGGACGCCGGACAGGAGTATGGACGAGCAACATTTACTTGAGTTGTTGCTTGAATACGACATTCCGGTTGCTGCCGAAGACCGTGAGCACCAACAAATCAGACGGTAACCGGTCCATTTCAAATGCCTGCCGGTGTGACCTGCGTACAACAATCAAGATTAATTTCATGTTGAGCCCAGTCGAACCATCCATGCCTCGACGCATTTGTTATTGTTGGTGAGCGCGGTCTGCTCGACGCAAGCGCGGATACTCGTTTCAGTTGGAGCGATGGCATGGCACATCGATTTGCGAGACCGCAATCCACGGTGGGGATGCCGCGTCGGACCTCTCTCGCCGTTGCGACGTTCGCGGCGATTGCCGCAGTGACGGCGCTGACCGCAGCCGCTGACGCGAGACAGGCACGCCCGGCGGCAAAACAGGCACGCCCCGCGCCACTCACCGAGGCCACGGCGCCGCGCCCCGCAGGCGAGCCGATCATGGCGATAGTGTCGATCAAGAGCCAGCAGGTCACTTTCTACGATGGCGAGGACTGGATCCTGCGCGCGCCGGTGTCGACCGGGACCACGGGACGCGAGACGCCAGCCGGCGTCTTCGCCGTCATTGAGAAGGACAAGGACCACCACTCGAGCCTCTATGACGATGCCTGGATGCCGAACATGCAGCGCATCACCTGGAACGGCATTGCGCTGCACGGCGGGCCGCTGCCGGGGTATGCGGCCTCGCACGGCTGCGTGCGGATGCCCTACGGATTTGCGGAGAAGCTGTTCGACAAGACGCGGATCGGGATGCGGGTCATCATCTCGCCGATCGACGCTGCTCCGGTCGAGATTTCTCACCCGGCGCTGTTCGAACCGAACGCCGAGGTCATCGCGGCAGCTCCGGCGCGTGCCGAGACGCTCGCCCGCGAGGCCGTGGAGGCCGCCAAGGCAGCCGACGATGCCAGGAAGGCTGCCGTGACGGCGGCGCGCGAGGCAGCACCGCTCGCGGCATCCTTGCGCAAGCTGGAATCGCTCAAGACCCGCGCCGATGCCGAGCTCGCGTTCGCCGACAAGGCGCTCGCCGCCGCGAAGTCGGATCAAGCCAGGATGCAGGCCGAAGACCGCAAGCAGAAGGCCGCCGCAAAGGCCGAGGAACTGGCGACGCAGATCGCCGGCCAGGCCGATGCGAAGTCGAAGCTCGATGCTGCCGCCGCCGCAAAGGATGCCGTCAAGGCGGCGGAGACCAAGAAGGTCGAAGCCGCCAAAGCGGCCAGCGAGGCGAAGCTCGCACTCGAGCCGGTCTCGGTCTACATCAGTCGGGCGACGCAGAAACTCTACGTGCGGCGCAACACCCACAAGCCGTGGCCGGATGGGGGCGAGGTGTTCGATTCGACCATCGAGGTCCCGGTTACGATCCGCAATCCCGACAAGCCGCTCGGCACGCACATTTTCACAGCGATGTCGCGCAACGACGCGGGCCTGCGCTGGACTGCGGTTACGATCGATAACGGGGACGCCGCCAAGGATGCGCTCGACCGGATTACGATCCCCAAAGACGTCCTCGATCGCGTCGCGCCGACCGCATTGCCGCGATCCTCGATCATCATCTCGGACGAGCCGCTGAGCAGCGAGACCAACTATCGCACCGAGTTTGTTGCCGTGCTGAGCAATCAGCCCCAAGGCGGGTTTGCGACGCGCCGGCCTACAGCCGGGGTTCCTGTTGCGAGCAGTAACAACTGGGGCAACGGCTTCGGCTTCTTCTTCCAGCGCAATTCGAACGCCCAACCGGGCTATGCGCGTCCGCGCGCCGCCCAATATTATCAGCCAATGCAGCAGCGCTGGTGGTGAAAGGCGACACGCCGGTCTTGCCCGCAGGTCGTTGTCTCAGCCGGGGTTCATCCCTTTCGCTTTCAACACGGCGACGGCGGGCGGACTCAGCAAATAGTGGACGAATGCGTTGGCCGCTTCCGGTTCCTTGCTTTGAGCGCCGATACCGACGACATAAACCACCTCACGCTGCACGTCCGCGGGAAAGGGTCCCACGACGTCCAAGCGGGGGTCGACCAGCACGTTGAGAAGAAAGACGGCGAGTTCGGCTTCGCCGCTGGCAACCGCATCAACGATCTGCTTGGGCGCGGGTTGCGCCTTGGTCTTCGCCTTCATTTGGTCGGCAATGCCGAGCCGCTCGTAGATGCCGGCAAGTTGAGCTCCGGTCGCGCTCGCCGGTATCGAGGCGACCGACTGCGCCATGAGCAGCGTCTGCTTGAGCGCTTCCGCAGTGCTGATGTCCGGTTTGGGTGCGCCGGTGCGGACTGCAACGCCGATACCAACGCGAGCGACGTCGCGCGTCGGTCCGGTTGCAAGCCGCGCACGCGCGGCCGGATCTTTCCAAACGTCCTTGGGCACGACGCTAAGATCGAATGCAACACCGCTCGTCGCGATCTTGATCAATTCCGGCATCGTGCCGTACCGGATGACGATCTTGTGCCCGTAGGCGCGTTCGTACAGCGAGGCGATCTCGTTCAACGAGCCGGCGATGCCGCCTCCCGCGATGACCTGCAGTTCAGTGGCTGCCACGGTGCTCACCGAGACCAGCATGAGCACCGATCCGAGCAGGCCGTTGATCAACCATTTGCACACCATGCCTCCCTGCCGTCCGCACATGATACCGCGGCCGCGTTTGCTGGAGCAACTATCGCCTCTGCCTATGGTCTCTTCCAGGGATCGACAGGACCTTCCTGCTGGGTTGGGCAACGATCGTCGTCGAGCTTGTTGGCGAGCTGTTCATCTTTCTCGGCGCGTTTGTCCCACTTGCGGCGATACCGATGATTGCTGTTCTGATCGTCGCGATAATCTCGGTCCATCTTCCAAACGGATTCAGCTCAATCAAACTCCAATCGTTTGATGCCGCCGGTGCGCATTCGGGCAGCCAGGCTACGGGACGGATCTTCTGTATATCGCGGCACTAGTCGCCCTATGTTTGGGTGTGCAGGTCCGCTTTCCGTCGATGGCGTTTTGAACCGGCGCAGGTCAGCAGCGACCGACACCCAAGGCAGATCCGGCTGACGGGCTTGACGGGAAAAGCCTGCGGATGATTGGATGAGCTGTTTGGGTGCTTGACAGCGACCGATCCCCGCAAGCCGATATTTGGTTATCAGACGCTGGTTTGCATCGCCCGCCACGCGTCATGTTCGTCAGGGGCGCCAAGGGGCCCCCAGCGATGCTTAAGAACGTCGGCTTCCGCGAGATCATTTTTTCGGTCAACTGCTTTATCGCGGTCGCGATCGCGCTGTTCATCGCCTTCCGCCTGAACTTCACGAATCCCTGGTGGGCGATGATCATGGTCTATCTCACCAGCCAGCCGCTGTCGGGCACGCTGCGAGCGAAGGCGATCTATCGGATACTCGGCACCTTGATCGGCGGCATCGCCATGCTGGTGATCATACCCAATCTCGTCGACGCGCCTGAGTTGGCGGCAGCCGCGGTCATCCTTTGGGTCGCCCTCTGTGTTTACGCATCGGTGCTCGACCGGACGCCAGGGGCCTACGCGCTCGCGGTTGCCGGCTTCACCGCCGCGCTAGTCGGATTCCCGACCGTGCTCGATCCCGACTCGGTGTTCGACATTGCGATTGCGCGCATGGAAGAGATCACCCTCGGCACGTTGTCCGCCGCGCTGGTGCATAGCTTGATCTTTCCGCGCAGCGCGGTGTCGGCCTTCTTGGCAAAGCAGGCCGTGCTGATCACCGATACGCGGCGGTGGATCAGCGACGGTCTGGCCCAGGCGCCGACGCCCGCTATCGAGCGCGAGCAGCGCCGGATCGCGGCCGATGTAACCGAACTTGCGACTCTCGCCTTGGCTTTCCCCTATGACACAGCTGCCCAACGACCGAACCGGGCAGCGATGCGCGCCTTGGACGAGCAACTTGTTGCGATGCTGCCCCGGCTGAGCGGGATAGAAGACCGTATTGCAGCACTGCGCCGCTATGGAAGCCTCCCCGACGAGGTCGCGAAGCTGATCGCCGAAATATCGCGTTGGTTCGCACAACCGCAAATCGGGATTGAAGCTCAGGATTTCCGGCGCGCCGGCGCTGCGATCGTGTCCGCCACGGGCCCACAAAGCGGCTGGGCGGACCTCCTGACCGTCAGTCTCGTCGTGCGCCTCGACGAGTTGATCGACGCTTGGCAGCGCTGCCTCGAGCTTTCGAAATTGGCGGGCCATCCGCTCGCCGTCGGCAGTCATCGCCTTCGCACCATCTTCGCGCCGCGGGCCGCAAAGCCACTGCACCGTGACCATGGCATTGCGGCGCTCTCGGCGCTGACCGCAGCCTTTGCCATGACAGTCGGTACCGTGTTCTGGATCGCAACCGCTTGGCCAAACGGGGACGAGGCGGTCGGGTTCGTTGCGGTCGCCTGTTCGCTGTTCGCCGCGCTCGATGACCCGAGCCTGGGGATGCTTAAGTTCATCATCGGCACGGTGGGTTCGGTTCCCATCGTGGCCATCTATCAATTTGGCATATTGCCTGCCATCGACGGCTATACGGCGCTCATGATCAGTCTTGCGCCGGCATTGCTTCCGATCGGAATCGTAATGGCGATTCCAAAATACGCATCTATGGGCTTGGCGCTCGCCTTCGGATTTTCGGTCCAACTGGCGATTCAACCGACCTATTCCGCCGATATGGCAACATTCCTCAATTCGTCCATAGCGGTCGTGCTTGGCTTTACGGTCGGGGTTGCGGTCACGCGGCTGATCCGCGCCCTTGGCGCGCAGACCGCGGCCCGCCGGCTGCTCAGGGCGGGCCGGGAGGACTTGGCCGACCTGGCGGACGGAAACATCAGCCCCACCCGCGCCGAGTGGACGAGCCGGATGCTTGATCGCGTCGGTTTGCTGCTTCCGCGTATGAGGCAGGCCGCCCCAAGGGATGTGGACCCGCAAACGGCCGACGCTCTGCATGACTTGCGGACGGGCATCAATCTGATCGATCTGAAACAGGTTGCAGAGAGCCTGACTGAGCGTGGCCGCAAGACGATGATGCGGGTACTCACGGGTGCTGCTGGTCACTTCCGCAGTTTCGCGCGAGGGCGCCAGCAGACGCTCTCGACCGATTTTCTGCGCGATATCGATGTGTTGATTGGTGATATCCTCGTGCTTGGTTCAGGATCCGACCGCACCAAGGGATTGGCCGCGATCGTCGGGCTGCGCCGCGACCTCTATCCCGACGCGCCGCCTTACATCCCTTCGCCGCTGCCGGTCCAGGCGTGATTGCCGAGTTCGATCCTCGAGGTGTAGTTGCTCGTGCGCTGCTGATCTTATGCGAGGGAGGATTGAGATGGATGATCGCGAGATTCGCGCGGCGCTTGATCGTCACTGGGCCGCCTCCGACGCGAACGAGTTCGAAGCGGAACATTGGATTTATTGGGAGGACGCGGTGCTCGAATATCCGCAGTCCGGGGAGCGCATCCGCGGTCGGCACAACATTCAGGCATCTCGTTTCGCGCAGCCAAACAAAAGCGCTTCACGGTGCGGCGGATCATCGGCGCTGCCGACCTCTGGATCACCGAACTCGTCCTAACCTATGACGGGCAGCCGACTT
>JAFAXD010000575.1 GCA_019241285.1 Xanthobacteraceae bacterium | reverse complement strand
CTTTCAGCCCGGGTGGGAAGCGGAACCGCTGCACATAAAGGCCGGGCTTGGTCGGGTCGCCGAAAACGACCGCGTTCTGCAACTGGTCGGGCGAGCCACTAAACTCGATCTCTTGCGGCAGCTTGAACAGCGGCCGCGTGTCGGACTCGGCGGAAGCCGGCGCGGCGCAACCGAGGACGAGACCGAGCAGTAAAAAAGCGAAGCGCATCACGCCTTCCGATGCTGAACGAGCGCCGCACCTTGCTGCAGCGGTTGCACCGAGCGTTCATAAATCGCGAGCCAGCCCTCTTCCGAGTGCTGATCCTTCAACACCAGATGCGCGCGCCGGGCGGTGAGCTCGCTCTCCGGCACATGCAGTTCGATGCTGCCGGCCTCCGCATCGACCGTGATACGATCGCCATCCCGGACGAGAGCGAGCGTACCGCCGGTCGCAGCTTCAGGGTTTACCTCGCCCACCACCAAACCTTTGTTGACGAGGCCGGAGAGCTGTCCGTCCGTGATGACGGCAACGTCAGGACCAAGTCCTGCGCCATCGAGCGCAAACACCACGCGCGACGCCATGCCCATGGCGGGGCCACCACGCACGCCGAGCCCGCGCAGGATCACGGCATCGCCGGCCGTGAGCTTGCCTTCGCGCAACGCCGCGATGGCGTCATCGGGCGCTTCGAAACATTTAGCGTGTCCGTCGAACTGGAGCTTCTTGTCCCGCCGCAGTCCGACTTTGACGATGCCACCGCCCGACGCAAGGTTTCCGCGTACGAGCACGATGCCCGATTTGTCAGATAGCGGTCGGTCGAGCGGGCGGATGATCTCAGGATCGCCCACGATGGCGTCGCGCAGGTTTGCGCCGACACTTTGGCCGGTCACGGTCAAGGCATCGAGGTCCAGCAACGGCTCGAGTTGTTTCATCACGGAACGCGCGCCGCCGGCCGCCTCGAATGCTTCGATCGAGGTATCGCCAATCGGCCGCACGGCGCTCAGCACCGGGGTCGAGCGCGTGCACTCCTCAAACAATTTGTAGAAGTCGATGTCGGTTTCGGCCTCGACCGCGGTCGCCTGCAAATGCTTGATGCAGTTGATCGAGCCCGAGACGGCGAGCACCGCGCGGGCGGCGTTGGCAAAGGCGCCCCGCGTCATGATCTGACGCGGCCGCAGGTCTTCGTTGACCATCGCTACAATGCGGGCGCCGGCGGCACGCACGAAGTCGAACATGCGCTCGGAATTCGCCAGCACCGGCGCGCTGCCGGGCAATGCCATGCCGAGCGCCTCACAGACGATGTGCATGGAGTTCGCAGTGCCCATGCCTGAGCAAACGCCCGGACCGCGGATGGCGTTCTCGCTCATCCCGAGTAATTCATCGAACCCGATCTTGCCGGCGACGTAGTGACCGGCGCCGAGAAACACTTCCTCGATGTCGACGTGATGGTTGTTGAACACGCCGCTCGGCTGATAGCCGCACGGCACCATCAGGGTCGGAATGTTCGTCCGCGCTGCGGCCATCAACTGGCCCGGCACGGTCTTGTCGCAGGAGGTGAGGCAGATCATGCCGTCGAGGCGCGCGCCCTCGACCTGCACCTCGATATCGTTGGTGATCAAATCGCGCATCGCCAGGATGTAGTTGCCGCGATGACCGGGGCTATGAATGAAATCGCTCGGCGCGGTGGTGCGGATCTCGAACGGCAGGCCGCCGGCAGCACGGATCGCGTCCTTCACCACCTTGGCGATGCCGTCGAGATGAGAAAAGCAGATCGCCAACTCGGATGATGTGTTGATCACCGCGATCTTCGGCTTCTCCATATCGGCGTCGGTCAGGCCGAGCGCGCGCCACTGTGCGCGGCGCACCGCCCAGAACGAGGTGCCGCGCTCGAAATTGCTGCGGAGTTTTTTGTTCATCCTGCGATCAACGCTTCTTCTTGGTCACTTCGACGACGCCGTTATCCGCATCGACCTTCACCCAGTCCCCGGTTTCAATCACCTTGAGCGGATCCTGATCGAGCTCGGTCATGGCCGGCGCATGGGTCACGACGGCGCCGAGGGCGACCTTGGTGGTCATCTTGTTGAAGATCATCGCCCTGGGGGCGACATTGTTGAGCCGAGTCATATGGAAATAGGCCGACCAGCCTGACGAGCCCTTCGCACCCGGAAACACCAGCACTTTGTCTTTGAAGCTCACGCCGCGCAGTTCATGGCGGCGCTCGATGACGGTGCCTTCGCGTTCATTGATGCCGCCCCAGCCGGAGATGGTGTCGCGCGTGACCAGCGCTTCGCCTTCCGCGCATCCGCCCACGACCTTGCGGCCGCGCAGGATGATCTTGGTCGTGCTCTCAACCTCGGTGACGCTCATTGCAAGCCTCCGTTCCAGCGGCCGCTGATCGCCGCCTCAACGCAATCCTTTACGGAGCCGAACCAGACCGGAAGACCGACGATCGCCGGCAGGTAGTGCGCTTGCTTCGCCGAGTCGGTCGCGATCACGCGCGTGCCCTTCGGCACGTGGCGCGAAATCGCCGGACAGGTGTCGCTCATCACCATGCCGCCGGCATCGCGGATCATTTTCACATAGCCGTTGCGTTCAGCGACTTCGCGCAGCGCCCGCGGTGTGTGCACCCAGAGCTGGGTGTTGGGGCTGATCTTGCGGCCTTCCAACATGGAGGCGATCAACCAGACCTGCTCGATTGCGTTGTGCGGGCAGCCCAGCATGACGAAATCGACGTTGCGGTCGGTGGCACAGTTGAGCGTGTCGTAGGCGAGCTTGCGCTCGGCGGCGCCGAAGCGGAGCGTATCCTGGCGCTTGCGTCCGCCGAACGCCTCATCGACCGAGTTCGCTTCGGGAGTGACACCAGGGATGTGATACATCTCTACGCCGCCGGACGATGCGGCCGCTGCGCCAAAGTGTTTGAGCTTGATCAGGCTTGGCTGGCGGATCTTGCCGGTGAGGACCGGGATATCCTCCTGCACGATCTCGCCCAGCCAGTAACCGAGCAGGCCCCAATCCATGATGTCATCAACCTCGACGTCGACATTGACCAGGTGGGTCCCGCGCCGGTTCTCCGGGATGTGAAAACCCCAATACGGAATGCGGCCGGTCAGCGCTGCGGCGCCGGTGCTTTCCTTGCCCTCGGTGTTGGTGCGCGCCCCAAGGACCGAGTTGCAGTAGACGACGGCGGAGGATTCCATCCAGGCGCAGTGCTCGCCGCGCACCGGCACGTTGCCGACCTGATAGGGCGTGCAGGTCGCAAACATGTTGATGCCCAGCGCGCCAAAATGCCCCTCGGCCTTTTTCTGTTGATCGGCAAGTTCGTCGGCGATGCCCTGCGTCCGCCAATTCTCATTGTCGATGCCGGTGATCAGTTGGCAGGTGTTGACCGCCATTTTCGGGATCGGCACGACCTCGCGGCTGTCGAGATTGAGCTCGGAATAGACTGCATCGTAGCCTTTAGCGACAAGCGCCCGTACCGATGGCGTTGATGCATTGAAGGCGCCGGCGACGTTCTGTGTTTCAACTAATCGTTCCGCTCCGAGCGCCTCGCCGTAGCGCATCAGCAAGTCCATCGCCTTTTGCTTGGCCGCTCCCTCGCGGCCGTCGAGCATTGCCCGTTCCGCGTCGGTGAGCCTCATGCGTGCGTCCTCTCGGTCTGGCGCTTTTCTTCCGCGTGCCGTTTCTCCTCGGCCGAAAGCTCCGACCGCGGCTGCGCGTCGTTGCGCTCGAGGTTGTCATGCAGGCGCCGCCCCAAAGAGGCGATATCGATCTGATGCACGCTGCCGCTGCCAGCGAGATCGAGGGCATGCGCAGCGGCGGCGCCCATGGCGATGCACGGACCCATGACCCGCACGCTTGAGAGCGCCGCCAGATCCGCATCGATGCAGCGGCCCGCCGCGACCAGGTTATCGGCTTCCGCCGGCGTAAGGCTACCGAGCGGAATGTAATGGGTGTGGTCCTCGGGAAACGTCTGCCACACGTAGCCGGCGCCGTGGTCGTGCAGCTCGATCGGCCAGGCGGTGCGGCCGATCGCATCGGGAAACCTGGTGCCGTTGCGCACTTCATCGACGCTGAGCTGATGCCGGCCGACAATCCAGCGCGTCTGCCGGATGCCAGGATTGCCGTAGGCGCGCACGCGCGATTGCCCAAAACACTTGGGAAACTCGGCCTTGAGAAATTGCACCGCGCGGTCAGCCTGGGCCTTGCCCTCGAGCTGGCTCTTCGCGGCGGCCAACGGCTCCAGCGGCGTCTCGGTATGCGTCATGTTGAGGACCGCGATGCCGCGTCCCGGAATGACGAACGACACAGCGTTGCGGCGCACCAACTGATAGGCCTCGCCCTTCTCCATCATGCGCGCGGCGATTTCCTCCCGCGTCGGATGGCTCGCCTCGTCGATATTCTCCAACACCACCATCTGGGTCCCGTAGACCTGCCGGCTTGCCGACTCGCGGCAGGCAAAGCCTGCCTGCCAGGTCAGCGCCGCATCGCCGGTGGCATCGACAAAGCCGGTGGCCGAAAGCCGCATGTCCCCGTAGCGGGTCGCAAGCTCGAGCTCCTTCACCCGCCGGCCATCGAGGTGGACGTCGCGCAGCACCGCCCCGAGGATCACCGTGATGCCGGCCGCACGGATCTGCTCCTCGACCCAGCGCCCGAGCGCGATCTCGTCGTAGTAGACAACCGTGGTGACCGGCCCATGCCGGCGATAGAGCGCGCCGGGGATCTTGCCGAGGTCGCGCAAGATGTCCTCGGCGATCCCGTAGGTGAACTGGTGTCCGTGCGTGCCGTTGGCGAACAGGCCGCAGAACGTGCCGATGATGGAATTGACCGCCTGGCCCCCCAAGGTCGGCAGGCCGTCGACAATTGCTACCTGGCGGCCGAGCCGCGCGGCTTCCAGGGCCGCCGACACGCCGGATATGCCGGCGCCAACAACGCAGATATCCACGGAGACGTGTTGCGCCGCCTTGCTTTGCCGGCGCACGATCTTGGTATCGGCCGCCGCAGAACTCTCTTGCACCATGGCCTTCCTCCGCCCGCCAGATCCCCGTCCGCGGGCGGGCCGACAATGCGAAGCTTAGGACGCGATGGCAAGGGCGGGCCTAGTCACTTTGGCATCATCCAAAACCATGGCGGCGCCCTTCTCGGCGATCATCATGGTGGGCGCATTGGTGTTGCCCGAGGTGATGGTCGGCATCACCGACGCATCGATGACGCGAAGCCCATCCAGGCCGATCACGCGCAGGCGCGCATCGACCACGGCGTTGCCGTCATGCACCGATCCCATCCGGGCGGTTCCAACCGGATGAAAGATCGTGGTGGCGTGGGTGCGGAACGCCTCCAGCAGGGCATCGTCACCATCGCCGACCTGCGGTCCGGGCCGGATCTCGACCGGGCGATAGGCCGCGAGTGCCTTGCGTCCCATGAGGCGGCGGGTGATGCGGATCGACTCGATGGCCAGCTCGCGATCCTCAGGGGTGGACAGATAGTTGAAGCGCAGCTCCGGCGAGGCTGTGACGTCTGCGTTCTTGAGCCGCACGGTGCCCCGGCTCGTCGGCCGGCAGGTGTAGACCGACATGGTGATGGCCGGGAACGGGTGGAAGTTGCTCTTCATGCCTGGCGCGACACGCGAGAACGGCAACACCGTGAAGGCCAGGTTGGCGCGGTCACGGTCCTGGTCCGAGCGCAGGAAAATGCCGAGTGGCGACGGGCCCATGGCCATGGGACCGCGCCGCAGCAGCGCATATTCCAGCGCGATGCCGACCCGTCCAAACGGGGCGTTATAGCGCTGATTGAGGGTGTGTGTTCCTTCCAGGCGGTAGGTCAGCAGCATCTGCAGGTGGTCCTGCAGGTTGGCGCCCACGCCGGCACGATCCGCCAGCACCGAAATGCCGTGTTCCGCGAGATGCGCCCCGGGTCCGATGCCGGACAACATCAGCAACTGGGGTGTCTTGATCGACCCCGCCGCGATGATGACTTCGCGTCGGGCTCGGACCTGCCGCAGGGCGCCACGCTGCCGGTATTCGATCCCGACAGCGCGCCGGCCCTCGAACAGAATGCGTGAGGCCATCGCGTTGGTTTCAATGCGAAGGTTACGGCGGTTGCGCGCGGGCCGCAGGAAGGCACGCGCTGCGCTCGAGCGCACGCCGTTGCGCTGGATGACGTGGTACGGCCCGACACCCTCGCCGGCCCCGGTGTTGAAGTCGTTGGTTTCATCGACACCGTCCTCGACGGCGGCCCGCCGCACGGCATCCAGAATCGGCCAGTTGACCCGCTGGGGGCTTACGCCCAGCTCGCCGCCCACCGCATGAAAGTTGTCGGCCCCGAGGGCAAAATCCTCGTGGCGCTTGAAATAGGGAAGGACGCTGTCCCAGCCCCAACCTTCGAGGCCGAGCTGCCGCCAGTGGTCGAAGTCGGCCGCCTGGCCGCGAATCTGGATCATGCCGTTGATCGAAGACGAGCCGCCCAGGACCTTGCCGCGCGGCTGCGCGATCTTGCGCCCTTTGAGCTGCGGCTCCGGTTGAGTCTCGAAGCACCAGTCGAAGCCGGGATGGCCGATCATGTACATGTAGCCGATCGGAATCCGGGTCCAGATCGAGCGGTCGTTGTCGCCGGCCTCAATCAGCAACACCCGGGTCGTGGGATCGGCGCTGAGCCGATTGGCCAGGATGCAGCCGGCGGACCCAGCTCCGATGATCACGTAATCGAAATGCTCGACGTGTTGGACAGCCATGGCGTGTGCGTGCAAGAGCCCCGATCCGCACTATGCGAGTTGCAGGACGGATGAACAAGCGCGCGTTTGTCGGCGGGAGACGCTGTTTGCCTCACTCTCCGCGACGAATTGCGTCCGCGTGCCAGATGAAAGCGGCCCAACATGTTGCCCACCACTGTACCGGGGATGCATCGGCGCGGTATAAGCGCATGCGTGTCAAGCGGGGCGGCAATGAGCGCTTGGCATATCGAACAAATCGGCGCGCCACTGAGCGCGCACACCGAGCGCGAGACGGGAGAGGAACACGATGAGGAACTGGTTGGCTCGACTCTGCGCCGCGGCTGGCGCGCTTCTGGCGGTGACGACCGCCTCCTCCGCGGCCGACGTGGTCAAGGTCGGCCTGATCGCCGATTTCACCGGCGCCTTCGCCAACTGGGGCTCGCAATTCCAGCAGGCGGTCGAGGCTTTCCAAGCCGTCCACGGCAAGACCGTGAAGGGGCCCGACGGCAAGGAGATCGAGATCCAGTTTGTTTATCGCGATAACGCGAGCGGCGGTCCCGACAAGACCAAACAGTTGGCCGAGGAGCTTGTGCTGCGCGAGCGGGTGAAGTTTCTCGCCGGCTTTGATCTTTCCCCACACGCCATGGCCGTGGCCGACATCGCCACGCAAGCCAAGATCCCGGTGATCATCATGAACGCGGCCACGGCGTCGATCACGCGTGGATCGCCGTATTACGTGCGCGTGAGCATGACGATCCCGCAATACGTCTCGCCGCTGCCGAAGTGGGCCTATGAC
>JAFAXD010000508.1 GCA_019241285.1 Xanthobacteraceae bacterium | reverse complement strand
AGGTGGATGCAGAGCGCTGCCGGCGGTACCAGCCAGCGATTGAACCCGGCCGCGGCGATGATGCGCTCGCGGTCGAGCAGTCCCGCAGCAGGCCCGACACGCCCTCCCGCTTGTTCCAGCGTCGCCATTCCCGTTTCCTCCATTCTGGCTCTTTTTGAGCTCTGTGATCTGATCAATGTGCCGCTTGGGCCTCCCCGTGCGGTGGTCCGCGCAGCTTCGCAATCGCCTCACGTACGAGCGGATCCAGCCCAGCGCCGCCGGCATCGAGGTGGGCGAAGATTGCGCTGCGCATGCGCGGTTCCCAGAACTGCTGGATGTGCTCCGCGATGGCTGCCGGCGCCTTCCCGGCGCCCTGGCTGGCGAAAAACTTGCCAATCTGGTTGGCCATGTAGACGAGTTTGTCAGGCGACATAGGCCGCCCGTTCGCGCGTGATCCGATCCGGATGGGTGAAGATCTCGAATCCATCGCCGCGCGCGATCCCGATCAGCGTGATGCCGGCGGCCTCGGCGGTGCGCACCGCAAGCGCAGTCGGCGCCGACACCGCGGCGATCACAGGCGCATCGATTGCTGCAGCCTTCTGCACCATCTCGACTGAGACGCGGCTGGTGAGAACCACGATGCCTGATCTGGCCGAAACACCGTCGCGGGCCAGCGCACCGGCCAGCTTGTCGAGCGCATTGTGGCGGCCGACATCCTCGCGCAGCGCGACGAGCCCGCAGGTCGGCTCCCAGAACGCGGCCGCATGAACCGCGCGCGTCTCTCGGTTGAGCATCTGGGCCGGCGCGACGGACGCAACTGCCCGCATGATATCCCGCGGCGAGAACACGATTGCGCTTCCGACCGGCGTCGGCGGCCGCATGGCTTCAACCAAGCTCTCCAGCCCGCACAGGCCGCAACCGGTCGGCCCCGCCATATGGCGCCGGCGCTCGCTGAAGTTCGACGCGCGCGGCTCGGCAAGCCACAGACGCAGCTCAATGCCAATCTCCTGCTCGACGATCTCGAGCTGGGTGATTTCATCAAGCGAGGAGACGATCCGCTCCGTCAGGCTGAACCCGTAGGCGAAGTCCTCCAGATCCTGCGGACTCGCCATCATCACCGCGTGCGTCGTGCCGGCGTAGGCAAAGGCGACCGCTGTCTCTTCCGGAATGGCGCGATCGCCCTCCACAAAGTCCTTCGTGGACCAGGCAGTACGGCTGACGCGGCAAACCGGGAGCGGCACGCAGCTACTCCGCTGCTTCGACAATCGGCGCGATGCGACGGCTCGCGCGTGCAAACGCGTCATAGCGCTCCTGCCACTCGGTCGGCCCGTTCGATGGCGTGATCTGCACCGCGGTCACCTTGTACTCGGGGCAATTCGTGGCCCAGTCCGAATAGTCTGTGGTCACGACATTGGCCTGCGTGTCGGGATGATGGAACGTGGTGTAAACCACGCCGGGAGCAACGCGTTCCGTGATCAGTGCCCGCAAGGTGGTTTCACCGGCCCGGCTGGCGAGCTTGACCCAATCGCCGTCGCGAATGCCGCGCTGCTCGGCATCATGCGGATGCATTTCGAGCCGATCCTCCTCGTGCCAGACGACATTCGCGGTGCGCCGTGTCTGGGCCCCGACATTGTACTGGCTCAAGATCCGACCAGTGGTGAGCAGCAGCGGGAAGCGCGGGCCGGTGCGCTCGTCGGTCGCGACGTACTCGGTGATCACGAACTTGCCCTTGCCCCGCACAAAGCCGTTCATGTGCATCACCGGCGTGCCGGTGGGAGCTTTCTCGTTGCACGGCCACTGCACCGAGCCGAGCTCGTCGAGTTTCTCAAACGACACACCGGCGAAGGTCGGCGTGAGGCGGGCGATCTCATCCATGACCTGCGACGGGTGGTCGTAGTGCATGGGAAAGCCCATGGCTTTGGCGATATCGAGCGTGATCTCCCAATCGGCCTTGCCGGACTTCGACTGCATCACCTTGCGCACGCGCTGAATGCGCCGCTCCGCGTTGGTGAAGGTGCCGTCCTTTTCCAGGAACGTGGAGCCGGGCAGGAACACATGCGCGTAGTTGGCGGTCTCGTTGAGGAACAAATCCTGCACCACCACGCATTCCATTGCCGCCAGCCCGGCCGCCACATGCTTGGTGTCGGGATCGGACTGCAGGATGTCTTCACCCTGGATGTAGATGCCCTTGAACGAACCATCGACGGCGGCGTCCAGCATGTTGGGAATGCGCAGCCCCGGCTCCTTCTCGAGGCTGACACCCCACAGCGCTTCGAACGCAGCACGCGTCGCATCGCCGGAAATGTGCCGATAGCCGGAGAGCTCGTGCGGGAACGAGCCCATGTCGCACGAGCCTTGCACGTTGTTCTGACCGCGCAGCGGGTTTACGCCCACGCCAGGACGGCCGATGTTGCCTGTCGCCATGGCGAGATTGGCAATTGCCATGACGGTGGTCGAGCCCTGACTGTGCTCCGTCACGCCGAGCCCGTAGTAGATCGCGCCATTGCCGCCGGTTGCGTAGAGGCGCGCAGTCGCACGGATGGCCTCCGCCGGGACGGATGAAATCTTCGCCACCGCCTCGGGGCTATTGTGCGGCTGGGCAACGAACGCGGCCCAATCCTGGAACTCATCCCAGTCGCAACGTTCGCGCACGAACGTCTCATTCACCAGGCCCTCGGTGACGATGACATGCGCAAGCGCGGTCAGCACGGCGACGTTGGTGCCGGGCAGCAGGGGCAGATGATAGGCGGCCGCCACATGCGGCGTGCGCACCAGATCGATCTGCCGGGGATCGATGACGATCAGTTTCGCACCCTGGCGCAGGCGCTTTTTCAATCGGGAAGCAAACACCGGATGTGCGTCGGTCGGATTGGCGCCGATCAGGATGACAACGTCGGTGTGCTCGACGGAGTCGAAGTCCTGGGTGCCGGCAGATGTTCCGTATGTTGTGCTCAGCCCATAACCGGTCGGCGAGTGGCACACGCGCGCGCAGGTGTCGACGTTGTTGTTGCCGAAGCCGCCGCGGATCAACTTCTGCACCAGGAAAGTCTCCTCGTTGGTGCAGCGTGACGAGGTGATGCCGCCGATGGCTTGGCGTCCGTACTTTGCCTGGATGCGTTTGAACTCGGAGGCCGTGTGGGCGATCGCCTCCTCCCAAGACACTTCGCGCCACGGGTCGCTGGTCTTGGCCCGGATCATCGGCTTGAGAATCCGCTCGCGATGGGTCGCGTAACCCCAGGCAAAGCGGCCCTTGACGCAGGAGTGACCGCGGTTGGCCTTGCCGTCCTTGTAGGGCACCATGCGCACGACCTCATCGCCGCGCATCTCCGCCTTGAAGGCGCAGCCGACGCCGCAATAGGCGCAGGTGGTCACGACCGAATGCTCGGGTTGGCCGATCTCAATGACCGATTTTTCCGTCAGGGTCGCGGTTGGACAGGCCTGCACGCAGGCGCCGCAGGACACGCATTCGGAGCCGAGAAACGCTTCTTCCATGCCGGGCGACACGACGGAGTCGAAACCACGGCCTGCGATGGTGAGCGCAAAGGTCCCCTGCACTTCCTCGCACGCGCGCACACAGCGGGAGCAGACGATGCATTTCGACGGGTCGTAGGTGAAATACGGATTGGACTCGTCTTTGCCCGGGTTGGGATGCTTGTCCCCCGCATAGCCGTAGCGAACATCGCGCAAGCCGACCGCGCCCGCCATGTCCTGCAGCTCGCAATCGCCATTGGCGGCGCAGGTCAAACAATCGAGCGGGTGGTCGGAGATATAGAGTTCCATCACGCCTTTGCGCAGCCGCTTGAGGCGATCAGTCTGCGTGCGCACGCTCATGCCCGGCGCCACCGGGGTGGTGCAGGAAGAGGGCGTGCCAGCGCGTCCGTCGATCTCAACCAAACACAGCCGACAGGAGCCGAACGC
>JAFAXD010000469.1 GCA_019241285.1 Xanthobacteraceae bacterium | reverse complement strand
GCATTCCCGCAGAGGCGCCCGCGCTGCACGATATGGTCAATACGCATTCCGGCGAGGTGCGACTAGCCAGAATGCAACCTGAGCGGGGCGGCATGAAATGTTGCGCGCTACGTTTCTCGTCCGTAAACGAACCAGCAAGCCATCGGCCGTGCGTTGTTTGGGACAGCCCGCCTGTGCCGTCGATCCCGCGGCAACCTGACATAAACACTGCGCAGGTGCAATATATCCGGGCGAAACGCCCCCGTCGCGCCCACCACATCGGCGAGATAGGGCCAGATCCGGGGCCCTCAGCCGTCGTTCTCCGATAAAGACGGAATTGGAACCGGACTGGTCCAGTGCCATTATGGGTTTGCGCCGATTCGCTTTTTTGCCGTGGCGGCCGCCGAGCTCAGCATGACTGGCGCCGCAACGGCCGGGACCTGCCGCCCAGGCGGACTGACATGACGACCAACCCAACACAGGTCTTTCACACCGACGGGATCGATGCGGTCGAAGCTCCGCGCCGGGTCACGCGTATCGTACTTCGGGTCATGGCCTGGGTGGAGCGGCTCAACCGGCGCTTTTCCAAGGTCGGTAACCCTTGTGTCTATGACAATGCCCTTTTTCCTTGGGTGCAGGAGATCGAGCGTGAATGGCCGCTCATTCGCGCCGAGCTCGATCGCTTGCTAGTCCGGAAAGACGAGCTGCCGGCATTTCACGACATCGTACCCGAGGTCGCCGCTATCAGTCGCGACAACGACTGGAAGACGTTCCTCCTGGCAGGCTATGGCCTCACCTCCGCGCACGCGATCGCGCTGTGTCCGCAGACGTGGCGCATCATGGGCAATATTCCCGGGCTGATCACGGTCATGTTCTCGATTTTCGAGCCCGGCAAGTACCTCAAACCGCACCGTGGTCCTTACAATGGGGTCCTGCGACTACACCTCGGCTTGATGGTGCCGGAGCCGCGCGACCAGCTGGGCATTCGGGTTGGCAATCAGGTCTGCCATTGGCAGGAGGGCAGGGCGCTCATCTTTGATGATGCTTACGAGCACGAGGCCTGGAACCGCACCACGCAGCCGCGCGTCGTGTTGTTCGTCGATTTCCAAAAGCCGCTGCGTTTCCCAGCGAACCTCATCAACTGGCTGGTGCTGCATCTCGCAATCTTCACGCCTTTTGTGCGCGAAGGCTCCGACAATCAGCGCAGTTGGGAACAGCGCTTCTACGCCAAAGTAAGACCGTGAAGCGCCCGGCTGCTCAAGCCACCTTGATCGGGTTCCGAAAAACTACGTTGGCGCTGTCTCGCGCGCGTCCTGGATCGCTTGCCAGACTTTCGCGGGCGTGGCGGGCATTTCGATATGACGCACCCCGAGATGGCGTAATGCATCAACGATCGAATTGATGACCACGCCTAGCGCCGGCGTGGTGCCACCCTCACCGCCCGACCGGAAGCCGAGCGGATGCGAGCTCGCGGGAACTTCGCTGATGTCGGTGACGAATGACGGCAGGTCGTCGGCGCGCGGCACCGCGTAATCCATGAAAGAGGCCGACATCATCTGACCGCTGTCGCGGTCGTACCAGCACTCCTCCATCAGCGCTTGGCCGACACCTTGCGCAATCCCGCCGTGCGCCTGACCGTGCAGGATCATCGGGTTCACGGCGCGACCGACGTCGTCGACCGACGTATAGCGAACGATGGCGACGTCCCCGGTATCGGGATCGACCTCCACTTCGCACACGCATGTGCCGTACGGAAAGCACAGCCCCGGCGTGACTTTCTCGCAGCTGCCGGTCAGCGGCCCGCGCAGGTTCTCCGGCAAATCGTTGCTCTTTGCGGCCGTTGCCGCAATCTCGAACAGATCGAGCGCCTGATCCGTGCCCTCGACACTGCAACGGCCGTCCGCGAAACGAACCTTTCCGGCCGGTGCTTGCAGCAACAACGCGGCGATCTCGCAAGCCTTCCGAATGACCTCGTCGGCGGCGGCACGAATCACGATGCTGCCGAAGCGGACGGAGCGGCCGGAATGGGAGCCGCCCCCGGCCTTCACGAAATCCGTATCGCCGGCGCGTACGTTTACGGTGCCAAACGGTACGCCCAGCCATTCGGCCACGATTTGAGAGAAGGCGGTCTCATGCCCTTGACCCGTGGCCTGGGTGCCGATCACGAGGTCAACGTGGCCATCGGCCAAAACGGTGAGATCAGCGCGTTCCCGCGGAACGCCGCTGGTCCCCTCGATGTAGTTTGCAACCGCGATCCCGGCGAGCTTGCCGCGCGCTTTCGCGGCCTTGCGCCGGAGCGGGAAGCCGGCCCAATCGGCGAGCTCGAGCGCGCGATCCATCACCTTCTCGTACTCGCCGCTGTCGTAGGTCACCCCGACAGGGTTGCGCCAAGGCAGTGCTTTGGCGGGGATCATATTGCGCCGCCGCAGTTTCACACGATCAAACCCGCATTGCGCTGCCGCGAGATCCATAAGCCGCTCGATCACATACATCGCTTCGGGGCGGCCGGCGCTGCGATAGGGAATCGTGCTCGGCGTATTGGTGAGCGCGGCCCGCGCCCGGTAGTGAGCAGTAGGGACCGCATAGAGGCTGGTCATCAACTGCACCCCTTTGTTGAGGGGGACGAACGAGGCCGCGTGGGCGCCGATGTTGCTGAGATTGTCGCTGCGCATGGCGAGAATCGTGCCCTTGGCATCGAGCGCGATTTCCGCCGCGACGGTGAGGTCGCGGCCCTGATAGTCGCTCATGAATGCTTCATTGCGGTCGGCCACGTATTTGACCGGCCGGCCGATCAGCCGCGCTGCGTAGGCGACGAGTGCAAAGTCAGGATGCGTGGCATTGCGGGTCCCGAAATTGCCGCCAACGTCGCGTGGTGCAATGACGCGCACCTGCGAGCGCTCAACGCCCAGGATGGCCGCAAGCTCGGTAGCTTGTTGCACCACGCCGAGCCCGTGGGTCACGTGCACAGTGTAGCGGTCGGTCGTGGGGTCATAGGACGCGATGACGGCGCGGGGCTCGAGGTGCACGCCGGTGACGCGCTGGATGCGCGTCTCCAGCCGCACCCGGTGTGCGGCTTTGGCGAAGGCCGCGTCGGTCGCCCGAGCATCCCCAATTTCTGCATCGAGCGCGACATTGCCCGGTACGTGCTCCCACAACTGGGGTGCGCCCGCGCTGACCGCTTGCGCGGCCAGCGTGATCGCCGGCAGGGGCTCCCATGTGATCTCAACCAAGTCGGCTGCATCCCTGGCTGCTGCCAAGGTCTCCCCGATCACCACGACAATTGCTTCGCCGGCAAAACGCGCGCGGTCCGTCGGCAGCAGGAGCTGTTCGGTGGCGAGCCGCTCGCTGCCGTCGCGGTTGCGCAGCGGCACGTCCGATCCCTGGTGCGAGCTGCCCACGGCATGCGGGATCGGCTTAAGACCGGCGCGGGCAACGTCGGCGCCTGTAATGACAGCAAGTACTCCGGGATGCTGACGCGCGGCTTCGACGTCAATCGAGCGGATATGGGCATGCGCATGCGGCGAGCGCACGACTACGGCGCGCGCGACGCCTTCGATGGGGAGATCGTCGGCGTAGCTGCCGCGCCCACTGATCAGGCGTTCGTCTTCCTTGCGGCGCACGGCATCGCCGATTCCTGCCTGCTGCATGCTTTTGTCTCCTCGCGTGCCCCGCCACGCCCTACAACATCCCAACCGCATTGCGGAAGCGCAGTTTTGGCATGGCCGGACGCGCCACAATCCCGCATGATTTCGGCCCGCAACAGGTGACCTGTGGGTCCGGACCAATGCTCACTCTTTATTTCACCCCTGGCGCAAGTTCGATGGCGGCGCATATCGTGGTGCACGAAGTCGGGGTGCCATATGAGAGCCGGCCGCTGTCACTGACCAACGGGGAGCAGCACTCGCCTGCCTATCGGGCGCTCAACGCCGAGGGCAAAGTGCCAACGCTGGTGATCGACGGTCGTCCGCTCACCGAGGTCGCCGCCATTCTTTATTACCTCGCCAGGCAGTTCCCGGCTGCTGGCCTATTGCCGCCGGGCGTCGAAGCGCAGGCGCATGCGATTTCGTGGATGTCATTCATCGCATCGACCCTGCATACGGCCCGCCTGCAGGGCCTCGAACACATCAGAGCCATGTGGAAAATCGCCGATCAAAAGTTAGGTGCACAGGAGTGGGCAGTCGGGAGCTACTCGATTGCGGACATCCACCTGTTCAAGCTGTACTGGCGGCTTGTCCGTTCGGTTAAGCTGGAGCCCGGAGCCTACTCAAATCTGTCCGCGCACCATGAACGCATGATGCAGCGCGCCGCCGTTCGCCGGACGATCGAGATTGAGAGTGCGCTGGGCTATGAGTTGCCCGCCTTCCCAACATCATGATCCGATCGAAGGAGCCAACTGTCGGGTCCCATCAGGTGTGAACCGAGCAGCACCAACACGATTATGCCGATAAGGAACGCGAACCCGATCACCAGCGGCATCGTTTCCTCCCTCACTATTATTATGGGTTAGTTTGCACCTCTTTCTGTCTTTCCGCTACACCCGATCAGCTGATGCGTCAGGCGTGGTCTGCTGCGGCGGCCGCGGCGGCGGCGTTGCTCGCACCTGTGGCCGGCGCTCCTCCTCCATTGAAATAGGCGTTGAGTAGCACGGCCGCGATGGCGGCAAGCACGATGCCGGAGTTCAACAGGGGTTCGAGCGGTTTGGGGAAGTTTGCGAAGAATGTCGGGGCCACCAGCGGGATCATGCCGAACCCGATGGCGATTGCGACGATGAACAAGTTGTTGCGATTGGTCTTGTAATCGACGGCGGCGAGAATTCGGATCCCCGTCGCTGCCACCATGCCGAACATGACAATGCCGGCGCCGCCGAGCACGAACAGTGGCACCGCGGTGACGAGGGCGCCAAGCTTTGGGATAAGGCCGAGGATCAGCAGGATGGCGCCGCCGGCGGCGGTGACCCAGCGACTGCGCACGCCCGTTACGCCGACGAGGCCGACGTTCTGCGAGAACGAGGTGTAGGGAAATGTGTTGAAAATGCCGCCGATCAACGTGCCGAGCCCGTCGGTCAACAGGCCGCGGGTGAGGTCGCGTTGTTCAATCTTGCGCTCGGTCATCTCGCCGACAGCCAGGAACATGCCTGTCGATTCGACCATCACTACCAACATGACCAGACACATCGTCAAGCTGCCGAACACATCGAACTTCGGAATTGCCAGCTGGAACGGGTAGATAATGTCAAACCAGGGCGCGCCGGAGACCGCTGCAAAACTGACCTTGCCGATGGCCCAGGCGACGAAAAAACCTAGCACGATCCCGAGCAGGACCGCGATGTTGACCACGAAGCCCTTGCCGAATTTGGTGATCAACAAGATCGCCACCAACACAAAGGCGGCGACAAGGAGGTGCACAGGATCGCCGTAGCCGGGGAGGTTGGGCGCTGCAGCGCCGGCCGCCCAGTTGACGCCGATGCGCATCAACGAAATTCCGATCACCGCGATAATCGTGCCGGTGACCACGGGAGGAAAGAACCGCAGCATTGAGCTGACAAACGGCGCAACGATCAGGCCGAATATCCCTGCCACGATCACCGAGCCGTAAATGCTGCCCAAACCGAGATCGGGATTGTTCGCCATGGTCAGCATCGGCGCGACGGAGGCGAAGGTCACGCCCATCATCACGGGCAGGCGAATTCCAAATGGGCCGATGCCAACTGATTGGATCAGGGTTGCGATCCCACAGGCAAATAGGTCTGCATTGACCAGCACGGCGATCTGGTCCGGCGCAAGCTTCAAGGCGCGCCCGATGATCAGCGGCACCGCGACGGCACCGGCATACATCACTAACACGTGTTGAAGTCCGAGCGGCAGCAGCCGTGACAGCGGCAACCGCTCATCCACAGGATGGACCTTGTCCATGGAAGCCCCGCTCATGGTACAGAGCAGAATGGTAGCATGCTGCCCGCCACACCGGAAGATTGAGGCTTTGCGCGGGCACGCATCCCTTCAGTTGAACATAATTGCGAAACAATCGAGTAACAGAACAAGCCTACGTTGAGAAAAGGGACGGGGACTCACGAAAGCTCAGTCAAATGGCAGCGGCGGTCGCATCGCTTGCTTCAATGATGCCGTCGGGCATCAGGCCCGCGCCGGCGCGCCCGGATCCGGCAAAGTTTCGGGCCGCCGCGCGGCATAGCCGCTGGGTCCGTCTGCTGCGGCGGGCGATTCCGGTGAGCATCGCGGCCGTCGCGGCTTTGCTGATCTTCGAAGCCTACTTCAACCCATTTCGGGTCCTGGCGAATATCCGGGTCGACCCCAGCAAGATCATCATCTCGGGCACGCGGATCAAGATGGGCTCGCCGCGCTATGCGGGCTATACCAGCGACAATCGTCCCTACGAGGTCACCGCACAGGCCGCCTCCCAGGACATCACCAAGCCGGATCTCATCGATTTGGAAGACATCTGGGCCAAAATGGAGATGCAGGACAAGTCGACCATGGTCATGACGGCCAAGACCGGTCACTATAACAGCAAGATCGACCGCTTGGTCTTAAGCAACGAAATTCGCCTGAACACGTCAACCGGCCACGCGGCGCGGCTGCACGATGCGACGATTGAAATCAAGAAGGGCAGCGTCGTCTCGGAGAACCCGGTCGAGCTCGAGTTCCTCCGCGGAACGCTGAACGCTAACCAGCTCCAGATCGAAGATCAGGGGGCGATGATGCGGTTCGGCGGCGGCGTCACCATGACGCTCACCGATCTGAAGCAGTAGCCTGGGGCCCGGCAGACCCGCTCGCTTTCAATCGACTATAGTCAATCACTGAAGTTGCTATAGAACGTGTGAACCGGACTTCGCGCCGCGAAGTCCGCCGGTTTGCGCATTGGACCATGCTTATCGACACTGCCAGTCTGAGCGACGAACTAATCGCTGCCTACGACTCCACCAAGACATTGCCGCCCATTTCAGTACGGGTGCCAGGGTTTGCGGTCGCGGATGGCTATGACGTCCTCGCCGCAATCGAGGAGCGCCGGCGTCGCCAGGGATGGCAAGAGGTCGGGCGCAAGATCGGGTTTACCAACCGAACCATCTGGGCTCGCTACGGGGTCTGGGAGCCGATCTGGGCTCACATGTGGGCCCATACGGTCCACGTGGCGCTCGACGGCAAGGCTCGCCTGAACTTGGCGCAATTTGTGCAGCCGCGCATCGAGCCGGAGGTGGTGTTCAGGCTCAAGACGCCGGTGCCGCCGACGGATGATCCATCGCTCGCACTTGCCTGTGTTGACTGGATCGCGCCAGGATTTGAAATTGTGCAGAGTCACTTCCCGGATTGGAAATTCGCCGCGCCCGATTGCGTCGCCGCCTTCGGGTTGCATGGCGCGCTCATCGTCGGGTCGCCGGTGCCGGTGACTGATCAAAACCGAGATCGCATGGCGGCCCTGCTTCCGACATTCGAGCTCACGCTTAGGCGGGGCGATGCCGTTGTCGATACGGGCGTCGGAGCTAATGTGCTGGACGGACCGCCGGCCGCGCTGGCGCACCTCGCTCGCGTTGTTGCGGGTCAACCGCAGTTTGCGCCCCTTACAGCAGGCGAAATCGTCACCACGGGAACGATCACGGACGCTTGGACGGTCGCATTCGGCGAGACCTGGTCTTCCGACTACGGCGCGCTTGGGCTGGGCGGTCTCACGTTGACATTTGTGTAGTTCGAATTTGGAAGGCCAGGATGGGGCATAGCATGACATCGATCGTTCGGTTGAAGCTCAGTTTGCTGATCTGCGGTTTGGGGGTTTTCGTCAACCTATCGGCAAGCTCAGCGGAAGCGATCAAGATCGGGTTGATCAACAGCTATTCGGGATTCCTCGCCCAGTCGGGCGACGAGATGCAGAAGGGCATCGACCTTTACCTGAAGGAGCACGAGCAGGAACTCCCGACGGGCGTGAAGATTGAGCTCATTCGTCGCGACGATGGCGCAGTTCCGGATACCGGAAAGCGTGTTGCCCAGGAATTGATTGCGCGCGAACAAGTCCAGTTGCTGCTGGGCATTGTCGGCTCGCCCATCGCCGCCGCCGTTGCGCCACTGACCCAGCAGGCCAAAATTCCGCTGGTGATCACCAATGCGGCCGGGGCCGCAATTCCGCGGATCTCGCCCTACGTCGTGCGCGTCTCGTTTACCCTCTGGCAGCAAGCCTATCCGCTCGGAAAGTGGGCCGCCAAGCAGAACTGGAAGACCGCTTATACGGCGGTGAGCGATTTCATCCCCGGGCATGATGCCGAAGGTGCCTTCACCAAAGGCTGGAATGATGCGGGGCTGCAGATGCTCGGCTCGGTCCGTTTCCCGACCAACAATCCCGACTTCTCGCCCATCGTCCAGCGCATCAGAGATACAAAGCCCGACGTGGCGTTTATTTGGGTCCCCGGCCAGGAGCAGGCGACGGCTGCACTCAAAGCCGCACGGGACTTCGGTTTGAAGCAAGCAGGAATAAACGTCGTGTCGACGCAGGACCTCGTTCCAGACGAGCAGTTACCGTTGATCGGCGACGAAGCGATCGGTCTTGTCAGCTCCGGAATCTATTCGACTGCTGCCGATCGGCCGGCCAATAAGGCCTTCCTTACAGCTTGGGACCGTGAATATCGCGGGAAAGCAATCCCGGATTTCCTGTCCGCGGATGGCTGGGACGGAATGGCGGCAGTCTTCGACCTGATCAAAGCCACCAACGGCAAGTTCACCGGGGATGAGGCGATCAAGTTCCTCTCGACCTGGAAGACCGCCAACAGCCCGCGCGGCCCAATCTCAATCGACCCGGAAACGCGCGACATCGTCCAAAATATCTATATGCGGCGGACCGAGATGAAGGATGGCAAGCTAGCGAACATTGAGTTCGACACCATCCCGAACGTGAAAGATCCATGGAAGGAGCTCAACCCGCCGAAGTGAGAGCGGCGATCTCTTAAACTAGCCCATGTAGAGGCCACCGTTCACGTGGATGGTGGCGCCCGTCATGTAGGCTAGCGCGTCGCCGGCCAGCGCGACCACCGCCTGTGAGATGTCCTCAGGCGTACCAACCCGCCGCAACGGGATGCGCTCGAGTGAAAAGTTCACCCGCCGTTCCGCTACGCGCTTTGGATCGTCGTCGGTAGTCTCGATCAGGCCGGGAGAGAGCAGGTTGACCGTCACCCCTGACGGCCCGAGTTCGTGCGCCAGCGCCTTGGTGAGGCCGACGAGGCCGGACTTGGCGGCCAGTACGTGCGCGTGCTGGGCCGCTCCCGCGAAATTGGCCCAGCCGCCGATATTGATGATCCGGCCATGGCCGCTCTGCATCAGGTGCGGGGCGGCCGCTTGCGCGCAGAAGAAAGCCCCGTCGAGAATGATGCCGGTGACGGCGCGCCATTCGGCGTGGGTGATCTCGGCCAGCGGGACGCGCCGACGCACCGCGGCGTTGTTGATCAGGATGTCGAGCCGACCAAACACATCAACGGCGCTCTGGACCAGTGCGGCAGCTTGGTCGGGTTGCGAGACGTCAGCCAGAACAGCGATCGCGCGTCCGCCAGCCGTCGTGATCTCGTCTGCAACGGCCTGGGCCTCAAGCTTTCCTTTGCTGGCATTGATTACCAGCGCTGCGCCGGCATCCGCCAGCGCCAGTGCGGTCGCACGCCCAATTCGGCGCGAACTACCGGTGACGATGGCCACCCGCCCGTCCAGAGGTTTTGGGCTCAGAGGCATGTGTATTCCTTACATCCGCCACCGCGAGGACGAGAGCTCCATGCGGCTCAGGGTTGCTGTTATGATGAGGCTCAGCACGACCAGCACGACGACGGCGGCAAAAACTCCGGCGGAGTTGAAGCGCCCGGCCGATGATTCGATCAGATAGCCGATGCCGCGGTTGGAGGAGAGGACCTCGCCGACGACGGTCGTCGTCAGGGCATAGCCGACGGCGACGCGCAGGCCGGTGTAGATCCACGGCAAAGCCGCCGGGAATAGGACTTTGCGTAAAATTTCGAATTGCGTGGCACCCAGGAGGCGCAATGAGTCGATGAGATCGGGATCGATGTCGCGCACCCCGTCGCGCGTGTTGTAGAACAACAGGAACGCCACCACCACGGCAACTAGCGCCACTTTCGACGCGATGCCGATACCGAGAAAGATTACAAACAACGGTAGCAGCGCGACTTTGGGCAGACCATAGAAGGCAGCGATGAAGGGCGCCAGCGTGCGGTCCGCAAAACGCATGAGGCCCAGCAGAAAACCGGCGGCGATGCCGATTGCAGCGCCGATCACATAGCCGATCAGCAATGTGATGAGCGATGTGGCGACGTGGTTCCAGAGCGAGCCATCCTGGATCCATTGCGCAATGGTCGTCCCGATGCTGACCGGATCGCTGACGAACATCTTCGGAATCAACCAGCCCGAGGCTACCTGCCACGCAGCCAGAAACCCGAGCAGAATCGCGGCACGTCCGATCCAGATCATCGCTGCGCCTCTGCAATCGGCCGCCAACGCAAGGCCCAGGCTTCCGAGCGCTCGGCGAGCATATTGATCGCAGCGCCCAGCAGCATCAGTACGACCAGCACGGCATAAAGTGCCGTCATATCGAAGATTGCCGAGGCCGAAGTGATCAGGAATCCGAGGCCGGCGCGTGCCACCATCATCTCGCCGATGGTCGCGGCAATGAGCGCATAGGGAAGGGCATTCTTGAGGCCGGCGAAGATCCAGGTGAGGCAGGCCGGCGCGATCGCCATGCGGAATTGCTCGCGGCGATTGGCGCCCATCAGTGCGAGCGACTCGATCAGGTCGCGATCAACCGCCCGTGCTCCCGCAAACGTGTTGAAGAACAGAAGCAGGAACGACACCAGCGCTACCAGGGCGACTTTGGGCTCCATGCCGAGCCCGAACCACATGATCAGAAGCGGGGCCAGAGCCACCACTGGGACGCTGTTGAGCACGACGACGAACGGGTAGAGCAAGCTGGCCGTGCGCGGGCTGCGACCGAGCCACAGCCCAAGCAGAATTCCTGCCGGCGCTCCGATTGCGAGGCCGGTTGCCATTTCGATCAAGGTCACGGCGATGTGCCAGGCAAGGCCGTCCCCCGCCCACGCCGCGATCTGTACCGCGATGTCGCTGGGTTGGCTGGTCCAGGTCGAGTCGACCAGGCGCCCAAACAACTCCCACCCGATCAGCAATACGATCAGCAGGGCGCCGCGCGCGAGCGCCAACTTCATCGTGTCGGACATGCGCGCCTCAGCTCGGAGACTTCAAAATTACCGCCGCTGCCGCTTCGGCCCCGCCGTTGTCCACCACATCCTCGAAACGCACGGACATCGGTTTGCTCTCGCCGAGGTTCATCCAGCGAACCGTGGCCTCCACCTGCGCCGGGCTGATCACGGGCGTGCGGGCCGCGCCGTGTCGATATTTCTCGATCACCGCATCGATTGCTTCAGGGGGCACGTCTTTGATCTGCGGCCGCATCACGCGCAGCGTTTCCTCCTGGTTCTCGGCGGCGAGTTTGATCGCTTTGGTAATGGCACGCAGTGAGGCGGCGATCGCCGCCGGCCGCTTCTGCAATGTGGCGCGGCTCGTGCCCCAGACCGAATAAGGCACTTGCGCGAGTTCCGGGATCGGCTCTGCAAACGGATCGATCGCAATGACCCCCGTGCCGCGCTGTTGCGCGATCTCGTCGACCGGTGACGACATGACAAAACCATCGACCGCTTTTTTCTGAACCGCGGCCAGCATCGCGGCTTGATTGCCGAGCGGCTGGAGCTTGACGGCCTTGTCCGGGTCGAGGCCGCGTGCGAGCAGCATCTTGCGGATCTGGATATCGGAGGCACCGCCCGGCGCGGTGATTCCGAGGGTCAATCCGGCGAGGCGTTTGATTTTCTCGTCCAGCGGCATTCCGGACGTGATGCCGGATTTGGCGATCGCGTCTTTGGTGAGGACCACGCTGTTTGGATAGACGTTGAACAGGGCTGAAGTCGCTACCAGCCCGCCACCTTGGGCACCGGAGGTGACGGCATGGGTCATGGCCAGCGGGGCGACGTCGGCGCCACCACCGGCAATCGCCGCCGCCATTGCGGTTCCGGAGTTCAGGCCGACGATTTCGACGTCAAGGCCCTCGTCGGCGAAGTAATTTGCACCCAGCGCGACGTAGAAGGGGTACCAATGCAGCAGCGGCGTTGGCGCGGCGGCGACGACAAGCTTTTCGTGCTTGGGAGCCTGCGCCCATGCCGACCCGGTGATCAGCACGGCCAGCATGGTTGCGAAGAGACGCGCCAAACCCCGCATGTATCCTCCCAGTACCTGTTTATCGGCCGACCTTGCCGGCAGGCTCGCACGAACCAGCCGCGGTCGTCTATGATATGCTCGATAGCAAAAAACGGGGCGCCAGGGAGGACCAGAATGAATTGGAATATTGCCATTGCCGCCCTGACGGGGTTGCTCGTAACGCAGCACGCGGCTTGGGCGCTCGACACCATCCGGGTCGGCAAGTCGGTCCCGATCGCCTGGACCTTTACGCCGCTCGACATTGGCGTTGAGACCGGAATCTGGGCCAAGCACGATCTCAAGCTCGACATCACGAGTTTTGGCGGTGACGCGAAGCTACAGCAGGCACTCGCGGCGGATGGTGTGGATTTCGGCGTCGGCAGCGGGCCCGGCATGGGCTTTGCGGTCAAAGGGGTTCCAGCCAAGGCTGTGGCGGCGTTCGCGGGCTCGCCTTACAGCATCTCCATCGTGATCGCGGCGAACGCGCCCTATAACGACATCAAGGAGATGAAGGGCAAGAAATTCGCTGTGACGACCATCGGCTCGCTGACCGAGTGGCTGCTGCATCGCGCCGCCCTGGCCCAAGGCTGGCAATACAACGATCTCCGTGCCGTCCCGCTCGGCAGTTTCGAGACCAACTTCGCGGCGTTCAAAACCGGTCAGGTTGATGGGATCGTGCTCGCGACCGAAACGAGCTACATGCTGGAAGCGAAAAAGGAGGCCAAGATCATCGCCAACATGGCCGCCTATGCGCCCAAGTTTATCACCCACGTCATCTACGCCCGCGACGAGCTGATCGACAAGAAGCCGGATCTGGTCAAGCGCTTTCTGGCTGGCTGGTTCGAGACGATTGCCTGGATGAAATCCAACAAGGACAAAAGCGTGGAGATCTCAGCCCGCGTGCTCAAGCTTCCGCCGGACATCGTCAGCCGCGCCTATGACGAAGAGATCGGCATGATGCAGGACAACGGCCGGTTTGATCCGGAAGCCGTCAAGGTAATCAAGTCATCCCTGGTGGACATGCATATCCTCGAGTCCGAGCCGACCGAGGATCAGATGTTCACCACCAAATTCGTGCAATGAAGTTCTAAAGCGTGGTGACTTTTCTTCGAATTGTCACACGCTTCAGCTTATTATTTGAGCATGATCTTGTCCGAAAACCGGTCTCCACTTTTCGGGATCATGCTCTAGCGATGCATGCGCCAGAATGAGGCGCGGCGTTCGGCGATGCGTACGGCTTCATTCAGCACCACCGCCATCAGGGCGAGCACGGCGACGAGCGTAAATGTCGCGGGCGGATCGAAACTGTCCGCGAAGATGCGGGTGTAGTAGCCGACCCCGCCAGTGGAGACATAAAGCTCCGCCAGCAACACGCCGAGCAGGGTTGCCGACATCGCCAGGCGCAGCCCGGTGAACAAGCTCGGCATCGTGTGCGGGATCACAACACGGCGTATCGTCTGCAAGCGGCTTGCGCCCATGGATCGCGCCGCGGTCAAATGCGCTGCCTCGACGCTTTGCACGCCGGCGACCACGTTGAGAATGATGGGAAAGATTCCATGGCTCACGCCGAAGGCGATCTTGGAGCCTGCGCCGATACCAAAATAGAGGACGAACAACGGCAGGATCGTGACCTGCGGAATCGAGTAGAGCAGCAAGACGAGCGGAAGCGTGGCGCGACGCGCAAAGCCGCTGAGCCCAACCACCAACCCGACGGCCAGCCCTAGCACGACGGCAAGTACGAATGCTGTCACGAGCTCGAGGAAGGATGCGACGAGCGCATTGCGCACCCCTGGTTCACCGAGGACACGCGGCATTGCGGCAAGAATTGCCGACGGCGGGCTGAGAAAGTTTGGGTCGAGCACGGTGTGTCCGGCCAATTCCCAGAGTGCCAGCGCAAGGACAATGACTCCTAGCCGGGCGGCTGCCGGATTGCGCAGCAGGAAGCCGCGACCGCCGGATCCCGTCTCTATTCGTGTGCCGGAGATGACGGCGTCGCTCATGACGCGCTCCTCGGCTCGTCGAAGCGGCGTTGCATCGTGCTGAGAGTCAGATTCAAAATTCCCGCCAAGATGATGACGAACACGATATAGGCGAACATCTCGGCCGTGTTCATCCCTTCGGCGAGATTGGAAATGCGGCTCCCAAGCCCGCGTAGTCCGGCGATCATTTCGCTGCCGAGAATGGCGAGAAATCCGATTGTGGCGCCGATCCGCAGCCCGGTGACGATGACGGGAAGCGCCGCAGGCAGCAGCACGCGGCGAAACAGCTGCCGCTCATTTGCGCCCATGGAGCGCGACACCGTGATGAAACGTGGATCGACCTGGCTGATACCGCCGATCGTGTTCAGCACAATCGGGAAAAACGCGTAGGTCGCGCCGAACGCGATCTTCGATTCAACGTCGATGCCGAAGAACAACATGAAGAGAGGCAAAAAGACTATAATTGGAACGGCAAAAATTCCGGCCAACAGAGGTTCGAAAACCAACACCGCATAGCGCGATCGTCCAACCAGGTAACCGATGCTCAATCCGAAGAGGCTCGCGATCGCCACGGCGACGATAAGCTCAAACAACGTGACGGCTAGATTGTTATAGAAGCTTGCCGATTGCACGATCTGAATAAATTTTTCGGCAACGCGCGGAAGCTGCGGTAGGAATATGGAACTGACGGCGCCGCTGCGGCCGAGATAATACCAGAGCAACAGCAGCGCGATCACGAACCCAATTTGAATGGCGCGGGCCCGCCAGTCAAAGCGGCGACGCTTCATGACCTCGCCCCGCCTTCGCCCGCTACGGCGCGCCGCTCTCGGTCACGCGCCGCCGCCCGACCAACGAATCCGCCAACGGTCTTCTCGATCTCGTCGCGCAACAGCGCATAGAGTTCATTGCGCAGGTCGCTGAACTCGGCGGAGGTGGTGAAGCTCGGTTCGCGCGGGTGGCCGGTATTGACGTTGATCGTTGCCTTGATCTCCGCCGGGCGCGCCGTCATGACCACCACGCGATCGGCGAGAAACACCGCCTCCGTGAGACTGTGTGTAACCAGCACGATGGTTTTGTTGGTGGCAGCGAGCAAGACAGAGAGTTCTTCACCGAGATAAGTGCGGGTCTGCTCGTCAAGCGCCGCGAAGGGCTCGTCCATGAGCAGGATGTCGGTCTGCAGGCTGAGCGCGCGGGCCAGCGACGCGCGCTGTTTCATGCCGCCCGAGAGCTGATGCGGATAGCTGTGGGCGAACTCGCTGAGGCCGACGGCTTCGATCGCCTGGTTGGCACGGTCCTGACGGTCCGAAACCGGAACGCCCTGGAATTCAAGGGCGACCTTGATGTTCTCCAGGATCGTGTTCCAGGGGAAGAGCGTGTTCTCCTGGAATACGTAAGCGATCTCCTTCGGAGCAGGTCCGCGCATCGGCTGCCCATTGACACGAACCTCGCCTGCGGTCGGCGAGACGAGGCCGCCGATAATGTTGAGAAGCGTGCTCTTGCCGCAGCCGCTCGGGCCAATGAGGCACAAAAGCTCGCCCTTGCGGATGTCCAAGGACACCGAATTGAGGGTCTGCACGACCCCAGAATCAGGCCGGGCGTAGGCGTGCGAAACACTCCCAACCGAGATGGCGTGTTGGGTCACGTCGGGAACCGGGACGAGACGCACGGGACGTGCTTCATCAATAAGCGGCGTTGTACTTCGCGGCGCTCGCCTTCAGCTCATCGAGCACCGCCTTGGCGTCATAGCCCGCCTTGCGCGCGGGATCCGCCCACTCATTGATCAGCGGCTCGGCGGCTGCACGCCACTGAGCGAGCTGCTCTGGTGTCAGCTGATAAACGTCCTGCCCCGGGATCGCTTTGATCTTGTCGCGTCCGCCTGCTTCGAAATCAGCCCAGGGCGAAGCGATCTTGAGGGCCCATTCGGTGCTGCAGTGATCATCGATCACCTTCTTCTGCGCCGGCGACATCGCGTCGTATTTGGCCTTGTTCATTACCCAGGTCTGCACGCTGGTGTAGAGCGCGGTGTCCATGTGATATTTGAGCACCTTGTCCATCCCAAACAGAACAATCGAGCCCCACGGGAAGGTGATCCCGTCGGCGACATTCTTTTCCAGGATATCGCGCGACTCGACCGCGGACGCCTGCACATTGGTCCCCCCGAGCAGCGTGATGAACCGCGCAACCGTCGCGCCGGCAGGGCGGATCTTCATGCCAGCGACATCGGACGGAACAACGATCTTCTTCCTGGTCGAGTGGAACGTCCCGGGGTCGTGCACAAAGGCGAGGCAGGACTTCACCTCCGACATCTCCTTGGGGGCATATTTGCGATACCATGCGTCGAGCGCAGCGCTGCCCTCTTTGCCGTTGGCGAGCAAGAACGGCAGCTCTCCGGCGGCAATCACCGGAAAGCGGCCGGGCGTGTATCCGGGATTGGCGTAGGCGATGTCGGCGATGCCGTCGCGCGCCATGTCGTAGTGATCGAACGCCTTGCCAAGCTGTTGTGCGGGATAAATCGTGATGTTGATTGTCCCGTTCGAAGCCTTCTTGATCGAATCGGCCCATTGTTCGGAGGCTTTGACGATCGGGTGCGTGGCTGGGACCCAGTGCGAAAATTTCAACTCGACCGGCTTATCCTGCGCCACCGCATGACCAACTGCCATCGCGAGCACAAGTGCCGCAATCCCCACACGCATCACGATATCCTCCCTGCTGCGTTCAAACATTATCCGCCGGGACGTTACTACGGCTGTCCGTTTGCTGCCACGGTCGTCTCGCCGGTTTCAGTAGCCCAATGCGCGGTCGATCGTATTTTCGAGAGGCTCGCCGCGTTCGAGCCGCTCGATCTGCGTGAGTACGTTGCGGACTAGAAATCGCGGGTCGGATGTCGCGGCGTTGTGCGGCGTGACGGTCACCCGCGGGTGCTGCCAAAAAGGGCTCTCCTGCGCCAGCGGCTCTTGCGGAAATACGTCAAGGGTTGCGCTGGCCAGCAAGTTTTGGTCGAGAGCCGCAAGAATATCGCTATCGACCTGCAACAGTCCGCGCCCCGAGTTAATCAGGTGGGCGCCGCCCAGTGCTCCATCGTGCTTGAGCTTGCGCAAAAGCGCGAGGTTGATCATCCCCTCGGTCGCAGGCGTGTGCGGTAACAGCACCACCAGGATTTCGCTCGCCGCCAGGAACGCGTCGAGGCCGTCCGCGCCCGAATGGCACGCGACACCTGAAATCGATTTCGGCGTGCGGCTCCAGCCCTGCACCTGAAAGCCCAGGCCGCGCAGCGCTTGCGCGGCAGCGCTGCCGAGATGACCCAGGCCCATGACGCCGACCGAAACCTCACTGGCAGAGGGTTGATCGTGGTCGCGCCAAAGACGTTGCCGTTGCTGTGCGTCATAGAGACGCTGGTGGCGATGAATGATCAAGACATGCAACACGACATATTCGACCATGCGGGCCGTGAGATCGGGATCGACGATGCGAACGATCGGAACGGCCGGAAGTAACCGGTCGGCGAGGAGATGATCGACGCCGGCGCCCAGCGAGAAGATCGCCTTCAGGTTCATGAACTCGGCAAGGGATCCGTGCGGTGCGCGCCACGCGCACGCATAGGCGATTTCGTCAGCCCTCTCGATCTGGTGTGGCCAGATCCGGATCGGTCGGGACGGAGCGAGGGTGCGAAAGCGCTGCGCCCATGCCTCGGCATCCCAACCACTGACGACGATTGCGACCGCACCGGCGTGCGGGTTTGCTGACCCGGGCACGGGCTGCCGGCTACTGTCGCGCCGCCGCGAGCACGCGGCCGAGTCCGGGGTCGCCGTTTGCGGTCCGCCCGCCATCGACCGGGATCACAGCTCCCGAGATGTAGGAGGCGAGCGGGGAGGCGAGGAAGAGGGCCAGGTTGGCCACATCCTGCTTGGTACCGAACCGGCCGAGGGGCACGACGCTGCGGAACGTCTCCTTGGCTTCCGGTGTCGGCGCGAGTCGCGCCATCCCTTCGGTGTCGCTGATGCCGCCTGGAATAATGGAATTCACGCGAATTCCGTCCGCTCCCCATTCCAGGCAGAGCACGCGCGTAAGCATGTCGAGGCCGGCCTTGGCGGCGCAGACATGAACCTGCAGCGGTGTCGCATGCACCGATTGTGGTGCCGAGATGTTGATGATCGACGCGCCGGGCTTGCGCAGGAACGCGTGCGCGCCGCGCAGCACATTGAATGTTCCGATCAGGTCGATTTCGATCACAGCTTTAAAGCCATTGAGCGACATGCCCAGTGCGGGCGCTGGAAAATTGCCGGCTGCTCCTGAGATCAGAATATCGATCTCGCCAAATTGCTGATGCGCTCCGGAAAGGGCGGTATTGACCGCGGTTGGGTCGCGGACGTCCGCCGAAAACCCGAGTGCTTTGGCCCCATGCGCCTGCAGTGTTGTCACTGCGGCTGCGACGCGCTCGGGCGAACGACTGATGACCGTTGTTCGTGCGCCTCGCGCCGCAAACGCTTCAGCGATGCCAAGGTTGATTCCGCTCGTCCCGCCGGCAACGAAGACGTGACGACCCGTGAAGTCGAATGGGTCCATGTCCTCCCCTCATTCGGTCGCGATAATCGTCTCGATCTTGTGGCGATTGAGCGCAAGCCATTGCAGCGCGATGATCAGATAGCCGTTGTGCACCTTGCCCTCGTTGAGCGCGGCGAGCGCTGTCTCCATATCAACGCAAATCGGTTGGGTATCCTCGGTTTCCGTTGCCGCGCCGGCGCGTTCGGGTACCTCGCTTGAGTCCACGATTCCAACAAATAGCGTGGTATGCTCGTCATTGACGCCGGGCGCCGGCATGAATCGTAGGATCGGATGGAGTGTGCGCGGGTCTACGCCGATTTCCTCCCGGCATTCGCGTCGCGCGGCCTCTTCTGCGCTCTCCCCATGCTCCACATGGCCCGCAACGATTTCAACGAGCTCGCCCAACCCGAGCGCCAGATGGGCTGCGAGCCGAAATTGGCGGATCAGCACAATGACATTGCGGGACGGGTCTATCGCCAGCACCCCAACCACAGGGCCGACGTGCAAAACGTCGCGCGTGAGCGCGCTCGCGCGGCCATCAGCATGGCGCAACGCGATCGTGTAGCGTTCGAGGCTGCGAAAGCTCTTAACCAACACGTCAGGCGCGGACACCGTCGCGTCGGCCGGGGCATCCGCCAGAGCTGGGTCGACGAGGGATGGGTTGGTCATGCGCTACTGCGCCACCACACCCTCGGGTGCGATCTCAAGATTGAAGGCAGCGGCGAACAGGGCGCGGGTGTAGGGGTCTTGTGGATTTGCGAACACCTCGCTTGCCGGCCCTTCCTCAACCACCTTGCCGTGGCGCATCACCAATAACCGGCAGGCAAGCGCACTGACAACTTTCAGATCGTGCGAGATGAATATAAAAGTGAGCTCGCGGCGTTTTTGCAAGTCGCGCAACAGATCCACGATCTGCGCCTGGATCAGCATGTCGAGCGCGCTCGTCGGCTCGTCGAGTACGATGAATGTCGGCTCCAGCACGATGGCCCGCGCGACCGCAATGCGCTGGCGTTGTCCGCCGGAAAACTCATGCGGATAGCGAAAGCGTGTGTCCGGGTTGAGCCCGACGTCAGTCAATGCGCGAATGACCTTTCGGCCCCGTTCCGCTGCGCTGAGGTTGGGCTGATGCACCCAAAGCCCTTCCTCGATAACATTGCAAACCGACATGCGCGGCGAGAGCGACCCATAGGGATCTTGGAAGACGATCTGCATGTCACGCCGGTGCGGCCGCATCTCCTTGAACTTAAGGCCTTGCAGAGACTTGCCCAGAAACGCGACCGGACCCTCCGACGAGATCAGGCGCAACAGCGCGAGCCCCAAGGTCGTCTTGCCCGAGCCCGACTCACCGACAATACCCAGCGTCTCACCTTTGCGAACTTCGATCGAGACCCCGTCAACCGCCTTGATATGTCCAACCGTGCGCCGCAACAGCCCGCGCTTGACCGGAAACCACACCTTCAGGTCGTCGGTCCGCACAATCACGGGACCATTCGGATTGAGCGGAGGCGCCTTGCCCTTCGGCTCGGCGCTTAACAGCGCGCAGGTGTAGGGATGTTCGGGCGCGCGGAACACGTTCGCGACCGTGCCATGCTCGACAATCTGGCCCTGCTGCATGATGCAGACACGATCGGCGATCTTGCGCACGATGCCGAGATCATGGGTGATGAACAGGATGGCCATGCCCATCCGGGCCTGGATCTCTTTCAGCAACTTCAGGATCTGCGCTTGCACGGTCACGTCGAGCGCAGTCGTCGGTTCGTCGGCGATCAAAAGGTCGGGCTCGTTGGCGAGCGCCATTGCGATCATGACGCGCTGGCGCTGACCACCCGACAACTGATGCGGATAGCTTCCCAGCCGCTCTTTCGGCTCATGAATCCCAACCTGGGTCAGCAATTCGATGACCCGCTTGCGGGCGGCCGCGCCGGTCAATCCGCGATGGAGGAGCAGGATCTCGCTGATCTGCTTTTCGATCGTGTGCAGAGGGTTGAGCGAGGTCATCGGTTCCTGAAACACGATGCTGATCGAGTCGCCACGCACGCGCCGCATTTCGCGTTCCGAGAGCTTGATCAGATCGCGCCCCTTGAAGCGGACCTCGCCACATGGATGCCGCGCCGACGGATAGGGCAACAGCTTCATGATTGACAGCGCGGTCGCCGATTTGCCGGAGCCGGACTCACCCACCAGTGCAAGCGTCTCGCCTTTGGTGAGATCGAAGGACACGCGGTCAACGGCGAGGGTCTCGTGTGCGCCGTGACGGAAGGCCACCGACAGGTCACGAACCGAAAGAAGCGGGGTCACCGTGGCGTCCATTCTGGCTCACCCGAACGTCTTACGCGGATCGAACGCGTCGCGCACGGCCTCGCCCACGAAAATCAGCAGCGATAGCATGATCGCGACGGTGAAGAACCCGGTAATGCCGAGCCACGGAGCCTGAATGTTGGCTTTGCCCTGAGAGAGCAATTCGCCCAGAGACGGCGATCCGGGAGGCAGGCCAAAGCCCAAGAAATCAAGCGCGGTGAGCTGCATGACCGAGGACGACACGATGAACGGTAGGAAGGTGATCGTCGCCACCATGGCGTTTGGCAGCAGATGCCGGAACATGATGACGACGTTTGATACGCCCAGGGCGCGGGCAGCCTGAATGTACTCGAAATTTCGGCCACGCAGAAATTCGGCGCGCACCAGCCCGACCAATGACACCCAGGAGAACAGCAGCAGGATTCCGAGGAGCACGAAAAAGCCGGGGACCAGCATGGAGGAGATGATCAGCAACAGATAAAGCGGCGGTACCGACGTCCAGATTTCGATCACCCGCTGGAAGACGAGGTCAACCCAGCCGCCAAAGAAGCCTTGCACGGCGCCGGCGGCGATGCCGATGATCGACGATATGATCGTCAGGGTGAGGCCGAACAGCACCGAGATGCGGAATCCGTAGATGATGCGCGTCAGTACATCTCGTCCCTGGTCGTCCGTCCCGAGCCAGTTATACTCGAGGTCACTGCAGCTCTTGAGCCCCTTGCGCTCAAGCACGTGCTGGCACTGCTCATGGGTCAGCATCCAGGTCGGGGGCGAAGGCGCCGGGGTGGGCAGGTCCAGATTGTGGGTGTTGTAGGAATAGCGGATCGGCGGCCAGACCATGAAGCCGCCCTTCTCACTGATCAGCTTCTGTAAATATGGGTCGCGATAATCGGCGGCGGTCTCGAAATCGCCACCAAAAGTGGTCTCCGGATAAGTGACAAAGACCGGGAAGTACCACTTGCCCTCAAAACTGATGAAATAAGGCCGGTCGTTGGCGATGAATTCCGCAAACAGCGTGACCAGGAACAGAATGAGAAAAAGCCATAACGACACATAGCCACGCCGGTTCGCCTTGAAATTCTGCCAGCGGCGACGGTTGAGCGGCGACATGGTAAGCGGACGAAGCTCGGGCGGAACGGCGAGCCCGCCGGGCGCTACGGCGGTGATTTCTGGATTTTCGGTGGCGATGCGGGCGTCCATATCACGCCTCGCGCGTGCCGAAGTCGATCCGCGGATCGACGAACGTATAGGTCAGGTCGGAGATCAATCCGACCACAAGCCCGAGTAGTGCGAAGATATAGAGGTTCGCGAATACGACCGGGTAGTCGCGATTGAGCACGCTCTCGAAGCTCAGCAGGCCCAGTCCGTCGAGCGAGAAGATGGTCTCGATCAACAAGGAACCGGCAAAGAAGGCGTGAATGAAGGCGCCGGGGAAGCCGGCAATGACCAGGAGCATGGCATTGCGGAAGACATGTCCGTACAGCACCTTGCGTTCGCTGCAACCTTTGGCGCGCGCCGTGAGTACGTACTGCTTGCGGATCTCGTCCAGGAAGGAATTCTTGGTCAGAAGCGTCGTTGTGGCGAAAGCACCGAGCCCGATGGAGATCAGCGGCAGGACGAGGTGCCAGAAGTAATCGATTATCTTCTGCCACCAGGAGAGCTGTGCCCAATTATCAGAGGTGAGGCCGCGCAGCGGGAACCAATCGAAGAACGAGCCGCCGGCGAACAGCACGATGAGCAGGATGGCGAACAGGAAGCCGGGAATCGCATAGCCGATGATGATGACCCCGGAGGTCCAGACGTCGAAATGCGAACCGTCATTGACAGCCTTGCGAATGCCGAGGGGAATCGAGATCAGGTTGGCGAGCAAGGCCATCCAGATTCCAAGCGACATCGAGACCGGCAGCTTCTCTTTGATCAGGTCGATCACACGCGTGTCGCGGAAATAGCTCTTGCCAAAATCGAACGTCAGGAAATTCTTGAGCATCAGGAAGAAGCGTTCGTAGGCGGGCTTATCGAAGCCGTACTGTTTTTCTAGCTTCTTGATGAACTCAGGATCGAGGCCCTGGGCGCCCCGGTATTTGGAGTTGACGGCGTCGAGCCCTGAGGCGCCCTGCATCTGACCGCGCGCACCGAAATCTCCCCCGGCAGACCCGGAGATGCGGGAGGTGGCGCCCGTGTCTGCGCCAGACAGTTGCGCGATGACCCGCTCCACAGGCCCGCCGGGCGCGAATTGTACGACGACGAACGCGACCACCATGATGCCGAACAGGGTCGGTATCATCAGCAAGATGCGGCGAAGGATGTAGGCGGCCATATCATCTCTGCCGGTCAGCGCCGGCGCCGGTTGTAGATCTCACGCCCCACAAACCGCTGGGGTCTCAATTCGGTAACACGCAAGATAAAGACGTCCTCGGCCGGCACAAGGCCGAGTTGCCAGTGCGACGATCAGCCGGCTCGCTGCAGGTTGGCGGCCTTGTCGCGGTCATACCACCAAGTCTCCGGTACACCGCGCGCGTAGCGCGGTTTTGTCGCGGGTCGCCCGAAAACGTCCCAGAACGCGATCCAATGGGTCGCCTTGTACCACTGCGGGACCCAATAGCGCCCGGCGCGGAACAGGCGATCGAGCGCGCGGCACGCGGTGATCAGGGCTGGCCGGCTGTCCGCCGCGATGATCCGCTCGATCATAGCATCGATCGCCGGGTCGGCCACGCCCGCCAGGTTCTGTGACCCCGGCTGGGAGGCAGCCGTGGAGGAGAAATAGCTGCGCAACGTATCGCCCGGGGTCGATGAAAAGGTGGCCCGGTTCACCACGATGTCGAAATCGAAGTCATCTTCACGCTTCTTGAACTGCACCGGATCGACCTGCCGCAGGCTCGCTTCGATGCCGATCAGGCCCAGATTCTTGATGAACAGCATATGATGCGGTTCGAACGTCGGCTCATCGATCAGAAACTCAATGCTGAGCCTTTGGCCATTGGGCAGAATGCGCTTGCCATCCTTGATGGCGATCCCGGCTTCCGTCAGGAGTTGCGCAGCTTTGCGCAACAGGCCGCGATCCTGTCCGGACCCGTCCGACACCGGCGGAACGAACGGTTCGCCGAAGACCTCGTCGGGCACCTTGCCGCGAAACGGCTCGAGCAGGGCAAGCTCGTCCGGCTCCGCGGGACCCTTGGCCATCATGTCGGAATTCTGAAACACCGAGCAGGTGCGGTCATATGCACCATACATGATGTTCTTGTTGGTCCATTCAAAGTCGAACGCGTAATTGAGCGCTTCCCGGACTTTTGGGCTTTTGAACTTCTCCCGCCGCGTATTGATGAACCAGCCCTGGGCACCAGACGGCGTATTGTCGGGTATCACGTCCTTCTTCACCCGCCCTTCGCGGATCGCGGGAAAATCATAGCGCGTTGCCCAGGTGCGGGATGTGAACTCTTCACGGAACAGGTAGGTCTTGCCGGTAAAGCCTTCGAAACCGACGTCCCGATCGCGATAAAATTCATATCGCAGCGTATCGAAGTTGTTGACCCCAATACTGACGGGAAGTTTGGCTCCCCACCAATCGTTGACGCGTTCATAAGCGATGAAGCGGCCCGCGACAAAATCGCCGACCCGATAGGCGCCCGAGCCGAGCGGAATGTCGAGCGACGACTGATCGAAAGGATGGAGGGTGTAATAAGTGCGGGACAAGATTGGCAGCATGGTCACGAACAGCGGCACGTCGCGGGCACGCTTTTCGCGGTAGCGAACCACAACGGTGTGGTCATCGGCTGCCTCGGCGCCGGTCATGTCCCGAAGCATGATCGTGATTTGCGGGTGTCCCTGCTCCTTGAGGAGATTGAGCGTGAAGGCAACGTCGTGTGCCGTTAAAGCACTGCCGTCATGAAAGCGCGCTTCTGGCCGCAGCAAGAATGTGTAGGTCAGGCCGTCCGGTGAGACTCGCACTGCCCGTGCTGCCAGACCATAAACGGCGTCGGGCTCGTCGAGCGCCCGCGCCATCAGAGTGGCGAAGGTGAGCTCGATGCCTTGGGCCGCATCGCCCTTGAGAATGAAGGCGTTGAGCGAGTTGAAGGTGAGCAGATTCTGATTGTACATCCCGCTCGGCCCGATCTGCGAGAACATCCCGCCTTTTGGAGCGTTCGGGTCGACGTAATCGAAATGGCGAAAGTCTGCCGGATATTTGAGGTCGCCGAATATCGACAACCCGTGGCGCTCGATCTCCTCCGGCGCACCTGCCACGGCCGTGGTGCGAGGTAGCCCGAGGAACGCACTAAATGCGCCGGCGCCCGCGATCAGCGCGCCCCGGCGCGATATGTGCTGCTGACGCATTATCGCCCTTAGGAACGGCGTCCGAGCTTGGCGGCTTTTTCCGCGTCCCACCACCAGATGGTGGGGAAAGCGGAGGCGCCATACTCCGGCATCTTTTCCGGACGCCCAAAGCGGTCCCAGCGCGCGGTGCGCTGTTTCCCATAAGTCCATTGCGGCACGACGTAATTATTCCAGAGCAACACGCGGTCGAGCGCTTTGGTGGCGGCCACGAGTTCGGCGCGACTTTTTGCAAAGACGACCCGATCGATCAGGGTATCGACCGCCGGATTTTTGATACCGCCAAAATTGAATGTGCCGGGTTGATCGGCAGCTTGCGAGCCCCAGTAGTATCTCTGTTCATTACCAGGTGAGAGAGATTCGCTCCAGGCAGACGTGATAATATCAAAGTCCCATTGCCGCAGTCGATTCTCATATTGTGCCTCATCGACGGGCCGGACCGTTACGTCGATTCCTAGCCGCTCGACCGAGTTCTTGTAGAACAGCACATATCGCTCGCTGTTTGGATCACCTGCCTGGGTGAGGAATTCAACGGTGAGCGGCTCGCCGGTCTTGACATTGACTTGTTTCTGATCGCGCACTTCGTAGCCGGCCTCGCGCAACAGCCGCAACGCTTCGCGTAGATTCACACGAACCAAATCTGGACTGCCGCCCACCGGATTGACGAAGGTTTTGGTGAAGACCTCTGGAGGAACCTTGTCGCGGACGCTCTCAAGTATTTCCAGTTCCTTCCCTTCCGGCAGGCCCGTCGCGGCCAGCTCAGTTCCTTCAAAATAGCTGGCGATGCGCTTGTATTGACCGAAGAACATTTGCTTGTTCATTTCTTCGAAATCGAGCGCATGATTGAAGGCGCGGCGTACGTGAGGATCCTTGAACTTGTCGCGTCGTAGGTTGAAAACGAACGCCTGCATTACGCCGACACTGCGGACCGGAAATTCTTCCTTGATGACCCGGCCGTCCTTGACGGCGGGAAAATCGTAGAACGTCGCCCATTCCTTGGCGCTGTTCTCAAACCTCCAATCGAGGTGATCTGCTTTGAACGCCTCTCGTGCGACGGTCGTATCGCGAAAGTAGTCGAACCGTTGCTCGGCAAAGTTATCTCGACCAACATTCACATTGAGGTCTTTGCCCCAGTAATCGGGAACACGCTCGTAGACAATGCTCCGGCCCGGATCGAATTCTTTGATCCGATAGGCGCCGTTGCCGAGCGGCGGTTCGAGTGTGGTGGTCGTGATGTCACGCTTCTTGCCGTCTTTGTCGGTTCCCTCCCACCAGTGCTTCGGAAGAACAGTGATCTGTCCGACGATCTGCGGCAGTTCGCGATTACCGGGCTGATCAAAAGTGAAGGTGATGTCGCGATCGCCGGTTTTTTCAAACTTGACGACGTGCCGGTAATAGCCAGCGTAGCGTGGATTGTTCTCTTTAAATGCGTTGAACGAGAAGATGACGTCCTCCGGTGTGACCGGCATGCCGTCATGCCACTTGGCATTGGAACGCAACCGATAGGTGACGAAGGAGAAATCGTCGGGGTAGCTTACGGCTTCGGCGAGCAAGCCATATTCGGTCGACACTTCGTCAAGTGCTGAGACCATCAAGGTGTCGTAGATAAGATCTACACCGGCCGCCAACTGCCCCTTCACCGCTCCCATCGTCATATTGAAATTGTCGAAGGTGCCAACCGCGATCTGGCGCACACTGCCGCCCTTGGGAGCGTTCGGATTGACGTAGTCGAAGTGCGCGAACTCGGGCGGGTATTTCACGTCGCCGAACAGGGATACACCGTGCCGCCAGACCGGTTCCGCGGCCTGAGCGGTCAGTGGTCCCAGCGGTTGCAGTTTCAGGGTGGTCAGCGGGACCGTGAGCACGCCGCCGACAAACGCACGCCGAGAAAAGCGCATTGATGAGGGCCTCCAGGATGGGCGGCACTAACTTGGCAAATCATAGCGGCGATGCCACGGCAGCCCGCATTAAACTTACCTTAGCTGGCCGTAACCTGGCGGTAATGCCGCCCTGCGCGAATGCTGACTGCACCTGAAGTCGCGAGCAAATCGGCTCGCGTCACTTCGACTGCGACTCGGTCCCGGCCGGCGGGCTAGTTGGCTGAGCGGGCTGACCTTCCTGCGGCTTGCCCGCTTCTGCCGTGGGCTTTGCTCCCTCGGCGGGTTTCGCTTCAGCCGCGGTTGGCAGCGGCTTCGGACTGTCGGAAAGCGTGTTGAGGAACGCGATCACGTCGGCGCGTTGCGGTCCCTTGGGCAGGCCCGCGAAGGACATGGCGGTGCCCGGAATATAGCCCTTCGGGCTCGTCAGAAATTGGTTGAGCTCATCGATCGTCCAATCACCGCCCTTGGCCTTCATCGCCGCTGAATAGTTGAAACCCGGCTCAACCTTCGGTCGTCCGACGATGCCCCAGAGGTTGGGACCAACCTTGTTGGGGCCGCCTTTCTCAAACGTGTGGCAGGTCTGACAGACTTTGGCGATCTGCTCGCCGCGCTTTGGGTCGGCATTGGCCAGCAGCTGGGCGATGGATTCCTGCGGCGCCGCGGCGGGTGCTGGGCCCCCTTCTGTTTTCTCGGGGATCGCGATCTCGTAACCAGGCTTGGCCGGCTCGGGAGGCGAGAAGATTGCCCCAGCCGCGATGTTCAGGCCGAGGACGCACAGGAACGTAAACAGGACGGCGCCAAGGATCTTGTTGAGCTCGAACGAATCCATCGCGCAACGGCTCCGGGATATATTAAGGCTGGCCGGGCCGGGATTGGCCCCCGTGGTGGCGGTGAGATAGCCCGTTTGCTGGCCGCCATGCAACCCATATAACGGGGTTGAACGCGCGGCCTGATGTCTCCGTAAATGCGCAAGCTCTCACCTGAAAACCGCGTCCATGGCAGACGACGTCCTGATCCTTATTCCGGCCCGCATGGCGGCCTCACGGCTGCCGGGAAAGCCGCTGGCCGATATCGCCGGCACGCCGATGATCGTGCACGTGCTCCGGCGGGCCGAAGCGGCCGCCGCAGGCGAAGTCGCGGTTGCAACAGACTCACCCGAGATTGCCGCCGCGGTTGAAGAGGCTGGCGGACATGCGGTGATGACGCGGGCCGATCACCCGTCGGGCTCCGATCGGATTTTTGAGGCGCTCGCAATCATGGATCCGCGCCGCCAGGCCCGTGTCATCGTCAATGTGCAGGGGGACCTGCCGACCCTCGATCCCGCCGATATTGCGGCTGCTGTTGCGCTCATCGCCGATCCGGCCGTCGACGTTGCGACCCTCGCAGCTGAGATTACGCGAGAAGAAGAGCGGACCAATCCCCACGTGGTCAAAGTCGTCGGCTCCCCGGTCACCCCCAGCCGCTTGCGTGCGCTCTATTTCACCCGCGCCACGGCCCCCTATGGCGAGGGCCCGCTCTATCATCACATCGGTCTTTATGCGTATCGACGGCAAGCGCTGGAGAAATTCGTCGCGCTGCCACCATCGCCGCTCGAGCGACGCGAGAAGCTCGAGCAACTGCGGCTACTCGAAGCGGGCATGCGCATCGACGTAGCCGTCGTGAAATCGGTGCCGCTCGGTGTTGATACATCCGAGGACCTTGCTCTTGCGCGCCGCGTTTTGGCTAACCATTGACATCCGCCGTGCTACGCGTAACCCGACTGCAATGAATACCACCAAACAGAAGATGGCGTTCCAGGGCGAGCCCGGCGCAAACTCCCATATCGCCATTCGCCAAGCTTATCCGGAATTCGAAGCGCTCCCTTGCCGCACCTTTGAAGACGCACTCAACGCGATCTCCGCGGGCGAAGCCGATCTCGGCATGATCCCGATCGAGAATTCGCTCGCCGGCCGGGTCGCTGACATCCACCACCTGATGCCGACGGCGGGGCTGCATATCGTCGGCGAGTGGTTCTTGCCCATCCGCAACCAGCTCTTGGCCCCGAAGGGGGCAACGCTCGCCGGGCTGCAAACGGTCGAGAGCCACGTGATGGCACTCGGCCAATGCCGCAACTTTCTGCGCAAACTAGGTGTGCGGACGATCGTGGCAGCCGACACGGCCGGCGCCGCTCGGGAAGTCGCGGAACGTGCGGATAAGACTTGCGCGGCAATCGCCTCGACGCTCGCGGCGGAGATCTACGGCCTCGATATCCTGGCGCCCGACATTGAGGATGAGGCGCATTCGACCACGCGGTTCCTGGTGCTCTCGCGTGACAGCGCTTGGGCCCCGCGTGGCCAAGGGAAGGTCGTCACGACATTCGTGTTCCAGGTCAGAAACATTCCGGCGGCGCTCTACAAGGCGCTGGGTGGATTCGCCACCAACGCGGTCAACATGACCAAGCTCGAAAGCTACATGATCGAGGGGAATTTCTTCGCCACGCAGTTCTATTCTGATGTCGAAGGTCACCCTGATGATCCCGGCCTGAAGCTTGCACTCGATGAGTTGAAGTTCTTCTCCGAGAAACTCTCGATTCTCGGTGTCTATCCGGCACATCCCTATCGGGCGACAGCGAACGGTACGCGCTGACCAATGTATTAGCGGCGCAAGGAGCAACACATGGCCAAGATGGTCGCGCGCACTTTGCAGATGAAGTTCACCGCACCATCCCTAGAGCCACAGCAACTTCTCGCGATGATGCAGGCGGCCCAGCCGTTCTATGAATTGTTCGGCGGCAAGCGCGCACGTCTATTGCAGAACGCGGATTTCCCAACCCGCTACATCCAGACGATCGATTACGAAGCCCCTGAGGAGATCGAGCAGAACCGCCAGCGGTTTGCGAGCGATCCCCGCTTGCAAAGCTTTCTCCAAGCTTGGCGTTCGGTGATTGGCGACGGGATTGAGATCGATATTTACCAGGACGTTGCCAGCAAGCCCTAATTGGATGGGCAGATTCGGAGACCGTGCGAGGGGTCCAGTTTGAGGGTCCTCTTGGGGTTTGGCGAGGACTTTTCTTGAGAACTCTTAAAAATCAATCCTTTTTGAGCGAAAATTGAATTTCATCGGCTCAAATCTGCCGGTTTTGACGCTAAACACTGGTAATAACCACGGTGATCTAGTCTCCCATTCTGCCCAACTTGAGTTGGCTGAAGTGGAAAATGTGTTACGGTGGGCAATGCCCACACGACATTTTGAGAAAATTGGGCTTTATCCCAACACAATTCCGTATAAGGATATCATTATATTGGAATGATGAGCCAGGAGAATGACATGGCCCCGACCGTACATACGCTGCCGAGCGCCCAGGCGCTGGAATTTGGCCTCGCCTCCCAGCTCCACGTTTCGTTTGAATTTTTCCCTCCAAAAACGCCGGATATGGCCGTTGCGTTGTGGCAGGCCGTCGATCGGCTGGCACCGCTCGCGCCAGCATTCGTGTCCGTGACCTATGGGGCCGGGGGTTCAACGCGCGAGCGCACCCACGTCACGATCGAACGTATCCTGGCAACAACAGATTTGGTCCCTGCCGCGCATCTCACGTGCGTGGCGGCGAGCCGTGCCGAAATCTCTGAGGTCATACACCGCTACTGGGACGCGGGTGTCCGGCATATCGTGGCTTTGCGCGGTGACCCGCCCGCGGGCGTTGGGATCCGCTACGAACCGCATCCCGAGGGCTATCGGAACGCCGCAGACTTGGTCGCCGGTATCCGTCGCGAGGTGAACGCCGAAATCACCGTCGCGGCTTACCCGGAAAAACATCCGGATAGTCCGGACGTCGAAGCGGACATTGACATGCTGGCGGCCAAGGTCGACGCCGGCGCCAATCGGGCGATCACCCAGTTCTTTTTCGATAACGACCTCTACTTCCGCTACGTCGATCGGGTGCGCGCCCGCGGCATCGAGGTGCCGATCGTTCCGGGCATCCTCCCGGTGCAGAACTTCGGCCAGGTGCAGAACTTCGCCCAGCGCTGCGGCGCAAGCCTGCCCGCTTGGCTCGCGCGCCGGTTTGAAGGGCTCGACGATGATCCGGCGACCCGCAAGCTGATCGCCGCGACGGTCGCGGCAGAGCAGGTGCTCGAACTCGCGCGGCGCGGCGTGCGCGACTTTCACTTCTACACCATGAACCGGGCCGATCTGGTCTATGCGATCTGCCATCTGCTCGGGTTGCGGCCGCAATTGCGCCGCGCCGCGGCGTGAGTGCGGGGGGATTGGATGAACCAGCTTCCTGCTTCGCCGGTGCAAGCCAAGCTGCGTGAGCTTGCCGCGCAACGCATTCTCGTCCTCGACGGCGCCATGGGGACCATGATCCAGGCGCTGCGGCTCGACGAGGCGGGTTTTCGCGGCGCGCGATTCGACGCCTGGAACCGCGAACTGCGCGGCAACAATGATTTGCTCAATCTGACACGGCCGCAGGCGATCCACGATCTCCATCTGACGTATTTGCGTGCCGGCGCCGACATCATCGCAACGAATACGTTTTCATCCACGTCGATCGCTCAAAGCGATTACGGCATGGAGAGCATTGCCTACGAGCTCAATCTCAAAGGCGCGCGGCTGGCGCGCGCGGCCGCCGATATGGCCGAGGCCGATGACGCAAAACCGCGTTTTGTCGCCGGCGCGATCGGGCCAACGAACCGCACCGCCTCGATTTCTCCTGACGTCGCCAATCCGGGATTTCGCGCCATCACCTTCGATCAGTTGCGCACCGCATATGCGGAGCAGGTGCGCGGACTGCTTGATGGCGGTGCCGATATTCTCCTCGTCGAGACGATCTTTGATACGCTCAATGCCAAGGCGGCGCTCTACGCGATCTCGGAAGTGTGTGACGCCCGGGGTGTGCGCGTGCCGGTCATGGTCTCTGGCACGATCACAGATAAATCCGGACGCCTGCTTTCGGGCCAGACCCCCACGGCTTTCTGGCATTCCGTCGAACACGCGCAGCCGCTGTCGATCGGTTTCAACTGCGCGCTCGGCGCCAAGGAACTGCGCGCGCACGTGGCCGAGTTGGCGCAGGTCGCCGATACTTTGATCTGTGCCTATCCCAACGCAGGTCTGCCCAATGCATTCGGCCGCTACGACGAGAGCGCCCCGGTCATGGGCGCTTTGATCGAGGAATTCGCCGCCGCGGGTCTGGTCAACATCGTTGGCGGGTGTTGCGGCACCACGCCGGCGCACATTCGCGCCATCGCGCGCGCGGTCGCCGGCAAAGCTCCGCGTGTCATCCCGCAGATTGCGCCGCGGCTGCGGCTGTCCGGGTTGGAGCCGTTCACGCTGACGCCGGAGATTCCGTTCGTGAACATCGGCGAGCGCACCAACGTGACCGGCTCGGCGCGGTTCCGCAAACTGATCACGGCCGGTGACTTCGCCGCGGCGCTCGCCGTTGCGCGCGATCAGGTCGAGAACGGTGCGCAAATCATCGACGTCAACATGGACGAAGGGCTTCTTGATTCCGAAGCCGCCATGGTGACGTTCCTCAACCTGCTCGCCGCCGAGCCCGACATCGCCCGCGTGCCGGTCATGGTCGATTCCTCGAAGTTCGCGGTGATGGAAGCGGGCCTGAAATGCATCCAGGGTAAGGCGGTGGTGAATTCGATCTCGCTCAAGGAGGGCGAGGCCGAGTTCATTCGCCAGGCGCGTATCGTGCGCCGTCACGGCGCCGCGGTCGTCGTGATGGGCTTCGACGAGCAGGGGCAGGCCGACACACTGGAGCGCAAGACCGCCGTCGCGCGCCGCGCCTACGATATTCTGGTGAACAAGGTCGGCTTTCCGCCGCACGACGTCATTTTCGATCCCAACATCTTTGCTATCGCGACAGGGATTGAAGAGCACAACACGTATGGCGTCGCTTTCATCGAGGCCGCGCGTTGGATCCGCCAGAACCTGCCCGGTGCGCACGTCTCCGGCGGCGTTTCCAATCTCTCATTCGCGTTCCGTGGCAACGAGACGGTGCGCGAGGCCATGCACTCCGTATTCCTGTTCCACGCCATCGCTGCCGGCATGGATCTGGGCATCGTCAATGCCGGCCAGATCGCCGTGTATGACGATCTGGATCCGGAGCTGCGCGAGGCCTGCGAGGACGTGGTGCTCAACCAGCGCGCGGACGCGGCCGAGCGCTTGCTGGCATTGGCGGAGCGCTATCGTGGTGCCGGGCGCGCCGAGAAAGAAGTGGATCTCGCCTGGCGCGCATGGCCGGTCGAGAAGCGCCTCGAGCACGCCCTGGTGCACGGCATCGTCGATCATATTGCGACGGATGTGGAAGAAGCGCGACTTGCAGCCGATCGGCCGCTGTCGGTCATCGAGGGGCCGCTGATGGCCGGCATGAACACAGTCGGTGATTTGTTTGGTTCCGGCCGCATGTTCCTGCCGCAGGTGGTGAAGTCGGCGCGCGTGATGAAGCAGGCCGTCGCCCATCTGCGGCCCTTTATGGAGCGCTACAAGGGTGCGCAAGCCGCTAAATCGTCCGGCAAGATCGTCATGGCGACGGTGAAGGGCGACGTGCACGATATCGGCAAGAACATCGTCGGCGTTGTTCTCCAATGCAACAACTACGAGGTGATCGATCTCGGCGTCATGGTCCCGGCGGAGAAGATCGTCGAGACGGCTATCGCTGAGAAAGCCGACATCGTCGGGCTATCGGGCCTGATCACGCCGTCGCTTGACGAGATGTGCCACGTCGCAGCCGAGGTCGAGCGCAATGGGCTCGACATCCCGGTGTTGATCGGTGGCGCGACCACGAGCCGCGTTCATACGGCCGTGAAGATCCACCCCAACTACCGGCGTGGCCAAGTCGTTCATGTCAACGACGCTAGCCGTGCGGTGGGCGTCGCTTCCGCGCTGATGTCACACGAAAAGCGTGCTGCGTATGTGGCCGACGTCAGAGCGGAGTACGCGCGTGTCGCTGCCGCGCATGATCGCGCCGAGCAGGGCAAATCGCGCCTGTCGTTGACCGCCGCTCGCCAAAATGCGTTGCGCATCGATTGGGACAACTACGTGCCACCGCGACCGAGTTTCCTCGGCGCCCGCCCCATCCCGGACTATGCGCTGGCCGACCTGGTTGAGTTCATTGACTGGACGCCGTTCTTTTCCACGTGGGAGCTCGCGGGTCGGTTTCCTGCAATTCTCGATGACGCAAAGGTCGGTGCGGCAGCGCGGGCCCTTTATTCAGATGCTCAGAAGATGCTGGCGCGGATTGTCGAGGAGCAGTGGTTCCGTGCGGCCGGTGCCGTCGGCTTCTGGCCCGCAAATCGCGCCGGCGATGACATCCAGGTTTATCGAGACGAGGCGCGCAAGGAGCCGATTGCAGTCTTGCACACGCTGCGGCAGCAGATTATGCGCAACAACGATCGACCGAACCTGGCGCTGGCGGACTTCATTGGAGCGAAGGGCGTTGCCGATTATATCGGCGCGTTCCTGGTTACGGCTGGTATCGGCGAGGATGCGGTCGCGGATCGCTTCAAGCAACAGAACGATGATTATTCGTCGATCCTGGTGAAAGCCCTAGCCGATCGTTTGGCTGAGGCCTTCGCCGAACGCCTGCACTGGGAGACCCGGCTGATGCTTTGGGGCTACGCCAAGGGCGAGGCGCTTACCAACGAGGAGATCATTGCCGAGCACTACCGAGGCATTCGTCCGGCTCCGGGTTATCCCGCACAACCGGACCATACCGAGAAGGCAACGGTGTTCGAACTACTTGGCGCCACGGACGGCGGTCTCGGCGTGAAGCTTACCGAGAGCTTTGCGATGTGGCCCGGCGCCGCGGTCTGCGGGCTCTACTTCAGTCATCCGGAGAGCAGCTATTTCGGCGTCGGCAAGGTCGAGCGCGACCAAGTCGCCGACTATGCCCGACGCAAGGGTTGGACACTGGCCGAAGCCGAGCGGTGGCTCGCGCCGGTGCTCAACTACATGCCCGAGCGGATGGTTGCGTCGGAGGCTGCGTAGCAGACTATTTGTTCGAGGAGTCTGTCCTTAACTGGGCCAGTGCTTCCTGGACGGTGGTCATGAACTGCGTCGGGAAGATGATGGTCGAGTTCTTCTCGGTGGCGATCTCCGCCATAGTCTGCAAGGTACGCAACTGCAGCGCCACTGGGTGCTGGGCAATGATGTCGGCCGCTTCTCCAAGCTTCACGGCAGCCTGATACTCGCCTTCGGCGGCGACGATTTTGGCGCGCCGCTCGCGTTCCGCCTCGGCCTCGCGCGCCATGGCGCGCTGCATGTTATCCGGCAACTGAATGTCCTTGATCTCAACCACGGTCACTTGCGCACCCCAAGGCTCGGTGTGACGGTCAATAACGTTCTTGATCTCATCGTTTACCCCCGACGTATCGGCCAGCAGCTGATCGAGGCTAAAACGTCCGACGACGTTACGGACGGTGGTTTGACTGATTTGATTGATGGCGTTGTAGACATTCTCGATTGCGATCACCGATTTTTCCGGATCGGTCACGTGATAATAGGCGACGGCAGCGATATCGATTGAGACATTGTCCTTGGTGATGATCCGCTGTGACGGAATCTGCATCGTGACGGTGCGCAATGACACCCGCACCATCTGCTGGAACGGCCAGAAAATAAACGTCAGGCCGGGGTTGCGCACGCCTTCGAACTTTCCGAGCAGGAACACGACGCCGCGTTCATATTGCCGAAGCACACGTAGCGCAGCGAGGATGTAAAGGATGATGACGACGCCGATAATCAAGATGCCCATGGGAGTTTCCATCGTGTTGCGGCTCGGTTATTTTGGTGAAAACTGAGGCGGCTTCCCGCAAAAGAACGACGCGTCCACACAGTAAAGCAAATTCAAAGCATCGTCGGGAGGGAAAATATGGCCAGCATGATTGCCGCGCGCGTGCACGACTACGGCGCGCCGATGCGGCTCGATCACATCGAGATTCCCGAGCCCCGCCCGACGGATGTGCTGGTCGAAGTCAAAGCCTGCGGAATCGTGCCGAACCTGCAACGGGTCATCACCAATTTCTTTGCTACCAAGAGCCCGGAACCGCGTCCGATTTTGCCGTTGCCGGCAATCTTCGGCCTCGATCCGGCCGGGGTCATTGCCAAAGTCGGCGAACAGGTACGCGACTTGCGGGTCGGCGAACGGGTCTATGTCAATCCGGTGCGCGGTTGCGGCGCTTGCCGCATGTGTCGCTCCGGTAAACTCTTGGACTGCCCGAAATTCACCCTGCAGGGATATTTCGGCCGCTCGCTCGATATCATGCGCGATTACCCCTATGGCGGGTTGTGCCAGTTCATCACCGCGCCGGCGAGCGCGATCGTGCGATTACCCGATAACTTGAGCTTCGAGGCGGCGGCGCGCTTTGGCTATCTGGGCACAGCCTATTCGGCGCTCAAGAAACTCGATGTCGGGCCCGGCCGCTCTGCGCTGATCAATGGCATCAGCGGCATGTTGGGTTTGAACGCAGCGTTGATTGCGCTCGCCATGGGGACGACCACCATTCTCGGCACCGGACGCAATCGCGCGCTGCTCGAGCGCGTGAAGGCAATCGCGCCTGGTCGTATCGATGTATTCTCCATGAGCGACGAGGCGCCCAAGGATCCGGCCGCCGACCCGCTCTTGAGCTGGGCGCGCCAAGCGACCAATGGCGAGGGCCTCGATACGGTGCTCGATTGCTTGCCGCCCGGAGCGCCGG
>JAFAXD010000249.1 GCA_019241285.1 Xanthobacteraceae bacterium | reverse complement strand
ATCTGAGCCGGAGTGAGATGCCATTGCGGTGCGATCACCGGCAACACATAAGCGATGGCAAGCGCGTCAAAGCCGTCGAAGAAGGTTGCGACACCGACGATGAAGCGCGCCCGCAGGTGCCAGGATGAAATCGGCATGCGCTCGAGCCGGGCGACCACGTCGTCCACGCTGCCCTTTTTGGGCGCGATAGCGCTGTCCATGCCGGTTCTCCTCCCTGGGCCGGGACCGATCCAGAACGCATACGCTTGCGTCGCTCCCGAACATGATGGTTCGGGCCCAACGAAGACGATCCTGGTCGGCTTCTTCCGGTTTAGTATTTGATAGGATGTTGATATTCTCGGACAAGAGAATAGTCAAGTCGGGCCAGTGTTAGCTGAGCCGGACTTACCTCTCCCCGCAAGCGGGGAGAGGTAAAGGCCGCGCTGCTGTGCGTTCGTATCAATGCAGATAGGCCGCCGCGCACCCATTTGCGTTGCGGCAGCGGCGTGATTCACTTAATGCTTTGCGCTGATTGCGGAATCGAGCACACCATGCCCACCCGGGCGCCCGCGCGGCGCACAAAACGAAAGCAAGGCCGGCCCCAGAAGGATACGCCGGCGGTCGGACGCGAGACTTTGATCGCGGCGACCCGCAAGCTGATGAAGGTGATGCCGCCGGGGCAGATTACCCGGCTCGACATCGCTCGCGCGGCGGGCGTCGATCCAGCGCTGATCCGCTACTACTTCGGCGACAAGTCGAAGTTGATCGTCACCGCCGTCCTTGATGCCGGCGCCGAATTGCGCGACCGCCAGCGAGCGAGTTTCACGAAAGGGGGATCTCCGACCGAGAGGCTCACGCGCCGCATCCGGGTGCTGCTGGAGACGCTGTTCGAGGATCCGTCCCTGCATCACCTCATCATCGAGCGCATCATTCACGGCAAGTCGAAGGAAGCGCGGCAGCTGCGTGAGGAGATGGTGTACGGGGGCATCAAGTCGCTGGGGGCGATCGTTGAGCAAGGGGTGGAGAGCGGCGAGTTGCGCCCGGTCGATCCGCGTTTCCTGTTCCTGGTCATGGTCGGCGCCTGCAGCTATGCCATGGCAGAGCGGGCCTTGTTCGGCGAACTGATGGGGGAAGAACCGACGCTCGCGCACGTCGAACGCTACAGCGAGTTTTTATCAGAACTGTTCCTGCACGGCCTGAAGGGCCCCGGTCGCGGCGCCAAACAGTCCAATTCTTGACTATTCTTTAGCTCGGGAAATATCTTCGCGGCCATCGCAGAAACGCCGGGGAGATCGCCGCATGGGACGCCGCCTGATCGACATTTCGGTTCCGCTCAAGGCTGGAATTGCCAGCGATCCGCCGCAGAACTTGCCGGAGATCGACTATCAGGATCACCATCAGACCGCGCCACGCATGGCTGACTATATGGGCGTGCGCATCGACCAGCTTCCAGACGGCGAATACTGCGCGACCGAGCGGGTGCGCATCACCACGCACAACGGGACCCATTTGGATGCGCCCTACCATTTCTTCTCGACGATGAACCATGCGCTCAAGCCCGGCGGCGAGCCCTCCTGGCGCATCGATGAGGTGCCGCTCGAATGGTGCTTCCAGCCGGCGGTGAAGCTCGACTTCCGGCATTTTTCGGATGGTTACGTGGTCCAGCCCGGCGACGTCGAAGCCGAGCTCAAGCGCATCGGCCACGACCTGCGGCCATTGGAAATCGTCGTCATCAACACGCGCGCCGGCACGCGGTACGGATTTGATGATTATGTCGACAGCGGCTGCGGCATGGGCAAGGCCGCCACGCTGTGGTTGCTGGAGCGCGGGGTCCGCCTCGTCGGCACGGACGGATGGAGCTGGGACGCGCCATTCTCCTTCACGCGCAAGCGGGTGCAGGAAACCGGCGACGTGAGCCTGATCTGGGAAGGCCACCGCGCCGGCCGCGAAATCGGCTATTCGCATCTTGAGAAACTGCACAATCTCGAGACGCTGCCGGCGGATGGTTTCGAGATTGTTTGCTTCCCGGTGAAGGTGCACCGCGCCTCCGCGGGCTGGACGCGAGCGATCGCGATTGTTCCCGAATAGACATCGGCCCTCGAGCGTTTATTCTCCCATGCGGGAAATTTCCTTGACATCGTTCGCGTCGCCCGAGATAAGTCAATAGGGAGAACGCGCCGGAGTTTGCTCTTGAGCCAAGAGCGGAAAATCTTGATCGTCGGAGGCGGCATTGGCGGGCTTTCGCTCGCCATTGGCCTGGGTCGGGTCGGCATCCGGGCGGATCTCGTCGAGCTGCAGCCCGCATGGACCACCGCCGGCGTGGGGATCATTCAGCCTGGCAATGCGATCCGCGCCTACCAGGCATTGGGCGTCGCCGATCAATGCCTGGAGCGCGGCTTCGTCTACAAGCGCCAGCGCTATTTTCACTCCGACGGCGCTGTGATGGGCGAGCGGCTGATGCCGCCCGTCGATGGACTGGAACTCGTCGGTCACTGCGGCATTCCGCGACCGGTGTTGCAGGAGATCCTGGTCAGCGCGGCCACCAGCCACGGTGCCAGTATCCGCCTGGGCGTGAGCGTCGCCTCCCTGCACGATGACGGCGCTAAGGTTGATGTCACGTTTACAGATTCGACGAGCGGAAGCTATGACCTCGTCGTCGGAGCGGACGGCACCTACTCCAAGATCCGCAACACGGTGTTCGGGGATGCGTATAAGCCGCGTTTCTCCGGCCAAGGTTGCTGGCGGTTTACGACACATAAGCCGCCGGAGATGGACTACAGCGCCACCTTCTACGGGCCGAACAAGGCGGGCCTGATCCCTCTCACCCAAACCTTGATGTACATGTACATCACGACGACGGAACCCGGTAATCCATGGATGCCGGATGGTCGTCTACACGAGTTGATGCGCGAGCGCCTGCATGGCCACACGGGGTTTGTTGCTGAAATCCGCGATCGCATTCAAAACCCGGCGGACGTCGTGTACAAGCCGCTGGAGACGATCCTGTTGCCGCCACCTTGGTACCGCGGCCGCGTGCTGTTGATCGGGGACGCGGCACACAGCACCACCCCGCATCACGCGCAGGGAGCCGCGATGGCGGTGGAGGATGCGGTTGTCCTCTCGGAGCTGCTGGCTCAAGACGGGGCGCTTGAGCCTTTGTTGGACCAGTTCATGGAGCGCCGCTGGACGCGATGCAAGCTCGTCGTGGAGGCATCGGTTCAGGTCGGCGACTGGGAGCTCAACCCCACGCCGACATCGATCAATGACGCGATTGCGCTCAGCAATCACGTGAAGACAACGCTCGCACATGCATTCTGAATTTGTTGAAGGAGGACGAACATGAATATCCGCGGCATCGACCGGGTCGTTCTCGGTGTTGAGGAAATGGATGCGGCTCAGCAGTTTCTGGCCGACTACGGCCTGACCGCAGTCGACAAAGGCCGGGACGGCGCGACCTTCGAGGCGCTGGATGGAAGCAACCTGGTTTTGCGACAAGCCAATGATCGGGCGCTGCCGATGGCGGTCGGCGCGGCGACCAATGCGCGCGAAATCATCTGGGGCGTGGACAGCGCCGAGACCTTGCAATCCATCGGCGCCGAGCTCGCCAAAGATCGCCAGGTGGCGATGGGAAACGATGGCGTGCTGCGGACGCGTGACGAAACCGGATACGGGATCGCCTTCGAGGTCACCAAGCGCCATTCATTCGCAGCCACGCCAGGCCTGTTCAACGCCGTGGGCGTGCCGCCGCAGCGGATCAATCGTCGCGTCGATTTCAACGCGCCCCATAAGGCGCGCAGCCTCGGCCATATCGTGCTCTACGTGCCCGACCTCGCCAAGGCGCGCGACTTCTACATGCAGCGATTGGGCTTCCGGCTCACGGATTCATATCGCGATCGCTCGTGCTTCTTGCGCGCGCGAGGCTCCAACGATCATCACAACTTGTTCCTGATCCAGAAAGAAGGCAGCCCCGGTGGCCTGCACCACATCGAGTTCCACTTCGGCGACTACAACGAAGTGATGATGGGCGGCCGGCGCCTGACCGAAAAGGGTTGGAAGACCCACACCGGCCCGGGCCGGCATGTCCTGGGCTCCAACTACTTCTGGTACTTCAAGACGCCCTGCGGCGGCGCGCTCGAACTCGCCTGCGACATGGATTACGTGACCGACGAGTGGGAAGCCGGCGAGTGGGAGTACACGCCCGACGTGGTCGCGGCCTGGTGCACCAGCTACACCTTGTACGGGCATTGACTGAGCAAAAACTCTCGGTCGTCATTGCGAGCGAAGCGAAGCAATCCAGCGCTGAGGCGCCACTCTGGATTGCCGCTTCGCTCGCAATGACGATGAGAGAACGGTTCTTCATGCTGAGATGCCGTTCCGTCAGCATGGATCTGTCATGGAAAGCAAAGTCCCATCGCGTGCGCCAGCCGAAAAGATCACTTCGACGCTCGCGAGCTACATCGCCGCGGCAAACGGGACGGCGTTGCCGCCGGCCGTCGTTGAGAAGACGAAGCATCACATCTTGGATACGCTCGCCGCGTGCGTATCGGGTGCGCAGCTTGCGGCCGGCGTGCGGGCGATCGCCTATGTCGAGGCCGCCGGCGGCCCAGCACGCGCCACGGTGATCGGCGCTAAATTGCGGGCGAGCCCGATCGATGCCGCGTTCGCCAACGGTATGATGGCGCATGCCGATGAAACGGATGACTCGCACGCGCCGTCGCTGACTCATCCCGGTTGCGCGATAGTGCCGGCGGCTCTGGCCGCAGCTGAGCATTTTGGCCGCGATGGGACGGCGTTCATCCGCGCGGTCAGCGCCGGTTATGACGTCGGCTGTCGCGTCGCCGCGGCGCTCGGCGCGGGAAAGCTGCACGAGCAGCACCGCAGCTCGCATGCCCTCGGCGGCGTGTTCGGCGCCGCGGCTGCCGCGGGTGCGCTCGCCGGCTTCGATGCGAAGCGCTGCGCCTGGCTTCTCTCTTACGCGGCCCAACAGGCGGCGGGGCTGACGTCCTGGCGGCGCGACCGCGATCACATCGAAAAGGCGTTCGTGTTCGCCGGCATGCCGGCGCGAAACGGCATGGCGACGGCGATCATGGTGGCCAACGGTTTCACCGCCGTGGAGGACACGCTCGACGGGCTGCCCGGGCTCTTCGCCGCCTATCCGGCCGCCAGCGCCCCAGGTCGCGCGGTCGAGCAACTCGGTGAGCGCCACGACGTGATGCATGCCACCATCAAACGCTGGTGCGTCGGTTCACCCATTCAGGCAGCCCTCGATTCGACGCTCGCCCTTTGTACGGGCGCCGCGTGGGGGCCTGATGACGTTGATCGGATCGAGGTGGAAATCGATAGCCACGGGGCCCGCGTTGTTGATGGGCGCGCGATGCTGGACGTGAGTTTGCAGCACCAGGTCGCGCTCATGCTGGCGGACCGCGGGCTGACCTTTGCCTCCAGCCATGATGAGCATCGCCTCGCTGATCCGGTCGTCGCCGGTTTGCGGGAGAAGGTTAAGCTCGTCCCGCGCGACGACATGATCGACACGGATCCACCGCGTCAGGCGAAGGTGACGATCTGGCTGCGCGACGGCACGCGTCTATTCCACCATACGCGCGCGGTGCGTGGCACGCCCGCCGATCCGATGACCGCGACGGAAGTTACCGAGAAGGCGCTTGGACTGCTGCGGCCAGTCATTGGTGAAAAGGCGCAGCAGCTGGTCAAGGCGGTGTTTGCTCTGGAGCATGTTGCGCGAGTGACGGAGTTCGGCAAGTTGCTGCAACCTGACGAGAGCCTGTTCGTCTGAGTCTCGAAGTCACGGGGACGAAACAATGCGCGCCCCCACGCCGGAATTGAAGCTGGGCAAATACCTGCAATACCCGCGCCGTCGGTGCCGGTCATTTCCTCGCGGTGTTGCACTGGGGCCCGGCGCCGGATGAGATCGCAGGCGCGAATGAGATCTTTGGACAAGAGATCATTCCGGCACTACGGCGGGTGAAGATGTAAGCGGTTCCCGCTTATCTCGAGCTCTGAATCGTCATTGCGAGCGAAGCGAAGCAATCCAGAACGACCCTTCAGCACTGGATTGCCTCGTCGCTTCGCCCCTCGCAATGACAAGGACGGGCGGGCCTGCCACTTCCGCTAGGCCCATCAAGTCGATTTCAGCGCGTTGTAGATCCCGCGTTCAAACTGCCCATAGAGCCGGACGGACGCGTGGTCCGCAAACGGTAAAACCTGGGTCATGATCACGCCCGTCACGTGCTTTGACGGATCGATCCAATAATAGGTGTTGAAAATTCCCGCCCAGGTCAGGCTGTCGGCGCTCCGGCCATCCGGTCCTGGCTGCAGGTTGATCATGTAACCGAGACCCCAGCGCAGCGGCATGCCGGGGAAGAAGTCGACATCGTTCGAGCGCGCCGGCACATAGGTTTTCAGCACACCGGCTTCGATATCGCCGATCTGGTTGGTCCCCATCAGGGCCACGGTCTCAGGGCTCAAAATGCGGGTCGCGTTCCAGCTTCCGCCGCGCAGCAGCATTTGCAGGAACGTCAAATAATCAGGTGCGGTCGAATAGAGCCCGCCGCCGCCCGCGTAGAATTCCGGCGTGAATGGCGTTTCCAGTGGCTGCGGCTCCAAGGACGCATCGGCCTGGCGCTGGTGTACGCTCGCCTGCCGGGCGCGCTGCTCCGGCGTTGTTGTAAAGCCGGTGTCCTTCATGCCGAGCGGATCAAAAATGTGCTCGCGGAAATACACATCGAGCGGCTGGCCGCTGGTCGCCTCGACGATGCGGCCAACCCAGTCGATATTGGTGCCATAAAGCCAACGATCGCCGGGATCGAATGCGAGTGGCGTGCGCAGAGCGGCAACCTTGCCGGTCGCGGTTGAGGGCATTCCGGTGGTCTTCACGTAGCGCTGGGTGTTGCCGTCCCAAACCTCATAGGTGAACCCTGCGGTATGCGTGAGCAGGTGTCGCAAGGTGATCGGCCGCTTAGCGGGCCGCAGCTGCGGGGCGCCTGATGCGTCGAACCCTTCCAACACCTGAGGGGCGCTCAAGGCCGGATCGATGTCGGGTACTGGTTCATTGAGTTTGAGCTTGCCTTGCTCAACAAGTTGCATGGCGGCAACGGATGTTACGGCCTTTGTCATCGAGGCGATGCGAAACACCGTATCGCGCGTCATCGCTGGGCCCTTGCCAAGATCGCGCGTGCCAAACACGCCTTCATACAAAATGCCGTTATCCGTCGCGGCCATCGCCACCACACCGGGTACTTCCTTGGCATCCGTT
>JAFAXD010000637.1 GCA_019241285.1 Xanthobacteraceae bacterium | reverse complement strand
GCGTCTCGAAGGATGGCCAAGAAGGCAGGCCTACATTGCGGCCGTCCTTCGAGACGCCTGGTCGCTAAGGGCGACCAGGACGAGGGCTGCAAATTGCTGCGTCTCCCTACGAGCTCGTTACCGCCGCACTCTCCTCTATCAACAACTGCTCCAATTCATGTCGCTTCACCTTGCCGCTGGTGCTGCGCGGGAGGTCGGCGTCGGCGACAAACCTGACGTCCTTGGGGACCTTGTAGCCGGCGATGCGGCCGCGGCACATGGCGACCACCTCGGCCGCGGTCAGGTGCTGATCACGTGCAACCACAAACGCCACCGGCACCTCGCCCCACTTGGCGTCGGGCCGGCGAACCACAACGGCATTGTCGATCTTGGGCGAGGCGAGCAGGACTTGCTCGATTTCCGCCGGATAGATGTTCTCGCCACCAGACTTGATCATGTACTTGCGGCGATCGACGAAATCGAGCGTGCCGTCGTGATTGCGACGCATCACGTCGCCCATATGGAAATAGCCGCCGCGGAAGACTTCTTTGTTGATCTCGTGTGCGCCCCAGTAGCCGCTGAACAGGCTTGGTCCGCGCACCGCCACCTCGCCCGGCTCGCCATCGGGCACATCGCGGTCGTCCTCGTCGACAAGGCGCACCTCGCAGAACGAACTCTGCACCTTGGAGAGCCGGTCCGGGATCACACCGACCGGGATGAGCCCTTTACTCGCCGGGACGGATCCAGTCTCCGTGGACCCAAACGTGTTCGCGTACGGAGCGCCGAGGAGCGTGGTCAGCTCGGCGATTTGATGGCGTGGAATGAGGTCAGCCATGACACCGACGACCTTCATGCCTTTGACCCGGGTTCCGTCCTTCTGCATCTGTTGCATCAGTCGGTCGACCATGGCCGAATTGACGTGCAGCCAGCCCAGCTTTTCGGTCGCGATAAAGCGCGCGATCTCGGCATCCTGAAACCCGTCAATGACGAAGACTTTGCCGCCGCGCAGCAGCGTCGTGTAGACGTAATCCGTCGACCCCATGTGAAACATGGGGCCAAACGCCAAGTAAGCATCGTCCTGCGCCAACGGCCGGTCGAGCCAATTGATCATCACCCGCGCCACCATGGCGCGATGGCTGATCACGGCGCCCTTCGGCAAGCCGGTCGTGCCGCTGGTGTAGAGCACGATCAGTCCGTCTTCCGGGTGCGCGAGATCCGGCGGCTCGTCCGCACTCGCTTGAGCGAGCGCCCGCTCGTATTGCTCACCAAGCAAGAGGATCTGCTTGGCGCCGTGATCGACGCGCCCAAGTGCCGGCGCGTGACGCTCCGATGCAACGACGAGCTTGGGCGAGACAACTTGCAGGCAGTGCGCAAGCTCGGGATCAGCCTGTCGCCAGTTCTGGCAAGCGGTCACGATGCCGAGCTTCGCGGCGGCTAGCTCGATTTCGATGTATTCCAGCCGGTTCTCCGACAGGAGCGCAATGCAATCATTGTGGCCCAGCCCCTGAGCCAGAAACCACTGCGCCAGCCGGTTCACGCGCTCGTTGAGTTGACGATAGGTGAGTTGCTGCTCCCCTTGTTGCAGGGCGACGCAATCCGCGAACAACCGTGCCTGCGTGCGGAACCAACCACCGATCGTCAACGATGACGCCGCAGCCGCGAGCGGATCGATCTGGAATGCAGCCATATTATTTTCAGTCCTTGTGGAAGACGCCTAGTTTCGGCGCCGGCGTATCAAACCCAAGCTCCGACCAGCGCGCGGCGACGCGCTTATAGGTCTCTTCGCGCAGCAGGGTCGAGCGTGGGAATTGTTTGATGAAGCGATGCGGCTTGCAGGCGTTGATCAAAACCTTTGATCCGTATGGCCGGACCTCAGGCGGATACTGGCTGGGGTCCAGCCCCGTGGACCAGGTGTTGCGCTGAAAATCCATATCCTCGCTCGGATTGCAGCGCGAGCTCAGCGCCCACATGACCTGATTGAAATCGGTCGGGTCGACGTCCTCATCCACGGCGACCACCCACTTGGTGTAGTAGGCCGCCGCCGGACATTGCGCCGTCAAGGCCAGCACCTGGGCGGCGTGACCGGCATATTGTTGTTTGAGCGAGACGATCACCATCCCCCAGCCCGAGGCGGCGGCCGGATGCGAATAAGCCGACACGACGCCGGGAACACCGATGCGCTGCAGGTCATCGAGGATGCGCGCCGAGCGCATGATCGCATAATAGGCGCCGATCTCGCAGGACGGATAGGTCGCCATCAGCGCCGCAGTGATGATCGGCGATTTGCGGCGATGAACGGCCTTGACCTCGATCACCGGCTGCTTCGCACGCTCGCCGCCGTAATAGCCGGTGAACTCGCCGAGCGGACCTTCCATCTCGGTATCGCCGTCGTGCAGCAGGCCTTCGATCACCAGCTCGGCGTTGGCGGGGATCGGCAAGC
>JAFAXD010000146.1 GCA_019241285.1 Xanthobacteraceae bacterium | reverse complement strand
GTTCGGAACTCAGGGCTCGCCGATCTCGCTATCGACCGCGTGTGCGTCGGGGGCGAGCTCCATTCAGCTCGGACTCGAGGCAATCCGGCGCGGCGAAGCCGAAGCAACCCTGTGCGTCGCCACCGACGGATCGATCAATTCGGAAAGTCTGGTGCGGTTTTCGTTGCTCTCAGCACTCTCCACGCAGAACGATCCGCCTGAGAGCGCGTCCAAACCATTTTCCAAAAATCGCGATGGTTTTGTCATGGCGGAGGGCGCGGGCGCACTGGTGCTCGAGAGCTACGCGCATGCGCGCGCGCGCGGCGCCAAGATCCTCGGCGTTATCGAAGGCTGCGGCGAGCTCGCCGACTCCTTCCATCGCACCCGCTCCAGTCCTGACGGCAAGCCGATCATCGGCTGCATTCGCAACGCCATCGCCGACGCGGGCCTCGCGCCGGAGGACATCGACTACATCAACGCGCATGGCACCGGCACACCGGAAAACGACAAGATGGAATGTCTGGGCGTGACCTCTGTGTTCGGCGAGCACGCCAAGCGGCTGGCAATCTCATCCAACAAATCGATGATCGGCCACACCCTGTCCGCGGCTGGGGCAGTCGAAGCAATCTTCACCCTGCTGACGCTAGACCGACAGCGCATTCCGCCCACCATCAACTACGCGGTTCCTGATCCCACGATCTCGCTCGATGTCGTGCCGAACGTTGCGCGTGATGCGGCCATGCGGCATGCCATCTCCAACTCGTTTGGCTTTGGTGGCCAGAACGTATCGCTCGTCATGGGGCGGGAGCCGCGCGCGTGAGCGCGGCGGTGAAGCGCCGCGTCCTTGTCACGGGTGGGGGACGCGGGCTCGGTGCCGCGATCGTCCGCGCCCTGGCGGCGGCCGGTCATGACGTGACCTTTACGTATCGCTCGGCGAGCGCTGAAGCCGACGCGTTGCTCAAGGACTTGCAGGCCGCCCATTCCGGTCAGGCCTTCGCCGCCATGGCGGTCGATCTGGCAGACAAGGCAGCGGTGGACGCCTTCGTCAAAGACGTGGAACGTCAGGCGTTCTCCGGCTTCGTGCACAATGCCGGACAGTCCTACGACAGCCTCGCCATGATGATGGACCAGGGCAAGGCCGAGGCGGCGATGCAGGTCAATTTCTGGTCATTCACGCGGATCGGCGGCGCATTGACGCGTCATATGATGCGGGCACGTGACGGGCGTGTCGTGGTGATTGGCTCGATCACGGCGCTGCAGGCGAACCAAGGCAACGCCGCCTACGCCGCCTCGAAGGCCGCTCTGCTCGGCTACGTGCGCACCTTGGCGATCGAGATTGCCCGCGCCGGCGTAACCGTGAACTACGTGGCTCCCGGCTTCATCGATACCGAGATGATGGCGCCTTATGCGAAATACCGTGAACAGATGGAAAGCCAGATTCCCGCGCGCCGGTTTGCCAAACCGGAGGAAGTGGCGGAGTTCGTGACCTTCCTGCTGGCGCCGCAAGCCTCCTACATCACTGGCGCGGTGCTGCCCATTGACGGCGGGCTTTCCGCGGCGATAGGCATCCAGCGCTGAACCCTCCGACCAACTGACCACAGATATCGCGTATGCGAGCGCTCACCCTCGTCGCCAACCGCCAACTCGAACTTACGGTGCTGCCCGACACGCCACCGCCGGCCGCCGGCGAGGTGCAGGTGCGCGTGCGGGCGGTCGGCCTCAATCACCTGGACCTGTGGGGCTACCGGGGAATGGCGTTCGCGCGCCGGCAGAAATTCCCGCTGGTGGTCGGCGTCGAAGCGTCCGGTGAGATCGCGGCACTCGGTGCCGGCGTTGATAGTTTCAAAATCGGCGATCGCGTCGTCATGTATGGCGCCCTCACCTGCGGCACGTGCAAGGCCTGTCGCGAGGGCCGCGACAACCTGTGCGAAAACGTCCAGGGCATCATGGGCTTTCATGTCGACGGCTTCGCGCGCGAACTCGTCAATATGCCGGCCCGCCTGGTCATCGCGGTTCCCGACGGCGTCACGCTTCAGGACGCAGCCTGCGCTCCCATTGCATTCGCGACCGTCGAGCACATGCTGTTCGACAACGCCAAGCTTCAATCAGGTGAGACCGTGCTGGTGCACGCCGGCGGCTCAGGAATTGGCACGGCGGCGATCAAGATGGCCAAGGCGATCGGGTGCACGGTCATCACCACGGTCGGTGATGACGTCAAAGGCGAAAAAGCAAAAGCCTTGGGCGCCGACCACGTCATCAACTACAAGACGCACCGGTTCGAGCACGAAGTCCGTAAGCTGACCGGCAAGAAGGGCGTGGACGTCGTGTTCGAGCACGTCGGCGCCGACACGTTCAACGGCTCGCTCCTGGCGCTCAAGCGCGGCGGCCGGCTGGTAACGTGCGGAGCGACCTCGGGCCCGTCGATCACGTTCAACCTGATGCAGCTGTTCCAGCAACAATACAAGATTTTGGGTTCGTTCGGCGCATCGCTGCAGAACATTCGCACCAGCCTCGCCAAGATGGCGGGCGGCCTCACCCCAGTGATCGATAGCGCTTTTGCGCCGGAGGACATCGAGCAGGGCCTCAAGCGGCTCGAGAGCCGCGACGTGTTCGGCAAATTGATCGTGAATTTCTAAAACGAGTCAGAGCCGTCTCCGATCATGAACGGAGCGCGAAAGATCCTCCGGAAAATGATGGCTGCGGTGCGCCCAGCCGCCGAGAAGGTGGCTGGCGCGTCGGTGTTGTTGTTGCTGCGCGGCGTGCGCCGGCTTGACCGCGTCAAGGTCAGCAATTTCGCCGCGCGGCTCATGCGCAATGTCGGGCCATTGCTCCCGGAACATCGGATCGGCCGCGCAAACCTGAAGGCCGCCTTTCCGGAGAAATCGGATGCCGAGATCGAGGCCATTCTCCGCGGCGTCTGGGACAATCTCGGCCGAGTCACCGTTGAGTTTGCCCACATCGACCGGCTGGCCGAAGGCGATCCGTGGCATCGGACGTTCATCGACTATGACGCGGGCAGCATCGAGCGTTTTCTCGGGTTGCGCGAGGATGGCAAGCCGGCGCTCGTGTTTGCTGCGCATCTCGGCAACTGGGAATTGCCAGCCCTCATCTCCGCGGCTGACGGACTTGAAACATCAGTGCTCTACCGGCGCCCCAATCTCGGCGCCGTTGCCGATGCGGTCTTTGCGCTACGCGCGGGCCAGATGGGCGAGCTCGTGCCGACGTCGATGTTCGCGCCGATCCAGTTGGCCCGCGCCTTGGAAGCCGGGCGTCACGTCGCCATGCTGGTCGACCAGCACTATGGGAAGGGCGTCGAGGTCACGTTCTTCGGTCGCCGCTGCCTCGCCAATCCGTTGATGGCCGTGCTGGCGCGCGAGGCCGAGTGCGCCATCCACGGCACGCGGGTGATCCGTATTGAAAACGGCCGCTTCCGCGCCGAGGTGACCGAGCCGATCGTTCCCGTGCGTGATGCTGAGGGAAAGATCGATGTCCAGGGAACCATGCAGGCGATTACGTCGGTGATCGAAGGCTGGGTACGCGAATATCCCGATCAGTGGCTCTGGCTACATCGCCGCTGGCGATAACGATCAGCAGCACCGGCGCTCAGTTACCAGCGCCCGGCGGCGTGGCTCCCTTGTAGTAGGGGCTGGGATTGCAGGAGCCGCCGGCACCGGCGCGGCTGATCTCACACTGCTCCAGCGACGCGTAGCGGCAATCGCGTTCGCCATCCATCGTGTTCAGGCAATACGGATATTTGGCGACTGAGGGACTCGAACAGCCCGTCCACAGCCCGGCAAACAGGGCAAGACCCAACGCGCCCAATCCCCAACGCAGCATGTGATCCACTCCCCGCCTTTTCACCCCATCTTTTCTTATCACCGTTCTATCGGAAAACCAGCCGCCTTCCAGGATTTCAGTCCCCCGGCCAGGTGGGCGTCGTAGGGATATCCGACCGCGAGCGCGACTTCGGCCGCCCGCAGCGAGCGAATTCCGGCCGCACAGGTGAACACCACGGCCCGCCCCTGCGGGTCCGGAATGTCATTGGGATCGAACCGCGACAGAGGCAGCAGGACGGATCCAGGGATGCGCTCCATTGCGGTCTCTTGGGGTTCGCGGACATCAACAAGCAAGATGCTGCCTGTCTCCAGGCCCGCAGCCACTTCTTGCGGGGTCAGATCGCGCACCGCGTCTGGTTCAACCATGGTGTGCTCCTAGCGCATGTCCAGGAAAAGTGGACACCGGTTTTCCGATAAGGACATGCGCCAAAACAAAAATGCGAAGCGCAGCTCCCTCACCTACCACTGCTCAGATGGTCACCTGCGTCCCCACCTCGACGACGCGCCCGGTGGGAATATGGAAATAATCGGTGGCATCATTCGCCGATCGTGCGAGCGCAATGAACAATCGGTCCTGCCAACGCGGCATGCCGGATTGCACGGCCGGTTTGAGCGAGCGGCGCGACAAGAAGAACGACGTGGACATGATGTCGAACTGCCAACCGAGTTGGCGGGCGATCGCGAGCGCGCGTGGCACGTTCGGCGTTTCCATGAAACCGAAGCGCAAGAACACGCGCAGAAATGTGGCCCCAACCGGCTCGAGGCGAACCCGTTCCTCGGGAGGAACCCGCGGCGTGTGGGCATTCTCAATCGTCAAAACCACGTTCTTTTCGTGCAGCACCTTGTAGTGCTTGAGACTGTGCATCAGCGCGGTCGGGGCGCTGTGCGGATCGCTGGTGAGAAACACCGCGGTCCCGGGAACGCGAATCGGCGGCTTGCGCTCGAGCATACCGACCAACTGGTCGAGCGGCGTCTCGAGCCGACGCGTCTTCTCCATCAGCAGTTTCGTTCCTCGACGCCACGTGTACATGATGGTCAGGACCAGCGCACCGAACGCCAACGGGATCCAACCGCCCTCGACGACCTTAAGCAAGTTAGCCCCGAGGAAGGTCAGGTCCAGGAACAGGAACGGCGTGATCAGCGCCGCAGCCGCGAACGGTGACCAGTGCCACACCTTCCAGACCACCACGAATGCCATCGTCGTGGTCACGACCATCGTGCCGGTGACCGCAATTCCATAGGCCGAGCCGAGCGCACTCGATGAGCGGAAACTCAGCACCAGGAACAGCACGCCAATCAGAAGGAACATGTTGACGCGCGGCAGATAGATCTGGCCTTCGCGGGATTCTGACGTATGTCGGATATCGACGCGCGGCAGCAATCCGAGTTGGATGGCTTGCCGGGTCAGAGAATATGCGCCGGTAATCACCGCTTGGCTCGCAATCACCGTCGCCGCCGTTGCGAGCAGCACCATCCCCCACTGGGCCCAACTTGGATAAAGCAGAAAGAATGGATTTTCGATTGCTTGTGGGTTCTCGAGCAGCAATGCCCCCTGCCCCAGGTAATTCAGTCCGAGCGCTGGGAACACCAGGCTGAGCCAGGCGGTCTGGATCGGCGCGCGGCCGAAATGGCCGAGATCCGCATAGAGCGCTTCGGCTCCCGTTACGGCGAGGAACACAGCTCCGAGCGTGACCAACCCGATCACGCCATGGCTGACCAGAAACTTGAGGCCATAGAACGGATTGATGGCGGTCAAGATCCATGGATCGGTGATGATGGAGACGGCACCCGGCACCGCAATGGCGATGAACCATATCAGCATGACCGGTCCGAAGAACGTCGCAACCCGGGCGGTTCCCCATGATTGGGCGGCAAACAACAACAACAAAATGATAACCGTCGTCGGGACCACGTAATAATCGAAAGACGGGGTCACGACCTTGATGCCTTCGAGTGCGGACAAGACCGAAATGGCCGGCGTAATCAACGCATCGCCGAAGAATAGTCCAGCGCCGACGATGCCCAGTCCGGCGACGATCTCCGCCCAGCGGCCGCTCACACGGCGCGCCAGCGCCATCAAGGCGAGTGTTCCACCCTCGCCGTTGTTGTCCGCATGCAGCAGCACGATCACATATTTCAGCGTGACGACGATCGTCAGCGACCACAGGATCAGGGATATCACGCCCACGACCGCATCCGAGGTCACGGCTCCCCCGCCGCTCGCAGCCACAACGGCCTCGCGGACCGCGTAGAGAGGGCTGGTGCCGATATCGCCGTAGACGACCCCGATCGAGCCGAGAGTCAGCGCCCAGAAGCCCGTCCGCGAGCCGTTATGGGCTTCGGCTCCGTGCGACGCGGCATGCGCCTGAGCAGCGCCCGCGACACTAATACTTTCACTCATCCAAGAACCTGAATTGCTGCGTCGCAATATGCGCCACCATATACCACTCCACTCGGCCGGGGCCTACGCTACTCTGGTGTAATGAAATAGCGCACGCCCTGGCTCAGATGGTGACCTGAGTGCCGATTTCGACGACCCGTCCCGTGGGTATTTGAAAGAAGTCGGTTGCATCGCTCGCGGATTTCGCGAGCGCGATGAAGAGGCGGTCGTGCCAGCGGGGCATGCCGGACCGAACCGCCGGCTTTAGCGCACGGCGGGACAAGAAGAAGGACGTCGACATGATGTCGAATCGCCAGCCCTGCTTGCGGGCAATGGCGAGTGCCCGGGGAATATTCGGCGTCTCCATGAAGCCGAAGATGATCTCAACCTTGGCGAAATGCGCCCAGATCTCAGTCATGCGCACCCGGTCGTCATCCGGAACTTTTGGCGTATTCGCGGTCGTGATGGTCAGGACCACGTTGTGCTCGTGCAGGACCTTGTTGTGCTTGAGATTGTGCAGCAAAGATGTTGGTGCCGAGCTCGGATCACTGGTTAGGAACACCGCCGTACCGGGCACCACATGCGGGTGGTGCTTCTCCAGGCTTGCGACCAGCGTGTCGAGCGGGACTTCGCTCTGTCGCGTCTTGCCGGCCAACAATAGCGTGCCCCGCCGCCAGTTGAGCACCACGAGGACAATCGCGGCGCCGAGCGCGAGGGGCGCCCAAGCGCATTCGACAATCTTGAGCAGGTTTGCGATGCTCGCAACGGCCAGCGCGAGGTGGTTCGCGTGCGCCGAGGAACCGACCAAAGATCGCATGTCGGTCGCCTTATGTATGACATCGGCCATGAGGTCGTTGTCGCCTTTCAGAGTCCGCCCTTATATCATCGGGCCAACGACAAACGCATGTCGTGGTTCGCGTCGGCAAGGGCCGGAGCCGGAATTCCGGTGCTGAAGCAGCCAAAAGGAGGAGGAGCACCCATGCGGGAGATCGGGCATTTCATCGGCGGCAAGGCGATTGCTGGCAAGTCGGGCCGCTTCGGTGACGTGTTCGACCCCAATACCGGCGAGGTCCAGGCCAAGGTCGCATTTGCGTCGCCCGCCGAGGTCGAAGCCGCGATTGCATCCGCTGCGGCCGCTCAGCCTGCGTGGGCGGCAACGAACCCGCAGCGCCGTGCCCGCGTGATGTTCAAGTTCCTCGAGCTGGTCCAAAACGAGTACGACAGCTTGGCCAAGCTTCTGTCCTCGGAACACGGCAAGACCGTCGCTGACGCGCGCGGGGACATTCAGCGCGGGCTCGAGGTGGTGGAGTTTGCCTGTGGCATCCCGCACCTGCTGAAAGGCGAATTCTCCGACAGCGCCGGACCGGGCATCGACTTGTTCTCGCTGCGCCAGCCGCTGGGCGTTGTCGCGGGAATCACACCCTTCAACTTTCCGGCCATGATTCCCATGTGGAAATTTGCGCCGGCGATCGCGTGCGGTAATGCGTTCATTCTCAAGCCGTCCGAGCGCGATCCCTCCGTACCCATGCGGCTCGCCGAGCTGCTGATCGCCGCCGGACTGCCCGCCGGAGTGCTCAACGTCATCAATGGCGACAAGGAGGCGGTCGACACGCTGCTGACCGCCCCGACCATCCAAGCCATCGGCTTCGTCGGATCCTCGGCGATCGCCGAATACATCTACGCGACCGGCTGCGCGCACGGCAAACGCGTTCAATGTTTCGGCGGCGTCAAGAACCACATGATCGTCATGCCTGACGCCGATATGGACCAGGCCGTAGACGCGCTCATCGGTGCCGGGTACGGCTCGGCGGGCGAGCGCTGCATGGCGGTGTCGGTCGCCGTACCGGTGGGGCAGAAGACGGCCGACATCCTGGTGCAAAAGCTCATCCCGCGGGTCGAGAGCCTCAAGATTGGCCCTTCGAGCGACCCGCAAGCCGATTACGGGCCGATGGTCACCCGGGCGCATCTCGACAAGGTGAAGAGCTACGTCGATCTGGGCGTGAAGGAAGGCGCCAAGCTCGTGGTCGACGGTCGCAACTTCAAGCTCCAGGGCTATGAGAACGGCAACTTCATGGGCGGCTGCCTGTTCGACGACGTCACGCCAAGCATGCGCATCTACAAAGAGGAGATTTTCGGACCGGTCCTGTCCGTCGTGCGCGCCAAGGATTACGAAGAGGCCGTCCGCCTGCCCTCGGAACACGAGTACGGCAATGGCGTCGCGATCTTCACCCGCGACGGCGACACGGCGCGCGATTTCACCAGCCGCGTCAACGTCGGCATGGTGGGCGTGAATTTCGCGATCCCCGTACCCCTCTCCTACTACACGTTCGGCGGCTGGAAGCGCTCGGGGTTCGGCGATCTCAATCAGCACGGACCGGACTCGATCCGCTTCTACACCAAAACCAAGACGGTGACCGCACGCTGGCCGTCCGGCATCAAGGAAGGCGCGGAGTTCGTCATTCCAACAATGCGGTGACGCCTCGACGCTTCGGTGACGAGCGAACTGATGGTGCTGGCCCGAGGGCGGGTACGCGCACATATTTCAGTTCAACCAACCTGATTCCAGGATGCTCACCATGCGACTGACGCTCAGTACGTATCATTCACCGCTCGGCGACATCCTGCTCGTAACCGACAACGATGGCGCGCTCCGCGCGCTCGATTTTGCCGATTACGAGCAGCGCCTGCGCCGGTTGTTGCGACTGCACTACGGCACCTATCAGCTCGACCCCGCTCCCGCCCGGGCCACGATAGTCGCGGCCCTGGACGCTTATTTCGCGGGCGACCTCGATGCACTCGCGAGCATACGCGTCGCGACCGGGGGCACGCCGTTCCAGCGCGAGGTATGGGCGGCACTGCGGCGGATCCCAGTGGGGCGCACGACGACCTATGGCGAACTCGCAGCCGAGCTCGGGCGGTCGGGAGCAAGCCGGGCTGTCGGCCTCGCCAATGGGTCAAACCCGATCGCGATTGTGGTCCCTTGCCACCGCGTGATCGGGAGGGACGGCGCGCTGACCGGATATGCCGGCGGCCTGCAACGAAAGCGCTGGCTGCTGGAGCATGAGCGCCAGTATTCCGCGCGCTTATCCGTCGACCGGCCGACCGCCGCGCGCCAAGACGCACCGGTGCTGCTCTAAGGTGGGATGTGCCCAATTGCTTCGGCTACGGCCGAAGTATCGGCGCTGGCAGGCCGACCCCGCAGCGCTCATATTCGACGCATGCAAGGTATCCCGCAAATGGCAGAAGTGGCCGCCTTGGTGGGCGATCCCGCCCGCGCCAATATCCTGTGCGCCCTCCTCGATGGACGCGCGCTCACCGCAACGGAACTCGCCTATGCGGCGGGTGTCTCGGCGCAGACGACGAGCGGACACCTTTCCAAGCTTCGTGGCGCCCGCCTGATCGATGTCTGCAAGCAGGGCCGCCATCGCTATTATCGGCTCACCGGGGCTCATGTCGGCCAGATGCTGGAGAGCATCATGGCGGTGGCGCTCACCGGGCCGCCACGCTTGCAGCCGCGTTCCAAAGCCGATGACCTGATCCGGCACGCGCGCACCTGCTACGACCATTTTGCCGGCGAGCTTGGTGTCGGCATCGCGGATCGCCTCATCGCCTGCGATTGCGTCGTGCTGGGGAACGAGGCTGGCGAGGTGACCGAGGCCGGCGCCGCATTTCTCACGGAGCTCGGGGTTGATCTGTCGGCTGCGCGGGCGCGGCGCCGCGTGTTCTGCCGGCCGTGCGTGGACTGGACCGAACGGCGGCCGCATATCGGTGGTGCGGTGGGCGCCGCGCTGGCGAACCGCTGTTTCGAGCTTGGTTGGGTCGAACGCGTCCGCGACAGCCGCGCGCTGAACATCACGCCTACCGGACGCCGCGGATTCATGGAAGCCTTCGAGCTCTCGGTTTAGAGCAGCACGGCTTGACCAACCTGCTGAACTGCAAAAGAGTGCGCTCGCATCACGTCACGCACTCAAGCGCAACGCCTTCTGCTCCGGGGACGAGTCCATGGCCGAGTATCAGCTCCACTGCTTCGCGCAATCGGGAAACTCCTATCGGGCCGCGCTGATGCTCAATCTGATCGGCGCCGATTGGGAGCCGGTGTTCGTTGATTTCTTTGCGGCCGGTGTGCAGCGAACGCCGGAGTTCCGCACCGACGTCAACGAAATGGGCGAAGCGCCGGTGCTCGTCCACGGTGCGAAAAAACTCAGCCAGTCCGGCGTGATCCTCACCTACCTGGCGGATCGATCGGGCAAGTTCCAGCCCGAGAACTACGACGAGCAGCTAGAGTGTCTGCGTTGGCTGTTGTTCGATAACCAGAAGCTCAATGGCTATCTCGGCCCATACCGCTTCCTCAAGAACTTCGCCCCCAAGCCCGACCCTGGAGGGATGGCATTCCTCAAGGGACGCATCGATAATTCGCTCGCCATCTTGGACAAGCGGCTCGCAAAAGCGCCGTTCATGCTTGGCGGACGTCCGACCATCGCCGACATTTCGCTCGTCGGCTACCTTTACTACCCGGCCGAGGAATTCGGCTTCGACATCGCCGGTGACCACCCCGCGATCGCCAGCTGGCTCGGGCGGATCAAGGCGCTACCTGGCTGGGCGCACCCCTACGATCTGATGCCGGGGCATCCGTTCAAACGCCCGTAAGGTCACCCAGGCGTCTTGCCGCTCGGGTGCGCGTGATCCGCACCGCCATGATCGTGGGCGTGATCATGATGATGATCATGCCCGTGGTGGTGATGGTGCTCACCATGTTCGTGTGCCGCGCCGCCAATCGCATAGGCGCCGCCCTCTGGGGAGAACGGAGCATCAATCGCCCGTACCTTGCCTCCGGCTGAAGCGAGCAAGGTCTCCAGCGCTGGATCGCGCCGCAGCCGTAGCCGGTTGGGCATGATCTCTACGGGGACATGGCGATCCCCGAGCATCCAGGCGAGGCGTGCCAGAACCGGAAACTCTGCCCTCACCTCGAGTAGCGGTTCGATTTCGGCCACCACCTCGACCGCGCGGCCGTCGTCAAGCAGCAGCACATCGTCGGTGCGCAAGATCAGTGGGTCAGGAAAATCGAGCTCGACGCAGGTCCCCTTCCCGCCAAACACAAAGCCGCGCTTCATGCGACGCTGCTCGGCAGTGAGAAGCAAGGTATCGACAATGGTCGGGCGGTGCTCGCCGACAGTCAAAACACGGAGTGCGCGGGGCATCAGGGGCCGTCAGTTCAGGCGGGCTGGCCGTTCGTCGTCGGGCGGCATTGTCGGAGGTGATGGTTGCGGCGCGACCTGGACCGGAGCGGCCGGCCGTGCGGGTGCTGCGGGATGCGCGAGGGCCAGGCGTCGCAGGTGCCGGTTATAGGAGAACCAGCTCAGGGGCAGGCTGCCCAGGAACATGATGGTCCCGACGCTGAGGACCTCCCAGGGGTAACTCAGCAACAGCGCAAAGAACGCAACCACCAGCACGAAGACCGGCAGCACCATGTCGGGGGCGACGCGGGTGCCGACCTTCTTGCCGGAAAAGACCGGCAGGCGGGACACCATTAGCAAGGCAATGGCGAGGGTGTAGAGGAGTGTCAGCAGCGCCGGGAACCGCACCCCGGGGATGTCGAGGAACTCGATGTAGAGCGGGAGCAAACCGATGATCGCGCCCGCCGGCGCCGGCACGCCGACGAAGAAATTCGCGGCCCAGGCCGGCCGGGTCGGATCGTGCAGCATCACGTTGAAGCGCGCGAGCCGCAGTCCGGCGCAGATCGCGAACAGCAGCGCCACGATCCATCCGACGTTCTTCAGGTCGTGCAGACTCCAGAAATAGAGCATCAGACCGGGGGCCACGCCGAAATTGACGAAGTCGGCCAGGCTATCCAGCTCGGCACCGAAGCGAGAGGTGCCCTTGATGAGCCGCGCCAGTCGTCCATCGATGCCGTCGAGCGTCGCTGCGAGCACGATGCATCCCACTGCCCAGTCGAGCTTGTTCTCGACCGCAAACCGGACCGCCGTCAGGCCCGCGCAGAGGGCGAGCAGTGTGACCAGATTGGGCGCAAGCGTGCGAAACGGGACCGGCCGAAACCGTTTCCGGCGCAGTCCCGGCAGATCGGGCTCGAACGGCGGAAAGATCCTGCGCATGTGTTGATTATACTTTTTCATGGCCCGAGCGGAAAGCTTTACCCGCCTCTCGCGCAAATATAGAATTTTCCATACAATTCAGACCTTTGCACCATAAAATTCACCCTATTTGATAACTATGTGGGTGCGGTCGCGCCGCCAGGTCGGCCAAAACCGTCTCGCCGGCAGTCGCCGTCTGCCCCTCGCCGACGAGTGCAACAGTTCCGGCCGGCAGGTAGACGTCGGCACGTGAGCCGAAACGGATCATCCCAATGCGCTGGCCCGCGGCCAAGGCCTGCCCGTCGCTGACGAAGCGGACGATGCGGCGCGCGATCAACCCGGCGATTTGCACGACGGCGACGCGGGTACCCTCCGGGGTGACGATGATCAAAGCGTTGCGTTCGTTGTCCTCGCTCGCCTTGTCGAGACTTGCGTTCAAGAACAAGCCTTCGTGATAGACGATCCGCTCGATCCGGCCGAGCACCGGGCTGCGGTTCACGTGGCAATCGAACACGCTCATGAAGATGGAAATGCGCAACATCGGCGCCGGGCCGAGACCGAGGTCAGCCGGCGGCACCGCGGTCGCGACAGAGACAATGCGCCCATCGGCCGGGGCAACCACCACGCCCGCATAGGTCGGGGTCACGCGCTGCGGATCGCGAAAGAAATAGACGCACCACAAGGTCGCGAAGGTGGCGATCCAGCCTCCGGGTTCCCACACCCAGAACAGGATCAACGTCACGACGGCAAAGCCGATGATGAACGGATAGCCTTCCGGATGAATCGGCGCCAACTGCGAACGGATCGATTTACTGATGGACATGCGGGGTATTTCTTACTCTGCGGCAGCGTCGGTCATCCGAAGCCGGGGTTGCGGCTGTGCTTCAGGCTCTGGCGTGGCGGGAACAGGGCTGACCGCCTCCTCGGCATCATCGCCGGCAAGCGCGAGCTTCTCCCGGGCCGCCTCGGCCTCGCGTTGGCGGTTCCACATGCTGGCATAGAGCCCGCGTGCCGCGAGCAGCTGGGCGTGCGTCCCCCGCTCGACGATCACGCCGTGGTCGAGCACGATAATTTCGTCCGCCTCGACGATTGTGGATAGCCGATGAGCAATCACCAACGTGGTGCGATTGCGCGAGACGCGATCAAGCGCATCCTGAATTTCGCGCTCGGTATGGCTGTCGAGCGCGGAGGTTGCCTCATCGAGCAATAGGATCGGCGGAGCCTTGAGGATGGTGCGCGCGATGGCGACCCGCTGCTTCTCGCCGCCGGATAGCTTCAAACCGCGTTCGCCGACCTCGGTCTCGTACCCCTTGGGGGTCGAGCGAATGAACGTGTCGATCTGCGCCAGTCCCGCTGCTTTTTCTACCTCGGCATCGCTCGCGTCCCAGCGCCCGTAGCGAATGTTGTAGCGCACGGTGTCATTGAACAGCACCGTATCCTGCGGAACCATGCCGATCGCGGCGCGTAGCGAGGCCTGGGTCACATCGCGGATGTCCTGGCCGTCGATGAGGATGCGCCCAGAGCCGATGTCGTAGAACCGGAACAGCAGCCTGGAAATGGTGGATTTGCCTGCGCCCGAGGGCCCAACGATGGCCACTGTGTGGCCGGCCGGAACTTCGAACGATACCCCCTTGAGGATCGGTCGCGCCGGTTCGTAGGCAAACGCGACATTCTCGAACCGAATCGCACCTTGATTGACCATCAGCGGCTTGGCGCCAGGCTTGTCCTCGATTTCCGGATTGCGGCCGAGAATTGCGAACATCTTCTCGATGTCGATCACCGCCTGTTTGATCTCGCGGTAAACCATACCCATGAAATTGAGCGGCTGATAAAGCTGAATCATCATCGCGTTGATCATCACGAAATCGCCGACGGTTTGCGTGCCGCTCTTGATCCCGTAAACGCACATGATCATCACAATGGCGAGGCCGATGGTGAAAATGGTGGCCTGTCCGGCATTGAGAACCGCGAGCGAAACGTACGACTTGATGCTGGCGTCTTCATATCGCGCCATCGAGCGATCGTAGCGCTCGCTCTCGCGCGCCTCGGCGCTGAAATATTTTACGGTCTCGTAGTTCAACAGCGAGTCGATGGCCTTCACGTTAGCGTCGATATCGCTGTCGTTCATCTTGCGGCGAATGCCAATCCGCCACTCGGTCGCGAAGTAGGTATAGCTGATATAGACCGCGACCACAGCCACGATGACGGCCACGTAGTAGGCATTGAACTGCCACAGCAGCACGCCGACCACGAGAGCGAGTTCGACGATTGTCGGGAACAGCTGGACGATCACCATGCGCACGATCGTCTCGATCGCGTCGCGTCCGCGCTCGAGGACACGCGTGAGCCCGCCCGTCTTGCGCTCGAGATGAAAGCGCAGCGACAGCAGGTGCATGTGGTCGAAGGTGATCAAGGCAAGCCGGCGCACCGCGTGCATGGCGACCCTGGCAAACAGACCGTCACGGAACTGCGTGAGCACCGCCATCAGGATGCGTGTGCCGCCATAGGCGATCGTAAGCACGACGGGGGCTGCGAGGGCCCATCCGACCCACGAGGTCTCATGCGCCGTCTGCGGATCGGCGAGTGCGTCGGTCGCCCACTTGAACGTGAACGGCACCGCCATGGTGGTGAGTTTGGCCACGAACAGAAGCACGGTCGCGAACAGCACGCGCGCTTTGAGGTCGCGTCGATCGGACGGCCAAACGTATGGCCAAAGATGCACCAGGGCCGTCAGCAGCGCGCCCCGATCCCCGGACACGCGTGGCTTTCCGGGCCCGGCCGCAAACGATGGGTGAATGTTCATTCGTTAAGTCCGGTGCACCCCGCCGGGCGTCGCTCCCTACCTTGCTCTAGCCGCCGGCCCGCCCCGCATTGCGGCGCACCCGCCTAAGGCCCATATAAGGGCTTGTTGTGCCACAATCATCCCAACCTTCCCCCGCACGGTGCATTTTTTGCAGGCCGAGTGATCGGAACACAAGGCCATACGGCCCCAACAAGCGCCACACAACACCCCTAACAGTAACCGAATGAGTATGATTCGATCGATCTGCGTCTACTGCGGCTCCAGCCCCGGAAACGACCCCGTATTCGTCGAGACCGCACAAAAGTTCGGGCAAATCCTGGCCCAGAACGGCATTGCCCTTGTCTACGGCGGCGGCTCGCGCGGCCTGATGGGCGCGCTCGCGCTGTCCGTGCATGAGCACGGGGGGCGCGTCATCGGCGTGATTCCGGAATTCCTCAAAGTGCGCGAGCGCATGTTTACGGGGGCGGAGGAAATCATCGTCACGCGCGACATGCATGAGCGCAAGCGCATGATGTTCGAGCGCGCTGATGCCTTCGTGGCCCTGCCCGGGGGTATCGGCACGCTCGAGGAACTGGTCGAGCAGCTGACCTGGTCGCAGCTCGGCCGTCACCGCAAGCCCATCCTGGTCGCCAACATCAATGGATTCTGGGAGCCCCTGGTCGAACTGCTCGAGCACATGAAGCGATCGGGCTTCATTCATTCCGATTTGATGTTTGACTGCACCGTCGTTGACCGCATCGAGGATGCGGTGCCGGCGATCAAATCCGCGGCTGCGCGCGTCGCGGGACCTGCCGAACCGGTCCCCGAAGCGATCGAGCGGATGTAGGTTCGGTCCGCCTCACCGCGCGAGCTTACGGATCTCGGTGACCTCCGCTGCGCCGAGCGTGAAATCAAATACGGCGAAGTTTTCCGCCAGCCGCTCGGAGCGAGACGTGCGTGGGATGACGATTGCACCTTCCTGCAACAGAAAGCGCAGCGCGACCTGGGTGGCGGTCTTACCGTAGCGCCCGCCGATGGCGGCAAGCGTCTTGTTGTTGGCGGCACGCCCCTTGGCCACCGGGCTGTAGGCGGTGACGGAGAGGCCGCTTTTATGGCAGGCTCGGCGCGTTGCTGATTGATCGACGAACGGATTCCATTCGATCTGATCATTGACCAGCGGCTCGGTCGCCAAGCGCACCGCTTCATTTACCAGCTTGGTATCGAAATTGGAAACGCCGACGTGGCGAGCCAAACCGTCGCTCTTCGCCTTACAGAGCGCAGCAATCGTCTGGGCGAGCGGTATGCGCGGGTTGGGCCAATGGATCAACAACAAGTCGACCTGCCTGACCTTGAGCTTAGCCACGCTTTGGTTCGCCGAGCGTGCGAGGTCATCAGGCGCGAGGTTGGATGACCACACTTTCGTGGTGATGAATACCTCTTCGCGGGGCACGCCGGAACCACGCAGCCCCTCGCCGACTTCGTGCTCGTTTTCATACATTTCCGCAGTATCGATGTGGCGATAACCGAGCCGCAACGCTTCTTCGACCATGCGCGCGCAAGTTCGTCCGCGCAGCGCCCAGGTGCCGAGCCCGAGCGCCGGGATGCGCGCCCCATTGGCCTCGACGACCGGAACCAGTGCCGCGGAGGCATTCACGGCGCGGTTTTCTCGAAGATTTCCCGTCCGATCAGCATGCGGCGGATTTCGCTGGTGCCGGCGCCGATTTCGTAGAGCTTGGCGTCACGCAGCAGGCGTCCGGTGGGAAAGTCATTGATGTAACCGTTACCGCCGAGGCACTGAATCGCTTCGAGCGCCATCCAGGTCGCCTTCTCGGCCGCGTACAGAATAGCGCCAGCCGCGTCCTCGCGCGTGACGCGTCCATCATCGCAGGCGCGAGCCACCGCATACACATAGGCTTTCGCCGCGTTCATGCCGACATACATGTCGGCAACCTTGGCCTGCATGATCTGGAATTGCCCGATCGGCTGACCAAACTGTTTGCGGTCATGCACGTAGGGCAGCACGATATCCATGCAAGCCTGCATGATGCCGATCGGTCCGGCTGCGAGCACCACACGCTCGTAGTCGAGGCCCGACATCAGCACATTAACGCCGCCCCCGACGGAGCCCAGCACGTTTTCGGCCGGCACCTCGCAATCCTCGAACACAAGCTCACTCGTGTCGGAGCCGCGCATGCCGAGTTTGTCGAGCTTCTGCGCGGTGGAAAATCCAGGAAAATCGCGCTCGACGATGAATGCCGTAATTCCCCGCGCGCCCGCTGCCGGATCGGTTTTTGCATAAATTACGAACGTCTCGGAGACCGGCCCGTTGGTGATCCACATCTTGCTGCCGTTGAGAATGTATTTGTCCCCGCGCTTCTCGGCACGCGTGCGCATCGATACGACGTCGGAGCCCGACCCGGTCTCCGACATGGCGAGCGCTCCGACATGCTCGCCGCTGATCAGCTTAGGCAGATAGTGCCGCTTCTGCGCCTCTGTCCCGGTGCGCCGGATCTGGTTCACGCAGAGGTTCGAATGCGCCCCATACGAAAGCCCGACCGCCGCGGACGCCCGCGACACTTCTTCCATAGCGACGCAATGCGCCAAGTAGCCAAGCCCGGCCCCGCCCAGCTCCTCCTCAACCGTGATCCCGAGCAGCCCGAGCTTCCCCATTTCGGGCCATAGATCGCGCGGAAACGCGTTGCTGCGGTCAATTGTCTCGGCCCTTGGGGCGATTCGGTCCTGGGCAAAGCTGTGCACCGAGTGGCGCAGCGCATCGAGATCATCGCCAAGCCCAAAGTCAAAACCGGCCCACGCGTTGGGAATCGTCATTAGAGCTGTCTCCAGGCTGGGGCGCGTTCGGTTTTAGCCGCGGCGACCGCCCCTGTCAGCCGCGAGATCTGCCACGAGCTTTTGCGTACAAGTATATAATCCTAAAACCCGACCAATCCTCGTGGGGCTTTTGATCAGGCCCGGAACGCCTTAAGATTGTCGAATAGGGCTCATTGGGTGGGCCTTCTCGAAATCGACGCAATGTCGCCCCACGTGCGGGGGGCCGGCTCCATTGGCGAAAGCCGCACGCGGGACATGCGGGGTCCGATACGGGGACATGTTCAAGAATCTGAGCACCAGCACAAAGCTCATCATTCTGTGCGGGATGTTCATTCTATCGATCGGCGTGACCACGCACAGTCTGGTCGCGGAGCACCGGATTGCGATTGATTTCGCGCGCAAGGAACTGGTCGGCAACCGGTATCTGGCGATCCTGCGCAACGTCTATGCGGCGATCCTGAGCGAACGCCCGATCGATTCGACCACCGCCTCAGCCGCGGCAGCACCGGAAAAAGTGTTGAGCGCCCTCGCCGAGGAGCAAGATAGCGTCGAGGGCAAATTTCAGACTAAGGAACTCGCCGATTCGCTGTTGACGACATTGCGCGAGCTATTGGCGCGGCGCGCCCAGAATGGGCCGACGGATACGCTGGTGCTCGAAGCACTCAACAAGGCCCGCAAGCTTGCGACCCGCGTCGCCGATGATTCGAATCTTACGCTGGACCCTGATCTCGACACCTACTACCTGCAGAATACCGTCGCCAACCATCTGCCAACCCTGCTCGGCCAACTCGGCGAAGCGCACGTCTTGTTCCACGACCGTCCCCAACCGGGGACCGGGACCGACGGCAGCCTCCGCTTTGTCCTCGACGGGCTGTTACGCTCGACCACTGACGCTATCGCCGAAGACCTCTCGGCCGCGTATCGCGGCAATGTCGACGGTCGCCTCAAGCACGAGGTGGACAACTGGTTCTTGATCATGTCGCGCAGCGCCCGCGCCTACCTCGGCGCGCTCAATGCGGCGCGATTCGACAATGAGGCACGCGGGCTGATCGTCAGCAGCGACACGGCGTCCCTGGATGGCCTCTATGGGCGCGCCGTAGGCGACGCCCTGTTTGCTTGGGCCGGCGCCGAGATCGAGCTTGACCGGTTGCTGCACCACCGCATCGACAATCTGCTGGCCAAGCTGCGGCGCAGCTTGTTGTTGACCGGCGCGCTGGCGGCGCTGAGCATCGTCGTCGCCGTGATGACCCATCGGCGCATCGTCGGGCCTCTCGAGCGGCTTGAGAGCATTGCCGAGACTGTGCGCGAGACCAAGAATTACACGTTGCGCGCCGAGAGCGACAGCAATGACGAAATCGGGCATCTTGCCGTCGTCTTCAACGATATGCTGGCGGAGCTTGCTGCCGCGCGTGACCGCGAGATTACTGAGCAGGCCGAGCTCGCGCGCGCCGACCGGCTGATGACGATCGGAGCCATGACTGCCTCCATTGCCCACGAAATCAACCAGCCGCTGGCCGCGATCGTGACCAACAGCAATGCCGGCCTGCGCTGGCTTGCCAACGCCTCCCCCGACCTCGATGAGGCGCGCGCGGCCTTGAAGCGAATCGCCAAGGATGGGCATCGTGCCAGCGAGGTGATCGGCAGCATTCGCGCCATGTTCAAGAAGGATGCGCAGCACAAGGGCCTGTATGACGTCAACGACATCGTGCAGGAAGTGCTGGGTCTCGTTCAGGGCGAGATCAAGAAGCAGAAGGTGACAGTCCGCACCGAGCTCGCCAGCGACCTGCCGCCGGTGCTGGCAGATCGCGTGCAGGTTCAACAAGTCGTGCTTAATCTGATGAATAATGCGATTGATGCGATGAGCCCCATAACGGATCGAGCACACGTGTTGCGCGTGCGCTCGTCAATTCATGACGGCAACGGCGTTTCCTTGTCGGTCGAAGATTCCGGCGTTGGAATCGATCCCAAAAACGCCGAGCGGATTTTCGACGCGTTCTTCACCACCAAGGCAAACGGGACCGGTCTCGGCCTCGCGATCTGCCGTTCGATCATCGAAGCGCATGGCGGGCGGTTGTCGGCTGCACCCGCCCAACCGCACGGCTCGGTGTTTGAAGTGGTGTTGCCGGCGGGCGTCGCGACAGCGAACGAGGCGGCGTGATGGACCGGCCCACCCCCACTTCCACGGTGTTTGTTGTCGACGACGATGCCTCGTTGCGCGAGGCGCTGAAGAGTCTGTTTGGATCCGTTGGGCTACGGGTGGAGACCTTCGCCTCAGCACCCGAATTCCTGCAAGCCAAGCTGCCGGAAGCGCCCAGTTGCCTTGTGCTTGACGTGCGCCTGCCGGGACTGAGTGGGCTCGATTTTCAGACCGAGCTCGCCAAAGCCAACATCAATGTTCCAATCATTTTCATCACCGGTCACGGCGATATTCCGATGACGGTCCGCGCCATGAAGGCTGGTGCAGTTGAATTTTTGACCAAGCCGTTTCGCGATCAGGAATTGCTAGATGCCGTGCAGGTCGGGCTTGAGCGCGACCGCAGCCGTCGCGAAAAGGACACAATGGTCTCAAACTTGCGCGGGCGCTACGAGACACTGACCCCGCGCGAGCAGGAAGTGGTCGCGCTGGTGACCACCGGCTTGATGAACAAGCAGATCGCCGCCGAGATCGGCGTCACCGAGATCACCGTCAAGGTTCATCGTGGCAACGCCATGCGAAAGATGGGCGCGAAGTCACTGGCGGATCTGGTAAAAATGGTTGATGCGCTGGGCATCCGACGCAACCGCTGATAACTAATTTTACGCCCGCTTAACCTAGCTCTAGCAAAACACACCGTCCAAACCGGTGGTATTTCCCGTGTAGGTGGGTGCGTGCGTGGTTGCCTGAAGATCATATGCACCAATGATTTGCATACAATAAGCGAGCAAATCCGATGATCCACATCCGCAAGCTCGTTTAAACCTAAGTATAATTTTCTTCTGCACCCCAGGACGGCCAACTCTCACGCGTAACGCTTCGCCACGGAGTTGTTCGTCGCCGCCTCCCTCATAACAAGGAAAAGCGTTTTGACGCAGGTGCCTATGATCTCAATCGTTGATGATGATGAATCCGTACGCGAGGCCACTAAAGGACTCGTGCGGTCGCTGGGCTACGGGGCCGCTACCTTCGCTTCAGCTGAAGAATTTCTTGAATCGGATCGCTTGCGCGAGACTTCGTGTTTGATCACGGACGTGCAGATGCCGGGCATCGATGGGGTCGAGTTGCAGAAGCGACTGCTTGCCGACGGCCATCGGCTTCCGATCATTTTCATTACGGCGTTCCCGGAACAACGCATTCGCGATCATGTACTGGCGCGTGGCGCCTTTGGCCTGCTCAGCAAGCCGTTCAGCGAAGAGAGCCTGATCGGCTGCCTCGACCGCGCCTTGCACGCCGCCGATCGCCCGATGCAGCAGTAATCGGAACTGTTGGGTTAGTCCGTAGGGTGGGCCTTGCGCCTGCCCTTTGTCGCGGCAATGGCGTTCGGGCGCAATGCCCATGCTGGGTGCGCCAGCTGCCTTCGCCCGCCGAAGCATCAGGGCAAAGGCTAGACCGGTGCGTTGGCGTTGCATCGGGCGTCATGCGCGGTGGATGTTCGTCGCGCACGCGCGACACCGGTCCTACGAAAATCGCCTTCCTCACTGCGCCGTGATCGCGACTCAACCCTTAAACGCGGCACCACTATACGCCCGTATAGGGGGGTCGACCCGTTCTGCCAGACCCCTCTTCCCTGCGTACAGTGGAGAACCAAGGCTTAACCATCCTAATAATTCGCCAACAGAACGCGTTGGGTGGGGAGTCAGCAGTGTCAAAGCGGTTCAGGATCATCGGCGGTGTTGCCGCGGTGCTCTTGCTCATTGGCGGTGCAGCAATGCTTGCCGATAGCGGAGCCGACGCACGTGCGCCGCGCATGGGTCTAAAGGGCGATCGTCTCGACTTGCGTCCGCTCGGCCCGAGCTGCTCCCAGCGCGGTTGGCCCTACTACGAAAGCGAATGCCTGCGCGACCGCCTCAAGCCAGGCGGGCAGCCGGATGGCGTTCGTCGCATCGGCGCCAATCGTGACGTCTTCAAGATCGCTCAGAGCCACACGCACGATCGGCGCCAACAGTTCTGAGAGGTAAGTCATGTCAAACATTAAAAAGACTCTGCGCCTCGCCACTGCCGCCGCCGCATTTATTGTTGCTCTCGGCAGCACGACGGCGTCTGCCCAGACGCTCGGCTTTGCATCGCCGGCCAACCCCCTTGAGGCAATCTTCGCCCCCCTGCTGCGGGGCCCGCAGGCGACCGAAGAGAGCCCTGCCTACCTGCCACCGAAGAGCCTGATTGAGCAGCCAGCCGCGCGTTCGGGCCGCGAAGCCGCTGAAGACGCGAGCCAGGAGGATCTTGGCCAGAGCGCCGACCTGCCCGCGAACCTGCGCCGCCAGGTCGTGGACTATCCGACCCAGGAACCGGCCGGCACTGTGGTGATCGATACGCCGCACACGTACCTCTACTATGTGCTCGGCGGCGGGCGGGCGATCCGCTACGGCATCGGCATCGGCCGCGAGGGCTTTACCTGGTCCGGCGTGGAGGCGATTGCTCGTAAGGCGGAGTGGCCTGACTGGACGCCGCCCACGGAGATGATCGCACGCCAGCCTTATCTGCCGCGCTTCATGGCGGGCGGCCCCAGCAACCCGCTTGGCGCACGCGCCATGTATCTCGGCAACACGCTTTATCGTATCCACGGCACCAATGCGCCGGATACGATCGGCAAACGTGTATCGAGCGGCTGCATCCGATTGACCAACGCCGACGTTGCCGATCTCTATTCCCGCGTAAACGTTGGCACCAGGGTGGTTGTGCTGCCGATGTCAGGCCGCGGCCGAATGGTCCAGGCTCAGCCGAGCGCCCCCAGCGCACCACGCGTGAACTGATTGCAGGAGTGAGGGGGATGCCTCATCGAACAAGCGGGCGCTTCGCAAGCGCGCCTACTTGTTTTTACGCTCAGTATTCCACGAGGTGATGTCTTTGCCACAGCGATTTGGCAACCTCTGTGATCCACATCATCAGCAGTTGCTCTCACCTTGCGTTAGGATTTAATTTAGTTCCGACTCGCGCGCGTAGCATTGGGCGCTCTATCCGGAGATGAATGAATGTTCAAGTTGGGCGCCCTCGTCGCGGCATCGCTCCTGGCAATCGGCGCAGCCGCACATGCCGCGGAATGCGACAATCCCGATGCTCTCGGCGTGAGTCGCACGCTCGAGGTTGATCCGGCACAATTGCCGAAGATCGGCACCATGAGCTATCACGACAGCTTGCCGCTCGACGATCATGAGATTGTCATCACCTTCGACGACGGTCCGCTGCCCCCACATACAGAGAAGATCCTGGAGATCATGGCGGCGCAGTGCGTGAAAGCCACCTATTTCATGATCGGCAAAATGGCGGCGGCCTATCCGGAGTCGGTGCGCAAGGTTGCGGCCGCGGGACACACGATCGGCACCCATAGCTGGAGCCATCCCTGGTTTACGCGCATGTCAATGGACAAGGCGCGGGACGAAATCGATCGAGGCTTTTCCTCAGTGCAGGCCGCGCTCGGTGATGAGCACAAGGTCGCACCGTTCTTCCGCTTTCCGGGCTTGCTGCATCGGGCGGACTCAGAAGCTTATCTGGCGGAGCGCGGAATCATGGTGTGGAGTGTCGATTTCCACGGCGACGACTGGCACCATCGGATTTCGCCACAGGAGATCGTCAAGCGCGTGATGACTCGCTTGGCAGCCAACCACAACCGCGGCGTCCTCCTGCTGCACGACATTCATGCGCGCACTGCGGCGGCCTTGCCGAGCCTGCTCACCCAGCTCAAGGAGCAAGGCTACAAGGTCGTGCATGTCGTCCCGGCGACCGAGATCAAGCCTGCCCCGAACTCGGAAACCCCTGTCGCGAGCGCCTCGCCCGACGGCACGGGCCTGCCTGCCGCTGCCACGAATCCGGCGGCGGCGCGTCGCGCGGTGTCGGCGGCGGTCGCAGCGGTCGCCACCGATCGCACCGATGCCGAGGTAGGTGCTGGCGACGCTGCCAAAGCGGCGCCGGTCCTGGCGGATCACCCGTCAAGCGCGTCCGCGATGCGCAAGCGGCTTGTGCTGCGGAATAACCACGCTGCATTCGCACGCCGCTTGGCCGTTGCTCGCAACCGTCAGGGCACACAGGCCCGTTTCGCCGCAGCGCACGTCACCCCGGCGCGCGCGGCCGCCGTGACCCGCTTGACGCAGGCCCACGCTGCCGTGACCCCGCGCCGTGTCGTGCTGATCCATCGCGCCGGCGCATCCGCGAGGCCGACCCAGGCTTGCGCGAATTGCCGGGTGGTTCCGGGCAAACGCGTGCACCCCGGGTCGCCGCGCGCCTGAGGCGTGGCGGCTGGTTACATATCCTCGAACATCCGGCGGACGCTCTGGTCCGCCGCCTGCGCCTCCGGCCCGTCGTAGGGCAAGCCGACCGCCATCGTTTCATAGCCGGCGGCAAACATGTTGACATACGGCGCGCCACAGAACGCGACAGGCTTGATTCGCTCCCAGACGATATAGCCCTTGTGGTCGACGCAATCAGCGCGCACCGACGCAGCGACGACGTTGCCGACGACCATCATGCGGTTGAGCCACTCCTTGGTCCACACCACCTCGCATTCGAAATGGCGGTGGCACTCGGCGATGCGCGGCGCCTTCACCAACGTTGAGGGCAATGCCGTCAGCCCCGCCTTCTCCAACTCGTTCACGCCGCGCGCAAACGGCAGGCCGACAATACGCACCTTCTCCAGGATGTCGCGCTCGAACGAGGGCAGATTGACAACGAACTGACCGGTTTCGGCGACGTTGCGGCCGGTATCGCCCGCCTGGCTGGTGGTGAATGCGATCTGCACCGGCTTGTGCACGATGCGCACGCAAGTCGCGTAGGACGCGGCATTGACCCGTCCCTCCCCGTCGACCGTGGTGATCATGGCGGCGTGTCCGCCGGGCGCGAACAGACGGTCCCAGTATTTCTCCGGCTGCTGGACGAATGCCGGCTCGCTCGCCGCGCCCCTCGCATCACTTGCTGCCATACTCACCGTCAGTCACTCCTATGTTTCCATCAGTCACGCCGCGAGCCACGCGGCGTGGAAGCGCGGTTTGTTGGTGAGGTCAACGGTTACGCCCTGCACCGACTTCTGCGCAATCATCAGGTTTGTCTGGAACAGGAACGTGAGCACCAAGGCATTCTCGATGACAAAGCGCTGCAACTTGGCGAAAGCCGCCTTGCGCGCAGCGAGGTCGTCGGTTGCCTGCGTCGCGTTGATCAGCTCACGATAGCCCGGAAGCTCGACGTGGCCGGCATTGTAATAGGCGTCCTTGCTCAGGAGATTGTCGTATTGTTGGCTCGGGTCGGCGTAGCCGCCCATGCCGCTCATGCGCGCCGAGCCTTTCTTTTGCGGGCCAAAGAACATGATCGACGAATCCTGCGGCGACGCGGGCGTGAGCTGCACGCGGATCCCTGCCTTGGCGAGTTGCGCCATCGCAACTTCCTGGCGCTGCATCGCCGTCTGGTCGGACCAGCCGATCATCGGCACATCGACTCCGTCGGGGTACCCGGCTTCTGCCAAAAGCTTGCGCGCCTTGTCGGGATCGTAGCCGTACATGTTGAACGTTGCCGGATCGCAGGCCCAGTGCTCCTTTGGCAGCACGCCGTTGCCGGGCGTGTCGAGACCGAGCGCAATCGCCTTGTTCATCGCGTCGCGATCGATGCCCCAGGCGAGCGCCTGCCGCACCTTGAGATTGTCGAGCGGCGGCTTGGCAAAGTTGATGTAGGCGCCCCAAAAGAATGTAGTCGGAACGAGTCGCGCCACCAGATTGCCGGCGCGATCCGCCACCGTTTTCAGCTGCACGTCGATATTGATCGCCATGTCGTTCTCGCCGGCAATTACCGAGCGCAGTCCCGTGGGCTGCTCGCTGATGATGCGAAGCGTGAGCGCGTCCAGATACGGCAACCCTGGCCGCCAGTAGCTCTCATTGCGGGTGAGCACGATACGGTCATTGTCCTGCCAGCTCACGAAGCGGAACGGCCCGGTGCCGACCGGCGCGCGGTCGATGTTGCCGCCCTCGGCCTTCGCAATCGCGGTGGGCGAGACCATCAGACCGGGGCGATCGGCGAGGATCGTCGGCAGTGACGAGTTGGGCCGGTTGAGGTGGATCACCACCTGGTGCGGGCCGGCGACATCAACGCGGTCGATGGTTGAGCAGTCGGGCTTCACGTTGGAGCGCGCATCACTGCGATAGCGATCGAGATTGAACTTGACCGCCTCCGCATCGAACTTGGTGCCGTCGTGGAAGGTGACGTTCTGCTCGAGATCGAGCACGAGCGTGGTCGGATCCTTCCAGGTGAATGCCTTGGCAAGCCCAGGCTTGGGCTGCAGGGTCGGCGGGTCGAGATCGATCAGCCCGTCATAGATCGCGAGCAGTGTGTTGAAATCGGGCGCATTGCGTCCCGTCATGGGATCGAGTGCCGCCGGGTTGTAGGTCATGGAGACGCGCAGCGTACCGCCGCGGCGCGGCTCCGCCGCCCGCAGCGCCCCCGGCAACAGCAGCGCGCCGGCCGCCGCGGCCCCGCCTTTGAGCACTCCGCGCCGGGCAAGCACCGGCGCTAATGTTCGGCGGTCAACGGACATGCGGTCTCCTCCCGGTGCGTTTCTTGGGCGCGCGCTGTGACGCGTGTAGGGGCGGAGCCTAGCTTGGATCGCGCGGCGGGCAAACCCTGGCACGACCCTGCCGACCTGGCGTTCGCCCGGTCAACTGGGAGCGACCGGGCTCCCTCGATGTGTTGTTGATCGAATCGCAAGCGGCGGCATCAAGCACGCCCGCTCAATCCACGTCCCCCGCGACGTGTCCTCGTGCCTGGCGGGCATCCGCCAAGGCCGCGTTGATGAGCCGCGTCTGCCGCTCGGCCACTTCGATCAACTCGGGGCCCAGACCGGCCACCCGATCCGGGTGATATTGCATGACGAGCTGGCGGTAGCGCTGATTGATTTCGTCGATGCTGGCGTGCGGCGACACGCCGAGAATGTCCCACCAGGTTCGCTGACCGTGGCGGGGCCCTGTGTGCGTATCCTGGCGAGCCCGCTGCCAGCGCGCCGCTTCTTCTTCGGAGGCCCTGCGTGCACGCGCCGCCGCTTCTTCGGCTCGCCGGCGGCGCACGGCGTCGTTGGCTGCAGCTTCCCGCAGGCGCGCCCTGCCCCATCGGTCGATGGCCACATAGGCAACCCCGCCTAGGGCGCCGATCAAAGCCATCGTCCACCCGGCGCGCGAACGCGCGTCCGCGACCAAGCCAAGGCCATACGAGATAGAGAAAGACACAAGCGCGACTGCGACGATCGTCCCCCACAGATCCCCGGCGTCCACCGCGTAGGTCGCGGCGAGCGCGCGCCACACCAGCAGAATCACAAAGCCAACGAGCACGAGCACCAGCGCGGCCGAGAAGGTGCCGTCCGCGGACTTAACCGCGAACGACGGCCCGGCAGTGACAAACCAAAGGATGACCGGCAGGCAGAGCGTAAGCGCGAGCGCCCCGATCACCACAGTCCTGACCTGCAATCCCTGAAGCCAGACGGACACGGTGCTCTCGCGGACAAAAAACCCAAGCACCCATAGGGGCGAGCCTCCTTGGCGATTCTATGGCCACTGCGGCGTTTGGGTGGCGAAACTATTGGGTTTTCGAGCGGAATTGCATTTCGCCGCTAGGCAGCAACGCGGTGTTCATCCGGCGCCTGCCGGGCTAATCCGGTCTGCTCGACTTCGCTCCCGACAGATTGCAGCTGCGCGAGTATTTCCTGATCTGTCGGATCCCAACGATCTACTGCCATGAGGATGGTTGCGATCACCCGATCAAACCAATGCACGCAACCTGGGCTCATGTCACCTCCGCCTAGGGCTGGACCAGTTTGTACGCCGGATTGACCGTCAATAGCATGACAAACATCAAGAACTTCCGCGGTGCCGCTCGCCGTTCGCGAGCAATCGTCAAACATGTCAACTCCAGAGCGGACAGGCGCGAGTGGATGTTGATCATCCCGCGCTCAATGCCTTGCGCAGACGAGCAGCGGCGGCCCGGCCGAGCGTGAGCGGTTCGGCCATCCCCTGCAGGGTCACGCGCGCGACTTCGCGCGAGGGCGTCTCGACATTCTGGACCCGGTCGCGGTTGATGATCAGCGAGCGACCCAGCCGCAGGAACGGTGGGGATGGCAGCACGCTCTCGAAATGTCCGAGGGTGCGCCACATCATCAGCGCCGGCTGGTCGGCTACCAGGACATGCGTGAAATCGCCGTCGGCACGCAGGGCTGCGATTTCGGTCGGCCGCACCAGCACCGTCCGTTTCGGTGTCTTGAGCGCGATCACGCCTTTCGCGGCCGAATCGGACGGCAGCTCAGCAGCGGCGGCCTCTCGCGCGGCACGCGCGACCGCCTCCGCCAGTCGCTCAGGCTCGACCGGCTTGAGCAGATAATCGACTGCATTCACCGCGAAGGCCTCGACCGCATATTCGGCGAAGGCCGTGACGAATACGATCATCGGCGAGCGCTCCAATGCAGCGAGGATGTCGAAGCCGTCCCCACTGCCAAGCTCGATGTCGAGGAACACGAGCTGTGGCTCTGTTTGCTCGATAGCCTGCAGGGCCTCGGCAACGCTCTCGGCCTCACCGACGATCTCGACCTCGGGATGCGTGGCCAGCAGGCGGCGCAGCGCCTGCCGCGCCAAACGCTCGTCATCGACGATCAGGACCCGGAGCAAGGCTCGCCCTCCAGCACCAGCGCTGCAATAACGGAATTGTGGGTGCTGCCTAATGTGAATTTGTGACGCTGAGGATAATGCAGCGCAAGCCGCCGGCGGACGTTCTCAAGCCCGAGTCCTGGCCGGCGCGGGCGTGATCCGTTATCCTCCGCGAGGGTGCCGGTGTTCTCGACCAGGACATGCAGGGCCTCACCCTCGGCGCGAATGTCGACGCGGACCTCGAGACCATGTTCGCGCCGCCCATGCTTGACGGCATTCTCGACCAGCGGCTGCAGCAAGAAGCTCGCGATGCGGCGCTGCGCGGCCTGCGGCGTCACATCGACGGTGGACTTGAGCCGCTCGCCAAAGCGCGCCTTCTGCACGGCGAGATACGCGGAGAGGCCACCGACCTCAAAACTGACTGTCACGACTGTCTGATTGATGGTGTCCAGCGAGTGGCGAAGGTAAGCCGTCAAGTCGCGCAACATCGCGAGCGCGGCATCGGGATGCTCGGGCACCTCCTCGGCTACGCCGTTGAGCGCATTGAACAGAAAATGCGGATCGAGCTGCAGGCGTAGTTCCTCGAGTTCGGCCCGCAAGGCCTCAGCCTCGGCACGCATGGCATGGCGGCGCTCGGCCTGCTCCGCCAACGCGGTCTTGGCCCAGAAATAGCAGAGGCTCCAGGCACTGAGCGCCAGGAAATAGTGGATCAGCGGGATGACGATCTCTTCGACCGGACCCCAATGCGGGATCGTCCAGTCGAGCATCTGGCGCAAGGTGAAAATGATCAGTGCGACCGTCGACGCCGCGGCGAGAGACAACAACGCGATCAGCACGAGCACGCGTCGCGTCAGCCGATTGTCGATGGGATGTGAAGCATAGACCGCGCGCATCATAGAAGAGAGCCCTGCGAGGCACAGCGTGACGATGAGCGTCAGCACGAGGGCGACGGCGAAGTCCCGATAGGCCAATTGCCGGTTCAGCAGATCGAGGATGCCAAACAGAGTCCAACCGGCGATCTGTGCCCGCCAGAAGGCCGGCAGGCCGGCCCACCGCGCCTGCAATCTGCCGGCGGCCATGCTGAGCATATTTGCGCGCAAAATGGTGTTTCCGGCGAGCCCCCAATGCCGCCTATAGCGGCGGTAATAAAAGGCCATTTGCCCGCGACCAGCAAGCGCTTGGCCGGTCTGTGGCTCCTTTTCGGCCAAGTTCACCGAATTTTCGGCCGCCTTCGACGAGCAGCCCCACGGAGGGCGGATCGCCCCATGGCATATCGCGACTGCCAACATGGCGGAATCTTCGGCGCAAGGAGGCAAGGCGATGGCCATCACCTACACGGTCGGCAACGACTGGGGTTCGGGCTTCACCGGCAGCATGACGGTGCCGGGCGGCAGCCAGGGGCTGAACGGCTGGACGCTCGCATTCGACGCCGGGTTCGACATCACCAACATCTGGAACGCCGTGATCGTGAGCCATGTCGGCAACCATTACGTGATCCAGAACGCTCCGTGGAACGCCAACGTGCCGGCAGGCGGGCAGGCGAGCTTCGGCTTCCAGGCAACCGAAAGTGCGAGTGGCACCACGGCCACCGGCTTCAACCTCAATGGCACGAGCAATGCCCCTCCCCCTGTCGTCCCGACCCTGTCGGTTGCCGACGCCTCGATCACGGAAAGCAGCAACGGCACGGGCCAGCTCAGCTTCACCGTGACCCTCTCGCAGGCTGCGACCTCAGCCGTAACAGTGCATTACGCAACGGCTGACGGCACCGCCAAAGCCGGCACCGACTACAATGCCTTGTCGGGGACGCTCACCTTCGCCCCGGGCCAGACGACGCAGACGATCAGCGTGCCCATTCTCGCTGACAGCCTCGCGGCGCCGAGCGAAAGCTTTACGCTCGCGCTGACTGCGCCGAGCGGCGCCACCCTGGCCCGGGCCGCAGCCGCCGGCACCATTCTGCACGATGCACCGCCGGTCGCGGGCGCCGCGTCGCTCGCCTACACGGTCACCAGCAACTGGGGCTCCGGTTTCAATGGCGCGATGACCGTCACGGCGGGAAGCAGCGCGTTGACTGGCTGGACAGTCGAGTTCGACAGCACCGCGAGCATCACAAATATCTGGAACGCCACGATCGTAAGCCACGTCGGCAATCACTACGTGGTGAGCAACGCCGCCTACAATGGCCAGGTCGCGGCTGGCCAGTCGGCCTCGTTCGGCTTTCAGGCAAGCGGCGGGACCGCGGCGTCCGGCTTCATGATCAACGGCGTGCCCGCCGGTGGGGGGGCTCCGCCGCCGCCGACGCTGCCGACACTCTCCCTCGCGGACGCCTCGGTGCTTGAGGGCAACAGCGGCACGAGCGATCTTGCCTTCACGGTGAGCCTGTCGGCGACATCCACGACACCGGTCACCGTCGCTTATGCCACCGCCGATGGCACGGCGACTGCGGGGTCCGACTACACGGCGGCGACGGGCACCCTCACCTTTGCGCCCGGCCAGACCTCCCAGCTCGTGCACATCAAAGTCGCCGGCGACACCACCTACGAGGCGAACGAGACGCTCACCCTCTCGCTCTCCAACCCAAGTGGCGCCACGCTGGCACACGGCACCGCGACCGGCACGATCCTCAACGACGATGCTCCGCCGTCCGTGAGCATATCGAATGCGAGCTTCGCCGAAGGTAGCGCCGGTTCGCCGGGGCAGGGAAGCTTCACGGTCTCGCTGTCGGCAGCCTCGGGCTTACCGCTTACCGTGCACTACGCCACCCAGGACGGTACCGCCCTCGCCGGCAAGGACTACGTCGCCCAGTCGGGCACCCTGACGTTTGCGCCCGGCCAGACGCAACAAACCATTCAGGTGTCAGCGACGGGCGATGCCATTGCCGCCGCCGAATCGTTCAACGTTGTCTTGTCGAACCCCACCGGCGGAACGATCGCGCAGGGAATCGGCACCGGCACCATCCAGGCGGCGTCGCCGGCGCTCAGCATCAACAACACCACGGTGATCGAGGGCGGCACGAGCGGCGGCGGCGCGCTCTCCGGTCCGCTCAGCACCGTCGGCAACCAGATCGTCAACAGCGCCGGTCAGTCGGTCGAGATCGCGGGCGTCAACTGGTTCGGCCTCGAATCGACCAACATGTCGCCCGATGGCCTGTGGGCACGCAACTACAAGGACATGATGAACCAGATGGTGCAGCTCGGGTTCAACACCATCCGGCTGCCATTCTCCAGCGAGATGCTGCATTCCACCGCGGTCGCCAGCGGCATCAACTACTCGCTCAACCCGGACCTCCAGGGCCTTACCGGCCTGCAGGTCATGGACAAGATCGTTCAATACGCCGATCAGATCGGCATCAAGATCATCCTCGATCATCACCGTAGCGAGGCCGGTGACGGCACGTCGGCGAACGGCCTTTGGTACGATTCTCAGTACAGCCAGGCGCAATGGGTGTCGGACTGGCAGATGCTGGCGCAGCGCTACGCCAACGACTCCTCGGTGATTGGCGCGGACCTGCACAACGAGCCCTACAACGGCACCTGGGGCGACGGCGGCGTCAACGACTGGGTGAAGGCTTCGGAACAGGCCGGCAACGCGATTGGCCAGGTCAATCCCAACTGGCTGGTCTTCGTCGAGGGCATCGGCACCTATAACGGCCAGAGCTACTGGTGGGGCGGCAACCTGATGGGTGTGAAGGACCATCCGGTAGTGCTCAATGAGCCCAACAAACTGGTCTACTCGGCGCACGATTATCCTAATTCGGTCTACCCGCAGCCCTGGTTCCAGGCGGCCAATTACCCCGCCAACCTGCCATCGCTGTTCACGCAGATGTGGGGCTACATCTATCAGCAGAACATTGCCCCGGTGTGGGTTGGTGAGTTTGGCACCAAGCTGACGGATCCCAAGGACGCCCCGTGGCTCAAAGCGCTCACCGCCTACATGGGCGGCGATTTCAACAACGACGGCACTTCGGGCCTTGCTGCCGGCAAGAAGGGCATCAGCTGGACTTACTGGTCGTGGAATCCCAACTCGGGCGACACCGGCGGCATCCTGGCGGACGACTGGACGACTGTGAATACCGCCAAGCTCACCTACTTGCAGCCGATCGAACAACCGATCGGCAGCAGCAGCGGTGGTGGCAGCAGCGCGGCGAACTTCCTGGTGACGCTGTCCGCGCCGGCATCGCAGACAATTACCGTCGACTACCACACCGTTGCCGGCACGGCGACCACCGCCGACTTCACTCCGTCGAGCGGCACCCTCACATTCGCGCCAGGTCAGCAGAGTCAGACCATTTCGGTCCCGATCACGGCCGACACGGAGAATGATCCGAACGAGCAGTTCACCGTGGTGCTGACCAATGCCCAAGGCGCCACGCTGGCGACCGCTACTGGCACGGCCACGATTCTCGACAGCGCATCACCATCGCCGCCACCTACACCAACGCCGAGCCCAACGCCGACGCCGGTCCCGGCTCCTTCACCTTCGCCCTCCACTGACCTGCAGGGACAATTCAGCGCCACCAACATCTGGAACGGCGGCTTTCAGGGCAACGTCACCGTGACCAACGACGGGTCGGCTGTGACCGCCTGGCAGATCGAAATCGATATGCCCTACCAGATCACGAATATCTGGAATGCGCAGATCATCTCGCAGAACGCCAACGGCTACATCATCGGCAACGCCTCCTGGGACGGCACACTGGCGCAAGGCGCCAGCACGAGCTTCGGCTTCACCGCCAACGGCGCGCTCACCAACACGTCGATCCAGATTTACGGCGTCACAGCCGCCGCGGCCGCTGCCGCTCTGTCCTCCGGATCTCCGAGCAACTTGACGGCCGGGATTGCGGTCTCCGACACGGCCGCCAATGTCAGCGCGAACCTCGCGGGGCTTCAGCACCTGGCCGCAGCGGGCGAGCTGACTTCGATCACCTTGACGGACCCCGGCACGCCGAAACTAACGCTCACGGCGGCGCAGGTCGGCGCGGACGCGACGGCCCTCGGCAAGATCGCGAGCCTCTATGCGCCTTCGCTAACGGGCACCGCGGCGGATTTCAGCAACGAGACCGTCGCAAACTTCAACGTCGCGGGCAGCGCGCTCGACGTCACCAATATGAATTTCGCCAAACTGAGCGCTACGTTCGCCGAGAATGCCAACGCAACGGCCGGAGTACTATCGC
>JAFAXD010000428.1 GCA_019241285.1 Xanthobacteraceae bacterium | reverse complement strand
GCATTGATCAGGCTCGACTTGCCGACGTTGGAGCGGCCCGCGAAGGCGATCTCTACGCCATTCATGGGCGGCAGCGACGCAAGCGAGCTCGCGGCCGTGGCAAAGTCCCACTCGCCCGCAAACAGCTTGCGCCCAGTTTCGATTTCGTTGGCGGTGAAGGACATTGCCTCCCAAGTGCCTCGTGTGGCCGGGCTCGTCCCGATGAATCGTCATTGCGAGCGAAGCGAAGCAATCCAGAGAATCCTGGTGGGCGTAACCGAATTTGGGCCGCCGAGCTGGATTGCTTCGTCGCTTCGCTCCTCGCAATGACGAATGGAGAGTCAGTCGAGTTGAAAAGAGACCCTACAGAACCCGTGGACCTCGGCGGAACAGCCCTTTTACCTTGGTGCCAATCGACTTGATGTTGTCGAACAGCTCGATCTTGGCGCCGTGCCGGCTCATGATGACCGATTGCTGCAGCACCGACAGCGAGTTGTTCCAGGCCCAGTAGATCACCAGCCCGGCAGAGAAGCCGGCCAGCATGAAGGTGAAGATCACTGGCATCCAGTCGAAGATCACCTTCTGCGCCGGATCGGGCGGCGGCGGGTTGAGCTTCATCTGTGCCCACATGGTGACGCCCATGATGAGCGGCCAGGCGCCCAGCATCAGATAGTGGCCGATGACGGGAACTTGCGACGGATCCCAATGGATGAGGCCGAACAGGTTGAAGATCGTGGTCGGATCCGGGGCGGACAGGTCCTTGATCCAGCCGAAGAACGGCGCGTGCCGCATTTCGATGGTGATGAACAGCACCTTGTAGAGCGAGAAGAACACCGGCACCTGGATCAGGATCGGCAGGCAGCCGGCGATGGGATTGATCTTCTCGGTCTTGTAGAGCTCCATCAGCTCCTGTTGCTGCTTGACCTTGTCGTCCGCATAGCGCTCGCGCAGCGCCTGCATCTTCGGCTGGATCGTCTTCATCTTCGCCATCGACGCGTAAGACTTGTTGGCAAGCGGGAAGAACAGCCCCTTGATGATGACGGTGACGATCAGAATGGCGATGCCGAAATTGCCGACCAGCTTGTAGATCGAGTCGAGCGCCCAGAACATCGGCTTGGTAATGAAATAGAGGTAGCCCCAATCGATCAGCCGGTCGAAGCGGTCGAGATGCAGGGCATCGTTGTAGCCGTTGACGACCGAGACCTCCTTCGCCCCGGCAAACAGTCGCCCCATGGCGCTGGTCGTGGCCCCGGGTGCAACCGTGTGCGCGTCGAGAAAGTACGAGGCTTGGTACCGCTTGATCGCGGTCGTGGTGTCGGCGGAAAATTCCGCGGTGAGGTTCGCCTGCGGGTCGGGGAGCAGGGTCGCGGCCCAGTATTTATCGGTTATTCCGAGCCAACCCTTGGTGTTGTTGAAGTCGGCCCGCTTTTCCTCGATTGATTTGTAGCTCTTCTCCTGCACCGAGCCGTCGAGCACGCCGATGAAGCCTTCGTGCAGAATGTAATAGCCGAGCGTCTTGGGCGTGCCGTGGCGCGAGATCAGCCCATAGGGATAGAGCGTGACGGGCGCCGCGCCCTTGTTGCTGACGCTGTCCTCGACGGTGAACAGATACTTGTCGTCGACCCCGATGGTGCGGTGGAACTCGAGCCCTTCGCCATTGTCGTAGACGAGCGTGACCGGATGCCCGACCTGCAGCGCACCCGATCCCTCCTGGCGCCACACCGTGTCGGCGTTGGGCAGCTTCACGGTCGTGCCGGCTCCGGCGATCCAGCCGAACTCGGCATAGAACGGGTCCTCGGTCCCCGACGGCGCCAGCAGCACGACGATCGGCGAATTCGGATCGACGGTCTCGCGATATTTGACCAGCGAGAGATCGTCGAGCCGCGCCCCGCGCAGATCGATTGATCCCTTTACGCTCGGCGTGTCGATTTCAACGCGTGGCGTTGCCGCGAGCACCTTCTCACGCGGCTGCGGTGCGGCACCTGATGCGGCTTGGCCGGGAGCTTGCGGGGCGCCCGCTGTCGGGCTGCCCGCGGTGCCGGCCGGCGCGGCCGGCTGTTTCTCGACCTGCTCCTGGCGCTGCTGCTCGGCGAGCTGGCGTTGCCGGTTGGCTTGCGGCGTGGCGAAAAAATACTGCCACGCAATGAGGACGATTGCCGAGAGGACAATCGCAATGATTGTATTTTTCTGGTCTTGCATGGTCTTCGCTTTAGCGCCGGTCCGCGCGGTTGACCCTGGTCAGTGCGCCGGACATATCGTCGATCAATCGGTCAAACGCCAGATCGAGTGCGGCCCGGCGGCCGACCAGCACGTAGTCGCGGCCCGTCTGCATTCGCGCCGCGCCCGATAGTCTCACGACCTCCCGAAGCCGCCGCCGCACCCGGTTGCGCACAACCGCATTGCCGACCTTCTTCGAAACGGTGTAGCCGACCCGCGGCGGCGCTTCATCGCCCCGCGCCCGCGACTGCAACACGAAGCCTGGTGCGTGCGCTTTGGCTCCCGATGCCGCTGCAATGAAATCCGCCCGTTGCCGCAACCGTTGCAAGGGCGGCGCCAAGGTCAAGCGGACAGGCGCTTGCGACCGCGCGCGCGGCGCGCGTTGATGACCTTGCGGCCACCTTTGGTCGCCATGCGGGCGCGAAAGCCGTGACGCCGCTTGCGTACCAGCTTGCTGGGTTGATAGGTCCGCTTCACGGGCTTTCTCCGCTTGTTTCAACCAAGGAGAGGTTGTGCAAAACGCATCGCCGGACACTGGCGCAAGCCGCAATTCGTCCGCGCTGCCGGGGTTGGCCGGGCTTATACGGGAGGGGGAAAAGCTCGTCAATTGTTGCCCAATTCGTGCCGCCACCTTGCCGGGTAGGTGGGGCCGGCCGCAGTGTTCGCAAGACGTTCTCGGCGCTGCATTTTTTGGGTCAATTCGCAGTGAGGACGGCCCCGCTGCGCGAACCCTCCGCTATAACTAGAGCATGATCCCGAAAAGTGGATGCCGGTTTTCGGAAAAGATCATGCTCAAACAATAGAAAAGACACCCCCGGCCGGATCGAGTAGATGTCAGTGCCCGCCGAAACCCGCCAGCATGCGCAGCCGCTGGTCCGTCCGCTGGGCGTGCGGCGGCTGTTGCCGCTCGCAATCGTCGTGGCGGGGCTGATCGTCGTATTTGGCCTGGGGCTTAATCGCGAGCTGTCGCTCGAGTCGCTCGTGCGACACCACGCCGCGATTGAGCGGGTCGTCCTCGAGCACCGCGGTCCCGCCTTTGCGGCCTACGTGTTGCTCTACATCACGGTGGTTGCGTTTTCGATCCCCGGCGCGCTCGTGCTGACGGTCATGGGCGGGGTCGTGTTCGGTACGCTTTTGGGGGCGTTCGGCGCGATCATCGGTGCAACGGTTGGCGGGACCATCATTTTTCTGATCGCGCGCGGGGCCGTCGGCGAAATTCTGATCCGCCGTGCCGGGCCGACGGTCAACAAGCTGATGACAGGTTTTCGTAAAGACGCGTTCTGTTATTTGCTATTCCTGCGGCTCGTGCCGCTGGTTCCGTTCTGGCTCGTTAATCTGGTGCCGGCGCTTGCGGGCGTTCGTCCCGCCCCGTTCGTTGCCGCGACAGCGCTGGGCATCATTCCGGGCAGCTTCGTTTTCGCTTTCTTCGGTTCCGGCCTCGACAGCGTGATCGACGCCCAGCGCGCTGCCTACCAAGCTTGTCTCGCGGTCGGCGGCGTCGATTGCCATCTCGGTTTTGACGTACACGCGCTGGTGACACCGCGACTGGTGGCAGGCTTCGTTGTTCTGGCGGTGTTCGCGCTCGTCCCCGTGGTGGTCAAGTACGTGAAGGCAAAGCAGCACCCGTGAGCGCCGCGGCGTTGACGCCTGACCTCTGTGTCATCGGCGCAGGCGCGGGCGGGCTTTCGGTTGCAGCCGCGGCTGCCGCCCTGGGCGCCCCGGTGGTCCTCATCGAGCAGGGCCGCATGGGCGGCGACTGCCTCAACTACGGATGCGTTCCCTCCAAGGCATTGGTTGCGGCCGCGCGCCGCGTCGCCGAGCTACGGCGCGCGCCAGCATTCGGGGTCACGGCCGATGCGGTCCAGGTCGATTTCGCCAAAGTGCGCGCGCACGTGCACGGCGCGATCGCGACGCTCGCTGCGAACGACTCAGTTGCCCGTTTCACCGCGCTCGGCGTGCGGGTGATCGCCGGTCATGCGGAGTTTCGTGACCGCAATACGGTCGTGGTGGGTGAAACTGCGATTGCGGCGCGCCGGTTTGTGATCGCGACCGGTTCATCACCGGCCATTCCGCCAATCCCCGGATTGGCGCAGACCGCGTACCTGACCAATGAGACCATCTTCGACCTGGCAACGCTGCCCGAGCATCTCGTTGTCATCGGTGCCGGGCCGGTCGGGCTGGAGCTGGCGCAAGCTTTCCGCCGGCTCGGCAGCGCGGTGACGGTGATCGACGCTGCAATTCCACTCGCCAACGATGATCCGGAATGTGCCGGGCTGGTGGTGAGTGCCCTCGAACGCGAGGGCATCGCGCTACGCCCCAATTCCAGGATCGTGAAGATCAGCGGTGACGCCCAAACCGTGCGCCTGAGCCTGGAGGGCAGGAGCGAGCCGGTGGACGGCAGTCATCTCCTGCTCGCGGCGGGCCGCAGGCCCAACACTGCCAATCTGGGCCTCGATCGTGCGGGGATTGCGGTAACGCCGCACGGCATCACGGTGGATCGCCAGCTGCGCACCACGAACCGACGTGTCTATGCGATCGGCGACGTCGCCGCCGGGCCGCAATTCACCCATCTCGCCAACTACCATGCGGGCATTGTGATTCGTCATGCCCTATTCCGTCTACCGGTGCGGGCGAGCGATGCAGCGCTGCCATGGGTGAGTTACACCGATCCCGAACTGGCGCAGGTGGGGTTGACCGAGGCCGAGGCAAAGCGGCGCGGACTCGAGATTCGCGTCCTGCGCTGGCCCTACCATGAGAACGACCGTGCTCAGATCGAGCAGGCAACGCGCGGGCACATTAAGGTGTTAACGACAGGCCGGGGGCGCATTCTCGGCGCCAGCATCGTCGGTCGTGAGGCCGGGGAGCTGATCTCGACCTTCACACTGGCGATCGCGCAGCGGCTGAATATTCGGGCGCTGGCCGGGGTTATGGTGCCATACCCGACGCTGGCCGAAATCGGAAAACGTGCGGCAATGAGCCACTTTACCCCCGCTTTGACCCGTCCGA
>JAFAXD010000316.1 GCA_019241285.1 Xanthobacteraceae bacterium | reverse complement strand
CGCGGCGCGATCGGCTTTGCCGCATCGACGCCCCGCTGTTAGGATGCATAGCTTAAGATTGCTATTTTAGGTTTGGTCTACTGACCTGCCGGCTTTTTCTTCCGGCCCATTGCGATCCATTTTCGAACACCTGAACGCTTTCGAACCAACAGGACCCGCGTCCGCAATCCAGTTTTCCAGCGCACCAACCACCCGTGCAAGGAGGAAATACTATGTCCCCTAGTGCAACACCCCACATGGTCGAACTTCCCAACTCCGTCCATCAACTGCCGACGGGCTCGAAGGCGATGCGCCGAACCAACGGCCAGCGCTGGATCGAGCTGACGCTCGGCGTCAAGCGCACCGCCGATCTGCCTGATCTGTCCGACCTCGACAAGAAGCTCCCCAAGGATCGCAAGTACATGACGCGCGACCAGCTCGCGAGCAGATACGGCTCCGATCCCAAGGCGATCAAGTCGATTGAGGACTTTGCCAAGGCGCACAAGCTTGTCGTCACCCGCAACGAGCCCGCCGCGGCGCGGATCGGAGTTGCCGGGACGGTCGACGACGTCAGCAGCGCCTTTGGCGTCACCCTGTTCGATTATTCCCATCCGAAGCTTGGCGACTTCCACGCCCGCACCGGCCCGGTGCGCGTCCCGACCGAGGTCGGCGATGCCATCACCGGCGTGTTCGGCCTGAACAACCACCGCGTGCTCCGCCGCTCGCGCCATCTGGCAAGCAGCGCCAAGCCGGATTTCGCAAGCTCGGTGCGACACTGGTTCATTCCGACCGAGCTCGGCACCATCTATAACTTTCCCAAGGTCGATGCGAGCACCCAGTGCATCGGCCTGCTTGAATTCGGTGGCGGTGTGGAGACACCCGACGTCGCAGCCTATTTCAGCAAGATCGGCGTTCCCGCGCCTGAGGTCGCAGTCATCGCCGTCGATGGCGTCTCCACCGATCCGGCCGGCGATCCGGATTCGACCGGTGAGGTGATGCTGGATGTCGACGTTGCCGGTGCGCTCGGCGGCGGCGCCAGGATCGCGACCTATTTCTCGACATTCGATGAGAAAGGGCTGGTCGATTGCCTCGCCAACGTCATCAGCGACAGCGTCAACGATCCCTCCGTGGTCTCGATCAGCTGGGGCTGGGACGAGAACCAGGCCTTCAACAATGCCGGCGTGATCTGGTCACCCGCGGCGATCGACCATTGCAACCACAGCTTCCTCGCCGCCGCCCAGCTCGGCATCACGTTCTGCGTGTCGACCGGTGACGACGGTTCGGAAGCCCAGATGCAGGACGGCCGGGCCCATGTGAACTTCCCGGCCACAAGTCCCTACGTGCTGGCGGTGGGCGGCACGACCCTGCATGCCCGGGCGAATTCAAGGAAGCATGTCCAGATCACCGAGACCGTCTGGAATGACGGACCCGGCAGCGGCACCGGCGGCGGCGTCAGCGACATCACGCCGGTCCCGAGCTGGCAGAGCGGCATCGTGCCGAATTCGATCAATCCCGGCAACTTCGCCGGACGCGCGATCCCCGATGTCGCGGCCAACGCCGATCCGGCCACGGGCTATCTGACGATGTCAGGCGGCAAGCTCGGCGTCGTCGGCGGCACCAGCGCTTCCGCACCGCTCTGGGCCAGCCTGATTGCGCGGATCAATGCGGCGAACGGCGCGCGGTCCGGCAATTTCAATGCGCTGCTCTATTCCAAGTTCGGGCCATCAGGCGTGTTGCGCGACATCACCGTCGGCAACAATGACACCGATGGTCTGCTCGGCGGACAATATCAGGCAGGTCCGGGATGGGATGCCTGCACCGGCTGGGGCGTGCCTGACGGCGCCAAGCTTCTCGCCGCCCTTCAAGGCGGCCCGACGGGCTAGCCAGCGGGTTTGGCGCAAGAAGGCATTTGCTCGCCTATACCGGATAAGGATAACCGGCCGCGTCCGTTCGAGGCGGCCGGTTGCATCTCTGCTCCAGTCACCGACATTGCCGAAGAGCACGCATCACCGGCATCGCCCCAACCCGATTTTCCTCAGTGAGCAAACGCGCTGCGACTCTCACGCCGGCAACAGAAGAACACGCCGCTTCATGGGTCCCGATGTTCGAGAAATTCCTTCACCGGCCCGACGAAGGGGTGCACGAACTGGCCGAGCATGCCGCCGGGGATCGGCTTCACCGTACCGTAATTGACCGGCCAGCGGTCTTTGGGCAGGTGCCAGGTTCTGCCCAGCATATCGAACAGCGGAGTGTGTGCCGCGTAGTTCTTGTCGATGGCCTCGGCGTCCGACGCGTGGTGCCAGTGATGGAATTGCGGCGTGACGATGACGTATCGCAGCCAGCCGACATCCATCTTGATGTTTGAATGGATCAGCACCGATTGCACGGAGATGAAAATGAGATAGGCGAAGATCGTGTCCTGCGGGAAGCCGAGCAGGACGATCGGCACCAGGACCAGGGCGCGCGTTGCCAATGGCTCGAAGAAATGGAGGCGCGATCCCGAGAGCCAGTCCATGTGTTCGGGTGAATGATGGACCGCATGGATTCGCCACAACCACGGCACCTCGTGATAGGCGCGGTGGGAGACGTATTCGACTGCATCGGCCGCCAGGATCACCAGCACGAAGCGGACGATCGCCGGCAGGGCGACGACATGCGCCTGCAGTGACGGGCTGATCGCCCAGGCGAAATAGTCATGGGCAAAATGCGTCGAGACCACCAGGAAGATGCCGATCAGGAGGTGGTTGACGCCGAAATAAGCGAGATCGAGCCGCCAGCCGGGACTGAGCGGCCCTTGCTCCGGCCGCACCCGTGGGAAGATCCACTCGAGCAGCACGAAGGCTGCGCCGGTGAAGAATAGATCGAGCACCAGCCAGTCGAGGCCGAGATAGAAGCGCGGCTGGAGAAAATCCGGTGTCGGCACATAGGGCCCGCCAAGCAGCGTG
>JAFAXD010000217.1 GCA_019241285.1 Xanthobacteraceae bacterium | reverse complement strand
GCCGGTAGGTGACGAGCCGACCCGTGGAGGGCAGGAAATTGCGAAACGGGTCTTCGGCATAGATGCGGGTTTCGACTGCCCAGCCGTCGAGCTTCACGTCGCTTTGTTTGATGCCGAGCGGTTCGCCGGCCGCCACGCGGATTATCTGCTCGACAAGAGCAATGCCGGTGATGAGCTCGGTGACCGGATGCTCGACTTGCAGCCGCGTGTTCATCTCCAGGAAATAAAAGCTGCGGTCTTGCCCGGCGACGAACTCCACGGTGCCGGCGGAGTCGTAGCCGACCGCCTTGGCGAGCGCGACCGCCTGCTCACCCATGCGGGCCCGCGTCGCTTCATCCAGCAGCGGCGACGGCGCTTCCTCCAGGACTTTCTGGTTGCGGCGCTGGATCGAGCATTCGCGCTCGCCGAGATAGATGACGTTGCCGTGCTTGTCGCCCAGCACCTGGATCTCGACATGGCGCGGATCGACGATGAACTTCTCGATGAAAACGCGATCGTCGCCGAACGATGAGAGCGCCTCCGAACGCGCGCGCGTAAAACCTTCCGCAACCTCGGCACTGGAATGGGCGATGCGCATGCCCTTGCCGCCGCCGCCGGCCGAAGCCTTGATCATCACCGGGAAGCCAATCTCCCCGGCGATGCGCATCGCCTGCGCTTCGTCCTCGATCACGCCGAGGTGGCCAGGCACGGTCGAGACATTCGCCCGCGCTGCCGCCTTTTTGCTCTCGATCTTGTCGCCCATGGCCGCGATGGCGCGCGGGTTGGGCCCGATGAAGACAATGCCGGCCTTCTCCAGGGCGATCGGGAATGCTTCGCGCTCCGAGAGGAAGCCGTAACCTGGGTGCACCGCCTCGGCGCCGGTGGCGAGACACGCTTCAATGATCTTATCGATCTTGAGATAGCTCTCGGCCGCGGGGGGCGGGCCGATGAACACGGCCTCATCCGCCATTTCCACGTGCAGCGCGTCGCGATCCGCCTCGGAAAAGACCGCGACAGTTGCGATCCCCATGCGGCGGGCCGACTTGATGATGCGGCAGGCAATCTCGCCGCGGTTGGCGATCAGAACGCGCTTGAACATCCCACAGCCGATCTACCCGACAGCCCTACGCTTGCGTTGCCTGGACGACGATGTCAACGGCGGCGTCCGAACGGCGGCCGGGTCCCGGGGATTTTTTCTTTCCCGGGTGCAGCCAATGGAAAAAACGTGAGCCATTCGCCCGGGCCTCGGGCAGGGTTTTGCCAATCGTCAGCGCGGCGCCGTGATCGCTGGCCAGCCTGCCGACATGAGCCTATATGGTGGCCCCGGACAAGCTACGGACGGTTACGTCCGGACCAGAGGAGACTTGCGATGACACTCGCAATCAATGACACAGCCCCGGACTTCGAGGCGGACACCACCGAAGGCAAGATCCGTTTCCATGAGTGGCTTGGCGACTCCTGGGCGGTGCTGTTCTCGCATCCGAAGGATTTCACCCCGATCTGCACGACCGAACTCGGCTACATGGCCCGTATCAAGCCGGAGTTCGACAAGCGGGGCGTAAAAATCATCGGCATCTCGGTCGACCCCGTCGATCGGCATGCGAAGTGGGCCGAGGACATTAAAGAGACCCAAGGCTTTGCCCCGAACTATCCGATGATTGGCGACCCCGATCTGCGCATTGCCAAGGCGTGGGGCATGCTGCCGGCCGCGGCTTCAGGCGACGCCGGTCAGCGTACCGCGGCCGACAATCAGACCGTGCGCAATGTCTTCGTCATCGGTCCCGACAAGAAGATCAAGCTGGTCCTCGTCTATCCGATGACGACCGGCCGCAACTTTGATGAGGTGCTGCGGGTGATCGACTCGCTTCAGCTCACCGCCAAGCACAAGGTGGCGACGCCGGTGAACTGGAAGCAAGGCGAGGATGTCGTAATCGCCGGGTCGGTCTCGGATGAGGAGGCGAAGAAGCAATACCCGAACGGCTGGAAGGCGCCGCGGCCCTACCTGCGCATCGTTCCGCAGCCGCGCTGACCTCCGATCAGGTCATCTTTTGTTGCCTTGAGCGCTTTCCGCTATGATCGGAGAGCGCTCTTTTCTTTGAGCCTTTGCACAAATGTCGAATCCGCCGGTCAAACAACCGCCCTTCGCCAGACTCGTCGGCATCAACATCACCCATGTTTCGCCTGAGCGCATCACCGCCGAGCTCCCGGTGCGCGATGAGCTCACCAACGGGCGCGGCATCCTGCACGGCGGCGCGATCATGGCGCTCGCCGACAACCTCGGCGGGCACGCTACCGTGGTGAACCTGAAGCCGGGCTTTGCCACCACCACGATTGAAAGCAAAACCAATTTCTTTGCCGCCCTGTCGGCCGGTGACACGGCGCATGCCGAATGTACGCCGCTGCACCGCGGCCGCACCACGATGGTCTGGCAAACCCGGATCACCCGCAACGACGGCCGCCTCGCCGCCGTCGTGACACAAACGCAGCTCGTCATCGAACCGAAGGGGTGAGTGTGGGGGTTATTGCCTTAAATAGGGCTGGTTCTTTCCTTGCGGCCATCCTTCGAGACGCATGCGTGCAGCGCACGCATGCTCCTCAGGATGAGGTCTGAGGTTGCGGGAAGAGCGTGGAAGCGGCGCAGCAACATAGAACGGCCCTCATCCTTAGGATGCTGGTCCCGAAGGGACTAGCCGTCTCGAAGGATGGCCCCAGGGGCAAACGTGCAATAACTTTTTCTTGACATTTCCATAACAAAATAGATCGTCACTAGGGCTGGGCCGGCAAGCCGCCCGCTCGTTTTCGCTCACCCCGCAGGGTCGAAGCATGGCTGCATCCGGGTCGGCGGCCATTTACGTCACCGATGTGGGAAACGAGATCTATGCACCGTCACGTCATCAATGCGCGCGCGGCGTCATCTATGCGTGTCGGCGTCACCTATGCGAGCGAGGTCATCTATGTGGAAACGACATCTATGGCAGATCCGTCATTGCGAGCGAAGCGAAGCGATCCAGAGAGGTTGCCGCTCGCGCAATCCAATTTGAGCGCCCAGCTGGATTGCTTCGTCGCTTCCGCTCCTCGCAATGACGACTCTAATCCGTCATCTAAGGAGAATTCGGGCGTCATCGTACTGAGCGCGATGCGCTGCGGCGCGTCATCTATGTCATCTATGAGGGAAACGACATCCATGCGCCATGCTCCCTCACACCACGGGTGTCTTCTCCCGCGGCAGGGCGGCCAGCACGCTTTGCGCCAAATTCAAATGCGCCGAGACGAGCTCAAGCGGCGTGAGCGCCATCCACTGGGCGAGCGACACGTCCTCGAAGCGAGGCGCATTGAATAGCTCGAGAAAGCGCAGCGGCTCGTCTCCGGTGTTCTCGATGAAGTGGCTCATGGGCTTGGGCACATAGCCGACATCGCCGGCCTGAAAATCGAACGTGCGCGCGGTCTCCGCCGCGCCAAACACGCTCATGCGCGCCCTGCCGCTGAGATAGAACTGCCACTCGTCGGCGAGCGGATGCCAATGGATCTCGCGCATATGGCCGGGATCAACCTCGACCAGTGCCGCGGCGACTTCGGTCGCAATCGGAAAATTCCGGGTGTCGGCAATGCGCACGCGTCCGCCGCGCGCTTCCTGCGCCGGTTGCTGCATCAGGCGAAAGACCATCTCCTGGGCAACGCGCCCCTGCGGATCGCCCACCACGTCTGCCCGCAATGGCGGCGGCGGATCAGCCTGAAAGATAAATCGGTCCTTGTTCGGCACGGGATCGAGGGCCGATTGGCTGATGTTGAAGTTTTTGGCGAGGGCATCTTTGGGCGTGTGGGCAAACAGATCGGTCAGATCGAATGTATTGTCCTCGGAAAATGTCCCGTCCGGGAACGCGAGCAGAAACTCGCATCCTTCCGGTGACAAGCCCTGAATCGAATGCGGAATGCCCGCGGGGAAATACCAGAGATCGCCCGGACCGACATCGGCGATGAAATTGTGGCCGTCGTTGTCGACCGCGGTGATTCGCGCCGCGCCGGCCAGCATGAAGGACCATTCCGCCTGCTTGTGCCAGTGCAGCTCGCGCACGCCGCCGGCGGTGAGCCGCATGTTGACGCCGGCCATCGTGGTGGAGATCGGAAGCTCGCGCTGGGTCACTTCGCGCGACCAGCCGCCCTCGCGGATCTTCATGTGCGTGTCAGCGAAGGCGAAGCGCAGGTTTGGGATCGTGCCGTGATCAGTCGTCGGCGGACGCAACAAGTTGGGATTCTGCGCCTCGCGCTCGGGATTGCGTGGTCCGAGGATCGAAGCGCCGCGCTTTCCCTCGACGGGTTGCCGTGTTTGATCCTGGGCGAGCGCCGCAGTGGCGCTGAGCGTGGCTGCGCCCGCAAGAAGCGCCCTGCGGCTTGGAGTCGACATCTGATTGATTCCCGCGTTGTTGATCGCGGGACAAACGCGCGCCAAGGATAGGGAGTTCCCGCAACGCGATCACCTCATTGCGGGGGCAGTCGCAAGATAGAAACGGAACTTAAGCGTGCTTATGCAGGTCGCGAATAATCCGGCGCAGCACGGGCTCGCGCACGGTACGCGCTGCCTTGCCGGCCGAGAACCACTGCACCTCGCGCTCACCTTTTTCCCGCCAGGATTTACGCTGGCGCGTCACTTCGAGCGCAAAGACGTGCACCTTGCATTTGCCCTGCTTGCCTTTGCGATGTGAGAACTTGCCGATCGGCTTCTTGCGGATCTCGCCGACGACGCCCGCTTCTTCCAGCGCTTCGCGCGCGGCGGCGTGATGCGGTGCCTTGCGCTTCATCGGCCATCCTTTGGGAATGATCCAGCGCCCGGCACCGCGCGAGGTCACCAGCATGATTTGCGTCTTGGACTTCCCCCGCCGCCGGAAAGGCAGCGCCGCATATTGGATTTGCGCCTCTCGCGCTTTCTTGCTTGCACCGGCCATTTCTATTCCAGCACCCCGCTTAGATGATTCTTACCGCCCGCGGCGCGAATCAGAGGGATTCTATCTCAAGAGGTGGTAGCACTTTATGGCGATTTTGGCGCATTGCCGTTAACAGCCGGTAAATCGCCACCCCACCTTCCCGTTCCCGCCAAGGAGGAATTTGCGGCACGCTGGTTAAATATAAGTCATCAGGCCCATGAAACCTTCGTCCTGATGATCCTGATGATGGCAATGAACCAGCGTTGGTCCCGGATCATCAGCGATGAAATCGATCTCGACCGTGCTGTAGCGGGTCATGTTGACCGTATCCTTCATCACCCCCGCGGTCGTTTTGTCACCGACCTTTGTGAGCTCGAAGGTGTGGCGGTGCAAGTGGACCGGATGGTTGTCACCGCTCTTATTGCCCATGGCTAGGCGATAGCGCCGCCCGAGCTGCGTGCTGAACAGCGGATTGGTGGAAGGCCAGGACTTGCCGTTGAGGGTCCAGCGGTTGTACCCGCCACGCCCTCCAGGCACTTTCTCGAACAGCAATTCGATCCGTTCGTCCGGTGGCGGTACCGGCTGGTCGCTGCCAAAGATCGTGTAGTCCCACGCCGTACCAGGCGGGGTCGACCATTGCGGGTCGCCTTGCACATCGGCGTATTCGACCACGATGCCGAGACCCTTGTTGCGGTCCTCGTCACTGACCGCGCCGAGGATCCATTTGCCAGGCCGGTTCATCTCCACGATCACGTCTGCGCGCTCCGCGGGGGCCAGGAACACCGTATCGATGGCGCGCTGCGTCGGCACCGGATTGCCGTCGAGCGCGACCACGGTGAAGCGATGGCCGGACAGCGCCAACGTGACGTTCTCGGTCGGGCTTGCGTTGAGTAGGCGAAACAGGACGCGCTCACCCTGTCGCACGCGCACCGGCTCGCCGTAGCCAAGCATCTTGTCATTGAAGGAGGCCGCCGCATAGACCACCTCGAGGCCGTTATCGGGCGGCGGTCCGCGGCGGATATCCTGCAGGCTGACCCATCGGCCTTCCCAATGGTGCGCCGCGAGCAGCACTTCCTTGTCATAGCGTCCCGGATCGTTGGCCGACTCGATGATGAGAAAGCCGTACATGCCCGAATAGAGGCTGCGCGTGAGATCGGTTCCGGCAACGTCATGGCTGTGATACCAGCGGGTACCCGCAGGTTTCGGCACGAACGTGTAGCGGGCCGATTGCCCTGGCTCGACCATCGGCGAGCCCTCCTCCATCGCCCCGTCCGCGACGGAGGGCACATAGAGCCCATGCCAATGAATGATGTCGGCGATATCGGTGTCATTGCGGATGTCGATGCGGACCTGGCGTCCTTCGCGCAGGCGCAGCACGGGGCCCGGCACCATGCCATTGTAACCGAAGGTGTTGATCGCTTTTCCCGGCGCAAGCTCGAGCCGCAACGGTGCGATGCGCAGCGTATAATCGGCCGCATTTGCGGCTTGCGTATAAGCCGCGCCCAACCCTGCGCCCGTTGCCATGCCGGCAGCGCCGGCCCCGATGAGAAAACTGCGGCGATTGATCGGCGGAATGGAATGTCGTGGCAGGCGGGCTGACAACTTGGACATCCGCTTGTAATCCGTCACCATGAGGATCGCCCGCCGCAGCTTACCAAGAACAGGCTCGATTTAAGATCACGATGAGGAGAAGCGCTTGGGTCGGATGATGAACATCGCGGGGTTGATGGCGGGCCTGACGCTCGCCGCGACACCGCTTGCGGCGCAAGAGCAAGTCCCGGTGCGCTTGATCGTCGGTGTGTCGGCGGGCGGTTCGATTGATCTGCTGGCACGCCAGCTTGCGGACAAGATGAAAGACAGCCTTGGCGAGTCGGTCGTGGTTGAGAACCGCGCCGGTGCGAACCAGCGCATTGCGCTCGCTGAAGTGCGCAAATCGCCGCCCGATGCGCGCACAATTTATATAGGGACCAGCGGACCGTTCTCAATCCTGCCCGATATCTACGGTGACAAGCTCGAATATGATCCCGTGAAGGACTTCACTCCAATTGCCCGGCTCGTTCACTTCGACCTTGCGATTGCGTCTGGACCGGCCACCCCGGCAAAGAACCTCACCGAGCTGATCACGTGGCTCAAAGCCAATCCGCAGCGGGCGAGCTACGGCACGCCCGGCGCGGGCACCACCTCGCATTTCGTCGGGGTCATGTTTGCGACATCGACCGGCACGACGCTCACCCACGTGCCCTACAAGGGTGGCACGCCGGCGATCAACGATCTCGTCGGCGGCCACATCCCGATGCTGGTCGACTCGCTCGCCGACATGCTGGAACAACACAATGCCGGCAACCTGCGCATCGTCGCCGCCGCCGGACCGCAACGCTCCGCGCTGCTCCCCGACCTGCCGACCTTGAAAGAATCCGGTGTCGACGTCGCGGTTGATATCGCGATCGATGCTTACGCCTCCGGCAATGTCCCCTCCCCCATAGCGGCGCGCATGACCAAGGTGCTGCTGACTGCATTGGATAATCCCGACGTGCTGACGCGCATTCGCGCCTACGGGCTCCTTCCCGCTCCGGCCGACGCGCAGGTGCTCGCACGCAAACAGGCCGAAGAAACCAAGCTCTGGGCCGCCCCAATTCAAGCCAGCGGGTTCACCGGCGAATGACCACGACAACCATCATCACGCCGTCCACGGTGACGACACGAACGGCGCGCGCGTTGCTGCTGTGCGACCGCATTGATACGGCGCGGCTCGAGCGCGCCAATATCCTCTACACCAGCCCCCTCGCGTTTCCGGTCGGCAAGGACGGCGGCATCGTCGTTGTGTTCCGCTACGGGGTGGTCGTCTTCATCGGGGTCGCCCCGGCCGAGCAGGAAGGCGTGATCGACAACGTGTTGCGTCAAAGCTCAGGCAGCGTCAAACGGCGCGAAGAAGAGAACGCAGTTGTCGAGCTTGCGCCCGATATCGACGAGCAGATCCCACCGGGCGGCCCGATCCGCCTACGCATGCTCACGCCGGAACGCGCCGTGCTGATCGCCGAGGCGCTGGCCAAGAGCGTCGTGCTCGCACGCGATGAGCGCGAGGTCGCCGAAGTGTTCGACGTGATCGAGCCATTTGCACGCGAACTCGCGAGCACCGGGCGGACCCCGGCCGGCCGCCGCGCTATCCTCAAACATATCGGCAACGCGCTGTTGGTGCAGCAGCGCGTGTCAGGCCGTGCGGCCGTCGCCGAGAAGCCCGACGTGCTCTGGGACCGGCCCGGGCTCGAACGCCTCTATGCCAAACTCGACGACGAGTACGAACTGCAAGAGCGCGCGTCGGCGCTCAACCGCAAGCTCACCGTGATTGCCGACACCGCACAAGCTTTGACCGATCTCATCGACACCAAGCGCTCGCACCGGCTCGAGGAAATCATCATCGTGCTGATCGTCCTCGAGATCGCGTTCACGGTGTTTGAGATCCTGACACGACATTAGATGAGAGTTGGTTACGCCTTGTCCCAACCGTCTCGTCATTGCGAGCGAAGCGAAGCAATCCAGCGCTGAGGCGCCGCACTGGATTGCTTCGTCGCTACGCTCCCCGCAATGACAGAATGGCCAACCCGGGACAAGCCCAACCCTGACGAACGGATAGGTCTAGCCAGTTCTAATCATGCGGTCCGCACCAGCCGGGCAGATACGCGGCCTCCGGGCTTTTGGCGAGCCGCAGTCCCTTTTCCAGCGCGGCCTCGAAATCCTTCTCAACGATCTTGGGCTTCATCTGCCCGCGCAGGAAGTCGGCCCAGAGAAACTCGCTGAACGGCGTCAGGTCCTTGGCAAAGCCGCCGGCCCGGCGCAGCTCGCCGGCGAGGCTGCGGAACGGGTCGTCCTTGAGGCCCGTGACCGATTTGGGCAGTTCGGAGAAATCCCGTCGCCGGCCATTTGCGTCATACGGATAGACCCAACCGTGATGGTCACAGAAGGTCCAGAACGCATCCCCTGCAAGCTGACGCAGATCGGAGATCACGGTCACCAGAACGTGCTCCCAGCCTTCCTTGTGCAGCGCCAGGCTCAGATGATGATGATCGACGATGTAGTAGCGCTCCTTCGGACCCCACACGACCGGAATCATGTGGCCGCCAACAAACTTGCCCATCTTCTTTCCCTTTTGGGCGTGCAGGCGTTTGCGCTTGTCCTCGACCTCGCGCATGCCGACCGTCATCTGGGTCGGCCGCAGGCTCTCGATCGGTACTGGCTCAACAATCGGATCGCGTGGATAGGGCATGGGTCGACTCCGTTTTCGTCGTTGAATTGCGCAGGTGAAACGCGCCCTTTTGGGCAGTTATCACCCAGGCGTGGATAGGATTGCGCGCCTTTCAAACTACCGCCCGTGGCAACCCGCCACAAGCGGTGTGCAACAAGAACTGCAGCAACAGGAGCGCGCGCATGCGCGAGACCAGATACGACGCGCGCTTGCTCGACGGCAGTCCTCGGCTTCAAAACTGGGTGTGCAGCCGGATCGCGAACGCATTCACCGGTCCGCGCTGGGTGTTGTAGGCCGGGTTGTTGATGAACTGATAATCCAAAGTGACCTTTGTGGCTTCTGTGAACCCGTAACTGTAGTAGGTCTCGAAGATCTCTTCGAGTCCAGGGTTCGGCAACTGCCCGTCACCGATCAGAATGCCGAGCCCACCCGCGTTGAAGAAGGCCTGGTGGACAGGCGCGATGTTGTTGACGATTCCAGCAATTCCGATCGTATCGTTCGGTCTGCCCCATTGCTTGCCGTTGAGCGAAACACCGGCTGACACGGTCTTATCGATGTCGGTGAAGTCCCAAGGCTCGATGGTGCCGTCCGCCCAGCCCGCACGGGCGAACACGCCGATCGTCTCCGAAACCTGCTGCTCGAGGTTGAGACTCACGCCCGGCCGGCTGGTGTAGGTGCGCACTGCCGTGATGTCCGCGGGCTGTCCGGTGAGTTGCGCGAGAATGATGGCGTCCTGGAAGGCCCCGGCCCGACCGCGGCTGAGAAAGCCGGTGACCTTCAGCTTGCCGGGCTGGCCCCAGAGCTGATACCGGCCCTCGACTTCGCCGACCATCTGAAACTGATCGAAGGTAGAGTCGAGACCAAAGGAGGTCGGGCTGTTACCGCCCGCAGGTGTCGCCGAGAGGTCGAACACGCCGCCGCGCAGAGTCCACCAATCCTGATACCACTCGACGGCGCCACCGTAGGTGTAGCCCCAGGCGTCGCCTGCATAGTCGAAGGTGCCGGCGTTGATCAGCGCCCAGTTTAGAAAGTCGGTCTTCGGGCTGTTGGCATATTTGTTGGTGTCGAAAATATCGACAATGCCGAATTTTCCAACGGTCAACACCAGGCGATTGGACGTGGTTGTATTGGCAAACTGATTGATATCCGCGTCCACCTTGCCGGCTTCGCCACCAAGGTTGACGGTCTGACGCAGGAATGCGCGCTGCATGCGGGCATACGGGTAGGAAAAGCCGAGCTTGTAGGCCTCGCCGCTCGTGTAGCCAGCGACGCCGTGCGTGTCCCCGATTCCGTGACCTTGATCGACCTCCGGGTTGAGCCAAACTTCGGCGCCCTGCCACAGGCGGATGCCAGCGAAGAGCGTGGCGTCGGCCGTATCTCGGGCCTGCCCGCGCGCAGGCAGACTGTTGGGGCCTTGATAGGGCGATCGGATCGCGGGGTAGGATTGCCAGACAAATGTGGTCTGGCCGTGCACGTTGAAGCGATCTTCTGCGGGCGCAAACCAGGATGCCGCGACGTTACCCGGTTTCTGCTCGCTGCCGGGACGATAGTTCAACGTCAGCCGCAGCTGTTGCAGCGAGAGGTCGGACAGAAAGGTTTGCCCCGCATTGGCAAAGCCCACGGTGCGGCTGCCATAGCGCGTGTACAGATATTCAAAACCGGTCGTCCACCCTGGCGCCAGCGGCATCTCAACGCCTGCACCTGCCACCCATCCGGTCCGCCACAGAAAGGGCGAATCAGTCGTGCCGCTATTGTCGAGCTGAGTAACCGTGAGCTGGTCATAGGCCCACGCAAAGCCGCCCGTCGCATAGAACAACCAGTTTCCGGGCGCATAGCCGACGCGGCCACGAACGGTGCCCATATTCAGCACCGTTTCGCGCAAGCTCTCCTGGCCGAGTATCGGGGAGACGAAGGTCGAAATGCCACCGATGGAGATGCTGTTGATGCTTCGCCAGCTTGGCGCCGAGAAATCGGTCACGCCGCCGATCACCACCCGGTTCGGGAGCATGTAGTCATAACCGACCTGCGCGCCACCGAACCAACTTCCGGCGCCCTCGAAGGCATCGTAGCGTTGGAACATATTGAGCGAGCCGGAGAGTTTGTCCGGCTGTTCGGTCCAATTGGAGCGTCCCCATGCATCGCCAATGTGCACGCCCGCGTAGAAGCCGGTCCAGTCGTAGAGTTGTGGCACCGGAGCTTGGACCCGCACCGGCGCCTTGACCGGCATCGCCAAAGGCAACTCCGCCGCAGCGGCAGGAACCGCAGCGAAGGCGGCCATGGCATAGCCGATCTGCCGGAGACCGCGGCGACGCGGGCCGGAGTTGCGCGAGCGCGCGCGCAATTGCGAGCCATTCGCAACACGCGCACAAGATTGCTTCTTGATCTTCATCTCACGCCCCCAACTTCCCTGGCGCGATCATCGATAAAGGCGGGCGTTTTACAATCGCTTTATTTCTTGATTGTTCAAATAGATGGCCCCTGATGCAGATCGACCACCGATTATTCTAATTCCAAGTTTCGCGCGCCGGCTGAACCGTGGGCATGGCTCGCCGCCTGAATTGTTCTCAAGGACAATATCTGTCCGCCGGAGCACGGGGTACCGTCGCGGGCTTGCAGCAAGGCTGCCCTTTCGCAACCGGAGCGAACCCATGCCGGCAGCGCCCCGAACGGTGGCAATCGTGGACGATGATGCCGAGTTGCTCAAAGGCCTTGAGCGGCTCTTGAACGCCCATGGCCTGGGCACAAAAGCATTCCCGTCGGCAGAAGCTTTCCTCGCCACCGATTCGGGGATCGGGATCGACTGCGTGCTTCTGGACGTGCACCTGGGGGGGATGTCCGGCATCGCGCTGCGGCGCGCCCTGTCCGCCGCCGGGTCGCGGCTACCCGTGATCTTCATGACCGCTTTTGATGATGAAGCCACACGCCAACAGGCTCAGGCGGCAGGCTGTGTCGCCTATCTGCGCAAGCCATTTCCGGGCCGCGCCTTGATCGAAGCGATTGCTCAGGCCGTGCCTAACTCGTAGACTTCCAACAAACATGTTCTTGAGAGCAACATCAATTCGTCAGCCGGCACGCAGGCCCGACAGCCGCGTCTCTGTGCGGCGCTTTGCCCACGCCGCCAGCCTGATGATCTGCGCCGCGATCACGACTGCAGCTGCGCCGTCCGCCTTCGCGGGCGATCAGTTGCCGCCGCGCTCGGTCGTCATCATCGGCCAGGAAGATCCGATCCTGCCCTGGAACGTCGCCGTCAGCACGGTTTCGCGCGAGACGTTGAACGTCGGACCTTCACGTCGTGTCATCACCTACGCCGAAGACCTGGATTTCACGCGCTTCGGGGGCGAACGCTACAAGCGTCAGCTACAACTTCACTTTCGTGAGAAGTACCGGTTCGTTCCGGTGGGCGCGATCCTTGCCTTCGGCCCGGCCGCGCTCGAATTTGTCCTCAGCTCGCGCGATTCGATCTGGCCCGGTGTCCCGGTCGTGTTTGGCGCTGTGGCCGAGGACACGGTGGCTAAAACAAAGCTGCCGGAAGGCGTCACCGGACGCACCGTGCGTTTCAGGCTCGAAGATATGGTCAGCAGCGCCCGGGCAGTCGTGCCCAATCTTCAACAACTCGCTCTCGCCGGCGACCCATTCGAGCGCAGCGCGTATTTCGGCAACTTCGCTAACGAATTGCCGGAGTTGTCCAAGAGCCTCGATTTCCTCAATCTCACCGGCCTGCCTCTTGCGGAAGTCCAGCGCAAAGTCTCGCAACTGCCGCCACAGGCCGCGATCGCCTACACGGCAATCCATGTCGACGGCAATGGCTTCAACTATTTCCCACGCGAAGCCCTGGAATCCATTGCCCAGGTCGCCAATCGGCCGATCGTGATCCCAGCGGAAACGTACATTGGCTATGGCGGCATCGGCGGGATGGTGGCGGTCCCAGTGCCGATCGCCGAGGATGCGGCGCGGCTCGTTCTGCGCATCCTCGACGGCGAGAGCCCAGCGAACTTGCCGATCGCGCGCGGCGATTACATCAGGCCGATCTTCGATTGGCGCGAGCTCATCCGCTGGGGCGTCAACGAGGCACGTCTGCCGGAAGGAAGCGAGATCCGGTATCGCCAGCCGAGCTTCTGGGAGCAGTATCGTGGGCTGGCCCTGGGCGGCGCCGGCATTATCGCGGTGCAAGCCACGCTGATCACGGGTTTGATCCTGGAGCGCCGCCGTCGCTCGAGGGCTGAATCAGAGGCACGTCGCAGCCTCGCCGAGGTCGCGCACATGAATCGACGGGCCGGGATCGCCGCACTTTCCGCATCGATAGCGCACGAGCTCAATCAACCGCTCGGCGCAATCCTCAGCAACGCCGAAGCGGCGGAGCTCCTGCTCGACCGCCAACCGCTTGACCTCGCCGTGATCAAAGAGGTGTTGGCCGATATCCGGCGCTCCGACCAACGCGCCGCCGACATCATCACCCACATGCGCGATCTACTGCGCAAGAACGATTCCGAGCCGCTGGAGATCGATCTCAACGACGTGATCAGGCGGGTGGTCGAGCTGCTGACACCAGAAGCGCGGCTGCGCGGAATTTCGGTCAACACGCTGCTTGATCCTCGCCGCCTCGCGGTGCGCGCCAATGCGGTGCATCTGCAACAAGTCGTTCTGAACCTCGCCTTGAACGGCATGGAAGCGATGCGAGACACAGCGGGTGGCGAGCGGCGCCTGACATTGCGCACCGCCGTCACCAACGACGCGCATGTGGAAGTCACGGTGTCGGATACCGGCCCGGGGCTCGCTCCAGATACGCTCGATCACGTGTTCGAGCCGTTCTTCAGCACCAAGCGAGACGGCATTGGGCTTGGGCTGTCGATCGCGCGCACGATCATCGAACGTCAGGGCGGCACGATTTCGGCGGAGAACCGACCGGGCGGCGGGGCGACATTCCGCTTCATTCTTCCCTCGTTGGTGTCGAGCAGCCTCCCGCAAGCGGACGCCGATATAAAACAGGCGCCGCCCGCCCGCACCGTCGCCCGCGCGCCGGCGGCGGCAGCGACCTGAAGCACGGATCCTGCTATGGCCGCCACCGCGCCGACAGTCCACATCGTCGATGATGATGCGCCGTTCCGCACGGCCGTCCGCCGTGTGCTCGACGCAAGCGGCTATCGGGTCGCGCTGTATGACTCCGCCGAGCAACTGTTAGCAAAGCTTCCTGCCGGCGAGCCTGGCTGCATTCTCCTCGATGTGCGAATGCCCGGATTAAGCGGGCCGCAGCTGCAAGAACGGCTCGCCGAGCTGGGCAATCGCGTCCCGATCGTGTTCCTGACCGGGCATGGCGATATCCCCATGAGCGTGCAGGCCATCAAGGCCGGCGCGGAGGATTTCCTCACCAAGCCAGTCGCGCGGGAGAAGCTCGTCGCCGCGGTCGAGCGCGCGTTGACGCGCGATGCCCAACAACGCGCTCATGACAGCGAGCTCGACGGCCTGCGCGCGCGCGTGTCGCGCCTGACGCCGCGCGAAAGCGAGGTGTTCGCGCTTGTGGTCCGCGGCAAGCTCAACAAACAGATCGCCGGGGAGCTCGGCACCGCAGAACGCACCGTCAAGGCCCACCGGCAAAAGGTGATGGAAAAATGTGAGGCGCAATCGCTGGCCGAACTGGTGCGCATGGCCGAGCGCCTCGGGATGGCCGCCGCACCGGAGTAATGCGCCGATTGGGCTATTGCCCCAAAGGACAATAGTCGGAGCGGCGAAATTCCTTAAATTTATGTCATTCAAGCGCGGCCAGAGGCAAACTCCGCGCTGCAAAGTCTAGATGGAGAGGAGTGCCAGATGTCCCTGTCAAAACCCATGACGCTGGTCGCCGCAGTTGCCGCGGTCGGATTGGCCGCTGGAGTCGGCAAGCTCGCGCTCGCCCAGCAACCCGCAGCACCGGCGCCTTCGGCGGCGCCGTCGCAAGACGTGATCGGCGAACTGAACAACAACGAAGGCATCTTCGTTGACGGCAAGACCTTCAAGATTGCACGCGGCAAAGCCAAGGGTGACCCGGCCGCGCAGATTGCCAAGCTCGGCGCCAAGGAAGTCGGTCCGGGCGCCATCGTGTTCCGCTACAACGACAAGCTCTACATGGTCGAAGGCACGCCCGTGCAGGCGCCGCAGGCCATGAAGGATTTCCAGGACAACTGGAATGTATCCTACATGAATGCCATGAAGAACTTCCAGGACAACTGGAATGTGTCCTACATGAAGGATCCGAATGCCGACCCTGCTTATGCCAAGGCGTTCAAGGATTTCCAAGATAACTGGAACGTGTCCTATATGAAGGCGGCGAAAGATTTCCAGGACAACTGGAACGTCTCCTACATGAAGAACTTCCAGGACAACTGGAACACGTCCTACATGAAGGCGACCAAGGACTTCCAGGACAACTGGTCGACCTCCTACATGAAGTAAGGTCGTTCGGGCAGCATTGCCCAGATCTGAAGTAGAGCCGCTGCCGGCCCTCGGCAGCGGCTTCTCTTTTTGGCCCCTCTAAAATTTCCTTCTCCTGCCCTGCGCCCACGGAATAATTGGCTGCACCTTGCAAGCTTGAACAAAGCTCGCGCCTTGCTCTAGGTTCGTCGCCGTGGAGCACGAATCACCTCGCAAATCCGTCGTCCCAATCGTCGCCCCCGAAATCCTCGGTAGCCTGGCCGTGCTCGCGGTCTCGCTGCTGATCGGGATTGCCGCGCTTTATTTCATCGCGCTCGCGCATCGCAACGAGCAGCGAGGCGCCCTGGCAGATTTCTCGCAGATGCTCAGCGAGGAGCAGAGCGCGATCGGCGAGCGCGAAAACGTCCGGTACCGATTCCTCGATGCCGCCTCCGATGTCGTCGCCTTGGGCGGCCGGCTGGCACAAGGAGATGCCTGCCAGCAGATCCTCGCCGGCAAGGTCCGGGAGTTGCACCCCGATTTCGACCTGCTGCCCGCACAGGAAACGATCCGCCGCTTTTGCGACAGCGGTGGGACTCATGTGGAGATCGAACCGCTTAGGCGGCTTAACGTGGTACTCGCGCTGCGCCCGGTTCACCTGGATAACGGGACGGGCGCCGATATCGTGACCTTCGCGGTAGCACCGGTCCCTTCGCCTACGGTGGTGCGTCAATATCCGCGGCTGCTGAGCGCGGTGATTCTGATTTCGCTATCGTGGGCCGGCTTGGCCTTCCGCTGGATCCGCGCGAACCGCCGACAGCTGCGCGATCTCGCCAAGCGCGCCGACATCGACGGGCTGACGGGTGCACTCCGGCGCGAGAGCTTCGCCGAGAACCTCGAGCTCGCGATCAAGCAGGCGATCGCGACCACGACCCCGCTTTGCGTCGCGGTTCTCGATCTCGACAACCTGAAGCCGATCAATGACACCCACGGTCACGCCACCGGCGATGAGACATTGCAGTTGCTGGTAAAGATCGCCCGAGCTCATCTGCGCACTGTCGATCTGATCGGGCGCCTCGGCGGGGACGAGTTCGCTGTACTTCTGTCCGGTGCGACGGGAACGGCCGCTGTCGCGATCGCCGAGACCATTCGCCTTGCCTTCGCGGGAGCTTCCCCCATGGGGGCTACTGTCAGCATCGGCATTACCGAACTGCGTCCCGATGATGATGCCGAGCGGATTATCCGTCGCGCAGACGAGCGCATGTACGCCGCGAAGGTAACCCGTAACGCTGTCGCGCCGCCGTAGCGCTAGTCCCAAACAGCAAGTAGGGCTGTCCACAACAGTCGCCTTGAAGCGATCGGGGGCGACCTGCCTGTTTTGCAGGCAAGGAGACGCTCCAGAACGGCAGGCCTGCGATGCAGCCACGCGCGATTAGATGGATCAAAGCTTAAATTTTTTTAATCTCCCGCCTGTACGGCGTTAGCCGCTTCGCAGTGTGCTATAAATTCACGGGGGCGTGACCGCGGGGGGTATCGTGGGCGCGCGGCGATTCATGAAGCTGCTGACGCAGACCCGGCGTGACGAGCTACTATGTGCGTCGCGCCGGAATATTGTTGCTGTTGAGCCGACCTTATCACCAACGACGACGATGCTTGAGCTTGCCTTCGTGCGCAAGCGACGCCGTGTTGCTCGAAATTTACAAAGGAGCAACACGACTTCAACTTGATTTGACAGAGTAGCGACACATTACGCGAGGGATTCCCGCAACTTATTTGTTATTAGATGATCAACGCGCGACGGTGGGTAAGCGATGATTAGCGTGAATTCAGGAATCTTGAGACAATTCCTACGCGGCCTGCCTCTGGTCCGCGATCTCCGCGGTGTCCTCATGAACTTGGACAGCCGCTTAGCGTCACTGGAGCGCCGGGTCGAGCGCAACGAATCGCGCGAGTATATGGATCAGGCATTGGCGGTGGTTTCCGAATTTTGGCGCAGCTACGATCTTCGCGTCGAACCGGATTGCCCGCCCATCCTCGTCGACCTATTCCACTCCAACACCGAGTATCTCTGGCGCAACCTGGTTATTGCGAAGCTTGTGCAGCACGTCACCGCTGCCCCGCTGGTCGGCCTGTTTGGGGAACCTGGAGTAGTTGGCTCCGCCACGGGAGGTCAACTCAGCCGCGGGAATAACGTGCGATTGGCCAGTGCTTTCGGCGTCAATCGTTTCATTGATGCTCCCAACGAAGACGCACTCTGCGCTGCGGAGCGGCCGGCTTCCGTTGCAATTGCCGATCTTGCCGCTTCACAAAGCGACGGCACACCACTTGCCCCAGCCGCGATCGCCAAATTGCGCGAGGTCCGAACCGAATCGGGGTTTCCGCTGGGTCGTGCCATCCAGGAAACGTTCATGCGTGCTGAACTGATGCCGACCGTTCTGGCAGGCACTCGCCTCAGGCATTGGACCAAGCGGGTTTTGGGTTTCGTCGATTTTGCCGAACGGCTGATTGCAACGATGCATCCAGCCGTATTTGTCACTGGGCACGTCGACTATTGCCCGTGGGGCACCCTGGCGGAGCTGTTGGTCCGGCGCGGCGGTCGCGTGGTCTGGTATCGTGGGGATTGCCGGCTCCCTATCCATATCCTGGACCAGATTGACGAGACGTCGACACTCAACGGGATGATCCGCAGACTCGAGCGGAACGCATTTTGCGAATTCGAGCACCAAATAGATGGAGATGCCGATCTCGCCTTCCGGATCGACGCTTTAGCGGAGGCTCGTTCCGCGGCGGTCCGCAAGGGCGTCGGTCGCCACTGTCGCTGGGTTTCGGTCAATCCCGCCGCCGATTCCCGGGCCGTTCCAGTAACATTCCAAAACAATAATCTCCCGACCTACTGCCTCTTTGCCCATACGTTTACCGATCAACCGGCCGCCGATGAGGCTCTGTTCGTCGACTACCTCGAATGGGTCGAGGAGACATGCCGACACGCCGCCACCACGCAAGCCTATAATCTCATTGTCAAGATTCACCCCCTCGACCGCTATTACGACCATTCCGGCGCCGCCGATCGCCTCGCCGCAGAGTTTGAGACTACTGCAAACGTCCGTTTCACGCGTGACGCGATTGAGCCGCAGCAATTGGCAGAGCACTGCGTTCTCGGCCTGACAGTCCGAGGCACGCCAGGATTGGAGATGACCGAATTAGGTCTGCCGATGATGCTGGCAGGGCGCGGATTATATAGCGGTACCGGGATCTGTTTGACGCCGCGAACGCGAACTGAATACTTTGATCTCCTTGCCGGGGGACCTCCGTTCCCGATCGATATTGCCACACAGTCCCGCCGTGCGCGGCGCTACATGGCATTTGACAGGCATTGGTCTGCACCAATGACGCCCCTGGTCCCGTCGTTCAATGGCCGCAGCGCGACCGATCCGGACCTTTGGATCCTGATCATCAACGGCATCCGCTCTGCCTGTCTTGAAACGGATCAGGTGGCGCGCGCGCTGGCGCGAGCATGGTCAAAGGGCAGTGCCAAAGTGATCTCGGCAGAAGCGGACGAACTATTCGCGAGTGCAGCGTCATGCGGCCAGGCTCATTAAACGCCGACACGGTCGCCTACATCCCGGCCCGGCTGGGCAGCGAACGCGTGCCGAAGAAGAACCTGCGCCACCTCGGTGGCCGCCCGCTCGTGACCCATGTGGCAGAGACTGCGCTGCAGTCATCCGGGCTCGATCGCGTCTACTTGAATACGGAAAGCTCGGAAATTGCCGCCGCTGCGGCTCCGACCGGGATCGACGTCTACATGCGCGATCGACGCCTCGCCGCCGCCCATGTTAGCACCGATGAAATTCTCTATGATTTTGCTCGGGCCACGCCCTGCGAGGTCATCGTCGTGATCAATCCGACCGCGCCCTTCCTCACCGTGACGACGATTGATCGCGTGGTGACAATGTCCAAAGACTCAAGTCCGGAAGCAACCGTGTTCACGACCACCCGGCTGCACAAGCATCTGGTCGTCGGTGGCGAACCGGTCAACTTTTCGGCCGCAGGCCGCTCGCCGCGCACGCAAGACCTCAAGCCGTTCGATTATATCAACTTCATCATCTTCACGATCTACCGCGAAAAGGTCCTCACGCAATACGAGCAGCGCGGGTTTTGCCTCTACGTTCCTCCGCTGGTATTTGTGCCGATGTCCGGGCTTGAATGCCACGACATCGATGAAGAAGACGATTTTCTGGTTGCCGAGGCAATGCTGCGCAGATCGTGAAGAGTAGGCGCGGCAGTTAAGCTCCAATGCTGCCGCGTCCACGCAGTTTCAACAACTCGGCAATCTGCGCCAGTTCATCTAACCTGGCAAAGTCGGCGAGATCGATCGGCAGTCGACGCCGCCAGTTTGGATGCTCGACGGTCGTGCCCGGCACGTTGGGTTGATCCGTCAAGCCGAGAATGTCCTCGGCGGAAAGCATCAGGAACCGGGCCGGCGTCGCACTCATGAACTCGACAACAGAGCGGAAGCGCAATGGCGCCAAGCCTTGCTGCGCCAAGGCATTACCCAGGGCGCTGCGGGCCCTCGCACGCTCCGCCTCGGTCTCCCCAGCCTCGAGGCCGAGCTGTTGCCGCAGCTGCAGGTCAGCACCGCGGCACCACCCGACAAAGGTCGGCAGGTCATGCGTCGAGTTGGTAACCAGGGCGTCTCGCGCATAAGCCGAGGGAGCAACGAATGAACCATCCGGCCCCCGCTCGAAGATCAACACGTGGTAACGCCAGATGCCCCACTTTGCCAATGTCTCCCGCAAGCCCTCCGGGACCGTGCCAAGATCCTCACCGATGACGACGCAGGACTGCGCCAGGCTTTCCTCCGCCACGAGCTCGAGCAGATGCTCGAATGGCAGGCGGAGGTACGCTCCCTGCTCGGCCGTAAAGCCTGCCGGAATGACGTACAGGCGCTTGAGACCAAGCACGTGATCGAGGCGGATCGCGCCCGCATATCGCATCGAGGCGCGCAGCATCGCGCGAAAGGGCGCGAATTCCGCCGCGCTCAACCCAACCGCATTGAAACCCGCCAACCCCCAGTTTTGTCCGTCCGGGTTGAACAGATCGGGAGGCGCACCGATGGCGAACTCGCGCAGGATCGCTGCCTGATCATTCCATGCGTCGAACCCCGCCGGATCAACTCCGACCGCGATATCGAGATAGAGCCCGATCGGTAGACCGAGACGACGCGCCCGTTGCGCACAGGCATCGAGCTGTACATGCGCGATCCACTGCACGAATTCATGAAACTCGATCTCTTGATCGTGATGTCGGCGCAGTTGCGCCAGGGCCACATCATCCGGTACGCGCCATTGCGCTGGCCACTCCCACCAGGGATTGCGCTGTTGCCGGCGCAAGCACTCGAAGGCCGCAAAGCGGCTGAGCTCCGGCGCACGCGACCGGCAGAAGCTCGCAAACGCGTCGCGCTGGCTCGCGTCGGCCGAGCGGCGAAATGCGGCATGAGCAATCTTCAATGCGGTCAACTTCGCAGCTGTTACGCCGGCATAATCGATCAGTTCGTGCTCGCGTAGCGCTGCGACGCTGTCGTGCAGTCGAGCCGCACGCAGGCCTGGGAAGAAGGGGATGCGTTCGACATCGATATAGAGGGGATTGAGAAACAACCGGCTGTTCGGTGAATAGGGACTCGGCCGGTCCGGTTGATCATCAAACAGCGTGTGCAGCGGGTTGACCCCAACCGCGGCAGCGCCCCGCGCCGCCGCGATCTCAAGCAACTGGTCGAGATCCGTGAAATCGCCGTGGCCCCAGTTGCGTGCCGACCTCACACCATAAAGTTGGGCCGCAAGTCCCCAGACGCGCTCGAAGCGTCCCGCGAATGCTGCAGTAGGTCCCGGAACAGGCAGGGACGAGCTGGGGGCGTTGGGCTGCGTATTTGATAGCGCATCGACGACGCGACGAACCGTTCCGAGATCAACCTCGCGCTCGCGACCGCCGGCATCGATGTATCGCGTTTCGATGCCAAGCCGCTGCGCTTCATCAAGCAATTTCCTGTCGTCACGTTGGACGATGGGCTGCAACCGATCATTGGATGTCATGCTTGGCCATGCTGACGCGGGTCTTCCGGGCAACCGATTGCCTCCGCGCCGGTTCCGTGACGGGAACAATATGCCGGCAGAACCATTGGTAAGACACGCACAGACGTCTTCACCTCCCTGTTGGACTGCCATGACAGCGCCGTTGGCCGCACAAAAACCGGTACTGGCCGGCAAGCCGACGAAAGCCGCCATCGAGGGCCGATTCTACATCGAAGACATTTATCCCAGTGTCGACACTGGGCGTTTCGCCGTCAAACGCATTGTCGGCGAGCCAATCGATATCTGGGCCGATATCTTGCGCGACGGCCATGACGTGCTGGCCGCCCACCTCATCTGGCGCCGCGAGCGCGACCGCGCGTGGCAGCGCGTACCGATGCACCTCTTCAACAATGACCGCTGGACGGCGAGCTTCACGCCAACGGAGGTTGGCCGGCACGTCTGCGCAATTGAAGCCTGGACGGACGAGTTTGCCACCTGGCGCAGGGACTTCCTGGTCAAGCGCAAAACCGGCCAGGATACGAACCTGGACGCGCTTGAAGGCGAACTTCTGGTTGCCAGCGCACAACCCGCTTCACCGGTCGCTGCCGAGCTCATTGCACAGGCACGCGCAGCTTTTGCGCGCGATCAAAATCCGGAACACCTTGTTGCCGACGCCTTGGCGGCCACCATGGCTGAAAGCCAACTCCGCCGCGATCTGACACGCTCCCGGATATTTCCGCTGATGATCGACCGACCGCGCGCGCGAGCCTCGGCCTGGTACGAAATGGTGCCGCGAAGCCAGGGCCGTGTGCCAGGGCACCACGGTACATTCGACGACTGCATCGCGCGTCTCCCGGACATCGCGGAGCTTGGGTTCGATGTCATCTACCTGACACCCATTCACCCGATCGGGACCACCAATCGAAAGGGCCGCAACAATCAGTTGCGGGCCGAACCTGGCGACCCGGGAAGCCCTTATGCCATCGGCTCGGCCGAAGGTGGTCATGATGCGGTTCACCCGGAGCTCGGAACGCTCGCAGACTTCAAAAGGTTGGTTGCAGCCTGTCACCAGCACCAGATGGAGATCGCGCTGGATTTTGCGGTCCAATGCTCGCCGGATCATCCCTGGCTGAAACAGCATCCGGACTGGTTCAAGCGGCGGCCGGACGGCAGCATCCGTTATGCGGAAAACCCGCCGAAGAAATACGAGGACATCGTCAATCCGGACTTCTTCGCCGCCGATGCGAAATCGCTCTGGTTCGCTCTCCGCGACATCGTGCTGTTCTGGATCGATCACGGCGTGCACATTTTCCGCGTCGATAATCCACACACCAAACCATTTCCTTTTTGGGAATGGTTGATCCGCGAGGTGCAGGAGCGGCATCCGGACGTCATTTTTCTGTCGGAAGCCTTTACTCGACCCAAAGTCATGAAGGCGCTGGCGAAGCTTGGGTTCACTCAGTCCTATACCTACTTCACCTGGCGTACTGGCAAGGATGAGCTGCAGGCCTACCTGACCGAGTTGGCGGGCTATCCGGAGCGCGACTACTACCGGCCTAATTTCTTCACCAACACGCCCGACATCCTGCCACTTCACCTGCAAGGTGGCGAGCGCTGGATGTTCATGTCGCGCTTCGCATTGGCCGCGACGTTGTCTAGCGCTTACGGGATCTACAACGGGTTCGAACTCCTGGAGCATGAGCCGATCCCAGGCCGGGAGGAATACCTGGACTCGGAAAAGTACGAGATCAAAGTTCGCGACTGGAACAAGCCGGGCAACATCAAGGATTACATTGCTCGTCTCAACCGCATTCGCCGCGATAACCCCGCTCTCCTGCAGACTAGTAATTTGCGGTTCGTGCCGGTCGACGACGGCCAGGTAATCGGTTTCATCAAGGAATCGGCCGACGGCAGCAATTCCGTCGCGGTGGCGATCGCGCTCGACAAGAACCCGCGCCAGTTCTGGTATCACTTCGGCGATCTTGAGATCGGCCCCGCTGACGCGCGGCGGCGCGTTGCAGCCATCGAAGACCTCGTGACCGGGGAGCGACGCGGCATCGAATGGGGTGGCGTGCGGCTCTATGTCGATCCAGCGCACGACCCAGCGCTGCTGTTCCGGTGTCTTGGTTGAGCCTCGCGCCATGGACGCCGCGATTGAAATAGCCGCAGCCGCCCGCGACAGCGAGGATGACGGCCTCTGGTACAAGGACGCCATTGTCTATCAGTTGCATGTGAAGGGGTTTTTCGACAGCAACAATGATGGGATCGGCGATTTCGCTGGTCTCACGCAGCGGCTCGATTACCTGCAGGACCTTGGCGTCAACACGCTTTGGCTGCTGCCGTTCTATCCCTCGCCCGGCCGCGACGACGGCTACGACATCGCCGATTATCGCCGCATCAATCCCGACTTCGGCAGCATGCGGGATTTTCGCATCTTCATGCAGGAGGCAAAGCGCCGTTCGCTGCGGGTCATCATCGAGCTGGTGATCAACCACACGTCCGACCAGCATCCCTGGTTCAAGCGGGCACGGCGCAGCAAGCCGAACACGGATGCGCGCAACTGGTACGTCTGGAGCGACACCGACCAACGCTACGCCGGCACCCGCATCATCTTCAGCGACACAGAGAAATCAAACTGGACCTGGGATTCGGAAGCGAACGCGTTTTATTGGCATCGCTTCTTCTCGCACCAGCCGGATCTGAACTACGACAATCCACGCGTGCTGTGGGCGATGGTCCAGGTCATGCGGCGCTGGCTTGATCTCGGCGTCGACGGATTCCGTCTGGACGCTATTCCCTACCTCTGCGAACGCGAAGGTACCAGCAACGAGAACCTTCCCGAGACCCACGCTGTGATCAAGGCGATCCGCAAGGAGCTCGACGCCTACGCCCCGAACAAACTTCTGCTGGCAGAAGCAAACCAGTGGCCCGAGGATGTCAGCGCCTACTTCGGCGAGGGGGATGAATGCCATATGGCTTATCATTTCCCGCTGATGCCGCGCATCTACATGGCGATCGCCCAGGCTGATCGCTTTCCAATTACCGATATCCTGCGGCAAACTCCGGAGATACCAAACAACTGCCAGTGGGCGCTGTTCCTGCGCAACCACGACGAGCTTACGCTCGAAATGGTGACCGATCATGAGCGTGATTACCTATGGCAGACCTACGCGACCGATCCGCGCGCGCGACTCAATCTCGGCATTCGGCGCCGCCTGGCGCCGCTGATGGACAATGACCGCCGCAAGATCGAGCTGATGACCTCATTGCTGATGTCGCTTCCGGGCACCCCGATCATCTACTACGGCGACGAGATCGGCATGGGCGACAATATCTATCTGGGTGACCGCAACGGCGTCCGTACGCCAATGCAATGGACGCTCGATCGCAATGGCGGGTTCTCGCGCTGCGATCCGGCGCGGCTCTATGCGCCCCTGATCATGGATCCGGTCTATGGCTATCAGGCCGTCAACGTCGAGGCGCAGTCGCGCAGCCTGTCATCGCTGCTGAGCTGGACCAAGCGCCTGATCAGCGTGCGCAAGTCGAGCAAAGTATTCGGACGCGGATCGCTCTCTTTTATTCGCCCGGCCAATCGCTCCGTCCTCGTCTATGTACGCCAGTACGACGACGAGGTCGTGTTGTGCGTCGCCAATCTGTCGCGCTCGGCGCAGGCGGCCGAGCTCGATCTGTCGCAATGGCAGGGACGCGTGCCACTTGAATTGCTTGGCCGCGCAACATTTCCCGTCATTGGTATGGCGCCCTACATCGTGACCCTCGCGCCGTACGGATTCTTTTGGTTCCAGCTGTGCAAGGCGCTCGAGCGCGTGCCCTCGCCACCGCTGGTGCCGGAGTTCGAGACCCTCGTCGTTACCGCCGGCCCGAACCCGCTCATCCAGGGGCGTACGCGTCAGGCCTTTGAACGCGATGTGCTCCCGGTCTTTCTCGCCCGCAGCCGCTGGTTTGCGGAACGATCGGCCTGGTCGATCACCACACGATATCTCGCCACCATCCCACTCGACGAACGTCAGTTCGGCATGCGGTTGGTGATGATCGAAGCGCGCACGAGTCATGGCCAGCCTGGGCGGTACCTGTTGCCGCTGGCGATCAAATGGACCCGGTTTGATCGCGAACGCCAGAACCCGAAAGCGTTGGCGGCCGTGCGGCAGGGTCCACGCGAAGGGACCCTGCTCGACATCGCGACCGATGAGGAGTTCATCGCACTCGTGCTCGATCACGTCCGGCACGCGCGCACGATAGAGTCGGGTGGCCTGCATCTGGAATTCCGGCCGAGCCCGCAGCTTGCCACCCATCCGGAGCGGGTCGAAAACGTACGTGCGGTCCAGACCGAGCAATCGAATACGACAGCCTTGGTCGGCGAGAGTTTTGTGGTCAAACTCTTCCGTCGGTTGGAGGTTGGTATCAATCCGGAGATCGAGATTGGACGTTTCCTGACGGACATTGCGCAGTTCGAGAACACCCCGCCCCTGCTCGGCACGGTCGAGCTTACGCAAGGTGGCGAGCGCAGCGCGGTCGCCGTGGTGCATGCGTTCGTGGAGAACCAGGGTGACGCCTGGTCCGTCACGGGCGCGTATTTGGACCGCTTCGTCGAGGAGCAGAGACTGCTGACCCCGGATAGTCCGAGCGAGAGCGACGAGCAGGCCGCTTACCTGCGCCGCATGGTCCAGACCGGCCGCCGGCTCGCCGAGATGCAATTGGCACTCGCCAGCCACCCGGAAATCGATGATTTTCGTGCCGTGCCGATCGAGCTAGAGGACGTGCATGCCTGGACTGAGGGGGTGCTTGTACGCGCCGAACGGGTGTTCGAGGAATTGGGGCATCGCCGCGCACAGCTCAAGGAGAGCGATAAGCGGATGGCCGAGTCACTGCTGACCTATCGTGATACGCTCGCTGCTCGGCTTGGCGAGGTCCTGCCGGAACACGTCGACGCGCGCAAGATTCGCCATCATGGCGACTTCCATCTCGGCCAGATGCTGATCGTGAAGGACGACATCTACATTATCGACTTCGAAGGCGAACCGCGACGCAGCTTGGCTGAGCGTCGGCTCAAAGCGCCGGCGGCCCGGGATGTTGCGGGGCTGATCCGCTCGATCGACTATTCGGCGACGGCCGCATACGAGCGCGCGTTGCTGGCTGGACCCGACGAGCACGGCAGGATCGCAGCCGGGCTTGAAGACTGGCGGGCGCATTCCGTAGCGACTTTCCTCGAGGCCTACCGGGAAGCGCTGGGCGACCATGATCTCTGGCCAAAGGATCGCGGCGCGGCCGACCGTCTGCTCGACTTCTTCCTGCTCGAAAAAGCGTTCTACGAAATCGAGTATGAACTCTCGCACCGGCCGGATTGGCTGCGAGTGCCGCTTGCCGGCGCCTTACGCATTCTCTCCCGCCACGCCGGAGTGAGCGCATGAAGCGCGAGCTCACACCGGAAGCCTACGCGGTCATCGAAGGCCGCCATTCCGACCCGTTCCATTATCTCGGGCCGCACGAGATTGACAACGAGCGCGTGGTGCGCGTGTTCCTGCCCAACGCGACTGGCGTTGACGTCATCACGGAAAAGGGGGCGCAGAACAAGCTCACAAGGTTGCACGACGCGGGTCTCTTTGCCGGCCGCCTGCCGGATCGCTCAACTCGCTACCAATTGCGCGCCCAGTATGGAGATAGATCGGTCAGTCTCGACGATCCGTATCGCTTTCCCCCGATCCTGACAGACTTCGATCTCTATCTGCTGGGCGAAGGAAACCACCTGCAACTCTACGACAAGCTCGGCGCGCATCCGCTGGTGCTCGACGGCGTCGCCGGCGTCGGCTTTGCGGTATTTGCCCCCAATGCGCGCCGCGTCAGCGTCGTCGGCGATTTCAATTTCTGGGATGGTCGCCGCCATCCGATGCGGGTGCGCGGCAACGGCTTCTGGGAACTGTTTGTTCCCGGCGCCAAGGCGGGCGACCGCTACAAATATGAGATCATCAGCCGCGCCGGTGTATTGTTGCCGCTCAAGTCGGACCCCGTCGCATTCGCAGCCGAGCAGCGCCCGAGCACGGCTTCAATCGTGCTCGACATGCGATCCCTCCCGCGCCCGACCCCGGCTCCCGCGGGCAGCAATGCGTTGAGCGCGCCGATGTCGATCTACGAGGTGCACCTCGGCTCCTGGCGGCGGCGCCCGGAAGATCACAACCGCTGGCTGACTTATCGCGAACTGGCGGAGGTTCTGCCCGGCTATGCACGCGACCTCGGCTTTACGCACCTGGAGTTCCTTCCAGTCAGTGAGCATCCGTTCGATGGCTCATGGGGCTATCAGCCGACCGGTTTGTTCGCGCCAACCAGCCGGTTCGGCAGCCCGGCAGATTTTGCCGCCCTGATCGATGCCTGCCACCGCGCTGGGCTAAGTGTCATTCTAGATTGGGTGCCGGGCCACTTTCCGGACGATCCACACGGGCTCGGACACTTCGATGGAACGGCGCTCTACGAGCATTCCGATCCGAAACAGGGCCGCCACCTCGATTGGAATACGCTGATCTACAACTATGGGCGCGTGGAGATTGCGAATTTCCTGCTCGCCAACGCGCTGTTCTGGTTGGATCGCTACGCGATCGACGGCCTGCGCGTCGATGCGGTCGCCTCGATGCTTTACCTCGATTACAGCCGGCCCGAAGGAGGGTGGATTCCCAACAAATATGGCGGGCGTGAGAACCTGGACGCGATCGCCTTCCTGCGTCGGGTCAACACCGAAGTGTTCGGCCATTACCCCAACGCCACCACTGCGGCCGAGGAGTCGACGGCGTGGCCGATGGTGTCCCGGCCGGTTGACTGGGGCGGGCTTGGGTTCGGTTACAAATGGAACATGGGATGGATGCACGACACGCTGAACTACATCAGCAAGGATCCGATCTACCGCAAACATCACCACGGCGACATCCTGTTCGGGTTACATTACGCGTTCTCGGAAAATTTCATTCTACCGCTCTCCCACGATGAGGTCGTGCATGGCAAACGCTCGGTTCTTGGCCGGATGCCGGGAGATCGGTGGCAGCGGTTTGCAAACCTGCGCGCCTACTACGGGTTCATGTTTGGACATCCAGGCAAGAAGCTTCTGTTCATGGGCAACGAATTCGGCCAGGAGCATGAATGGACACACGACCATTCCCTCGACTGGCATCTCGTGAATGAGCCGGGACATGCGGGCATCCAAACGCTGGTGCGCGATCTCAATCATCTCTATCGCAGCCTGCCTGCGCTGCACGAGCTCGATTGCGACAGCGCCGGTTTCGAGTGGCTGATCACCGATGACCGCGATCGCAGCATTTTTGCATGGCTGCGCAAAGGCCGGGACGGGCGCGCACGCTGCCTGGTCGTCATCAACTTCACACCCCAGGTCTACCGCAACTATCGCATCCGGGTCCCATTCCTCGGCTATTGGCGCGAGGTGCTCAACACCGACTCGGCACGCTATGGCGGCAGTAACGTCGGGAACGACGGCGGAGTGCGGGCGTTTGAGGACCATCTGCTCCCCGAGGTCAATATTGTCATTCCGCCCCTGGCGGCACTTTTCCTCGTTCCGGAGACCTAAATCCGTCGATGTATCAGGAACGTGGTAACCGGGGTGCGGCAGTGCGGCTGGCAGCCGGACTGCCCTACCCGCTCGGCGCGACCTGGGACGGTCGCGGTACCAACTTTGCGCTGTTCTCGGCGCATGCACAGGCCGTGGAGCTTTGTTTGTTCGATAAGTCCGGCCGGCGCGAGCTCGAGCGCGTTGCGCTGCCCGAGCACACGGAAGATATCTGGCACGGTTATCTGCCCGACGTAGCCCCCGGCCAGCTCTATGGCTACCGGGTGCACGGTCGCTATGATCCGGAAAGCGGCTTCCGCTTCAACCCGTACAAACTGCTGCTCGATCCTTACGCCAAGGCGCTGGCCGGTCGATTGGTCTGGAGCGATGCGCATTACTCCTACCGTGCCGGTGGCCCACGCGCCGACTTGACCATGGACAGGCGCGACAATGCGCGTGGAATGCCTAAGGCCGTCGTTGTTGATGAAGCGTTCAGCTGGGGCAACGAGCAGCGCCCGGCGATCGCGTGGGAAGACACCGTCATTTACGAGGCGCATGTGAAGGGCCTCACCCGCCTACGTGACGATGTACCGCCGAGCTGGCGTGGGCTGTTTCGCGGCTTGGCAGCGCCGGGGGTCGTTGAGCATCTCAAGCACCTTGGCGTCACGGCGATCGAGTTGATGCCCATCCACGCTTTTGTAGATGACCGTTATCTGATCGAGCGCGGGCTCGTCAATTACTGGGGCTACAGCACGCTTGCGTTCTTCGCGCCGGAGCCGCGCTATGCCCCGGACAACCCGCTCGATGCATTCCGTTCCACCGTCTCCCGCCTGCACGATGCCGGGATCGAGGTCATTCTTGACGTCGTCTACAATCATACGGCCGAAGGCAATCACCTGGGTCCGACGCTCAGCTTTCGCGGCATCGATAACACGTCCTATTACTGGCTGGTTCCGGGAAGCCCTCGACACTACGACGACTTCACCGGCTGCGGCAACGCACTCAACCTCACGCATCCGCGCGTGTTGCAGCTAGTCATGGATTCGCTGCGCTATTGGGTCGAGGTCTGCCATGTCGATGGATTCCGTTTTGACCTCGCAAGCACGCTCGGACGTGGCCCGCAAGGATTTGATCGCGGTTCCTGGTTCTTCGCGGCGGTGCGCCAGGACCCGGTGCTGGCCACAACCAAATTGATCGCCGAGCCGTGGGACCTTGGACTGGGCGGCTATCAGGTCGGTGGCTTCCCGCCCGGATGGTCGGAATGGAACGACCACTATCGCCGCACACTGCGGCGCTATTGGGCCGGCGAAGGCAGCCTGATCGGCGATGTCGGCGGGCGCATGACCGGATCGAGCGACCTGTTTCGCCATAATGGCCGTGGACCTCGCGCCAGCATCAATCATGTGACCGTACACGACGGCTTCACCCTGGCTGACCTCCTGAGCTACGAGCGCAAACACAACCAAGCAAACAGCGAAGACAATCGCGATGGCTCCGACGACAACCAGAGCACCAACTGCGGGCACGAAGGGCCG
>JAFAXD010000609.1 GCA_019241285.1 Xanthobacteraceae bacterium | reverse complement strand
GAATGGTGAATATGGCGCCGGTGCGGTCCGTCCGATTGGCTGCCGTAATCGTCCCGTTGAGGGCCTCCACAAACCCGCGCGAAATGGCGAGCCCTAAGCCCGTCCCGGCCCGCACCTGATCGCCTTTCTGGGCGCGATAGAACTTGTCGAAGATGCGCTCGACATCGCCGGGCGGAATGCCAACGCCTTCATCAAGCACCTGCAGCACCACGCCGTCACGTTCGCGCCAGCTGCGGATGTGGACGGTCGTGCCGGGCGGCGCATATTTGCCGGCATTGTCCAGAATGTTGAACAAGGCCTGCTCGAACAGGACCGGATCAAGCTCGAGCATCGGCACGTCGGCCGCAAGCTCGACCTCGACCTCATGGTGCACCAGGATCTTTGCCGCCCGCGCCAGGGCACTTCCGACCACTTCGCCAAGGTCCTGCAAGGTCGTTTGCGGCACGACCGCACCTGATTCCAGGCGCGTCATGTCCAGCAAATTGGCGATAAAGCGATTGAGCCGCTCGGATTCTTCGATGATGGTCGTCAGCAGATCGGCCTTGGCGGCATCGTCGAGGGTGCCGCTGACGTCGCGCAATGTGCTGGCGGCACCGAGAATGCCCGCCAGTGGCGTCTTGAGGTCATGCGAGATCGAGGTCAGCAGCGCGGATCGCAACCGATCAGCCTCGATGCTGCGCTTGGCGCGGTCCACATCCTCGACCAGGAACACGCGTTCAATCGCCAAGGCGCCCTGATCGATGAGCGCGTCGAGCAGCCGGCGCTGGTCCGGCGTGAGCAGCGGGCCGGGCTTGTCGCTATCGATGCCGACGATCCCGATCGGACCGCGGCCGGTGCGCATGGGAAGAAACAACCGCTTGGCGCCGGGCAACGTGTCGGAGCCGCGTCCAGCCGAGCGGTTATGTTCCCAGGCCCAGCGGGCTGCGGCGAGATCGGCCTCATCAAGGGTATCTTCGGGCGGATAGCCGGCCCGGACCGCGATCGAGCCATTTTCAGGCAGCAGGAGGACGACCCGCACCTTCAACATGAGCGCCGTCTGATAAGCGGTCGCCCACAGCACGTCATCGAGCGAGCCGACCCCGGCGAGCTTGCGGCTGAACGCATAGAGTGCCTCGGTGGTGCGCGCCCGTTCGATCGCCGCCATGGCCTGCGTGCGCACGCGTGCCGCCACATTGGACACCAGCACCGCCATGATAATGAAGATGAGGAACGCGGCGACGTTGGTCGGGTCGGTGATGGTGAACGTGTAGATCGGCGGCAGAAAGAAGAAGTTGTAGCACAGCGACGCGATCACGCTCGCGTAGAGCGACGGCAACAACCCGAAGCGCACCGCGACCGCAACGATTGCCGTCATAAACACGAGATCGACGTTCTCGACCCCCATGAAGGGGTAGATCAGCTGATCGAGGCCGAGCGCGATCGCGACCGCAAGCGTCGCGACCACATAGGCAATGAGATCAAAGGGTTTCTTGTCTTCGGCGGTCCGAACCGTTTTCTTCGGGATCGGCTCTCCACCCGCATGCTCACCGGCAATGACGTGCACGCTGATATTGCCGGCGCTGCGCACCAACTCGTGGACCACGGAGCCGTGGACGATTTCAAACCAACGCGGGCGCGTCGATTTGCCAATGACGATCTGGGTGACGTTGTTGGCATGTGCGAAATTGACGACGTCATCGGCGATGCGCCGTCCTCCACTCGGTATCGTCGCCGCTTCGCCGCCGAGCGATTCCGCAAGCCGCAACGTGTCGGCGATGCGATCGCGTTGCTCCTCCGTCAATTGCAAGCTGCGCTGCGTCTCTACGCTCAGCGCCGTCCATGGGGCGTGCAGGCGGTCCGCGAGCCGCTTGGCGTAGCGCACCAGGCCGGCGGCCCGCGGATCCTCAGAGACGCAGACCAAAACGCGTTCGCCTGCCGCCCACGGACCCTGGATAGCATGCTCCTGCATGTGAGTGAGCAGCTGCTCGTCGACCCGGTCAGCGGTGCGACGCAGTGCGAGCTCCCGCAGCGCAGTCAGATTGGCCGGCGAAAAGAAATGCTCCAGCGCGCGCTCGGCCTGCTTGGGGACGTAGACTTTGCCTTCTTTCAGGCGCTGGATAAGGTCATCCGGCGTCAGATCGATGAGCTCGACCGAATCCGCACGGTCGAAGATCCGGTCCGGGACCGTCTCCCGCACACGCACTCCGGTGATCTGCGCGACAACGTCGTTGAGGCTCTCGATGTGCTGGATGTTGACTGTCGAATAAACATTGATGCCGCGGTTGAGCAGTTCCTCAACGTCGAGAAAGCGCTTGGGGTGACGGCTCCCAGGCGCATTGGTATGCGCCAACTCGTCGACCAGCACAAACTGCGGCCGCCGGGCAATGATCGCATCAATATCCATCTCCTCGAGCCATTGCCCGCGGTACTCAATGCGCCGCCGCGGGATGATTTCCAGTCCTTCGAGAAGGGCTTCCGTTTCCTTGCGACCGTGGGTCTCGACTACACCGACGATGACGTCGTAGCCATCCTTGCTGCGAGCCCGCGCGGTCTCCAGCATGGCGTAGGTCTTGCCCACACCAGGGGCCGCGCCAACAAAGATCCGTAGCTTGCCGACGCGGCTTTCCTCTCGTCGCGCCGCTTCAAGCAAAGCCTCGGGCGAAGGCCGGTGATCGCGTTGCTGGTCAGCCATATGAGGCTGTACTTTATCCTACTTCAGGCCGTCGAGCGCCATGTTCAAGGCCAATACGTTGACGTGCGGCTCGCCGAACAGACCAAGCACGCGTCCCTCGACGTGCTCGTTCACGAGCTGACGCAGCCGGTCCTCCGGGATGTTGCGGGCCTTCGCGACCCGCGGCACCTGAAACAGTGCTGCCTCGGGGCTGATATCCGGGTCGAGGCCGCTTCCGGTGGTGGTGACGAGATCGATCGGCACCGCCGCCGACGGGTTTTCCTGCTTGAGCTTGTCGACGTCGGCCGTCACCCGGTCGATCAGGGCCTTGTTGGTCGGGCCAAGATTGGAGCCACCGGAATTAGCCGCGTTATACGGCGCCGGCACGGTCTTGCTGGAATCATTCGGATCGGGGGCCGTCGTGGCCGAGGGCCGGCCGTGGAAGTATTTGTCGCTGGTGAACTCCTGGCCGATCAGGGATGAGCCGACAACTTTCCCGCCAACGGTAATCAGGCTTCCTTGCGCCTGGGACGGAAACAGCATGCCGCCAATCCCCGTCATCACCAGCGGATAAACGAGACCGGTGATCAAGGTCAGAATGATCACGAGCACGATAGCGGGACGAAGTTCGCGCAACATGGCACTATTCCTTAGACAAGATGCAGGGCAGCGACCAACAGGTCGATCGCCTTGATGCCGATGAACGGAATGATGACTCCGCCAAGCCCATAGATCAGCAGATTGCGCCGCAGCAGCGGACCAGCGCCGATCGCGCGGAAGGCGACCCCTTTCAGGGCGAGCGGAATCAACGCGATGATCACCAACGCGTTGAAGATGATCGCCGACAGAATGGCACTCTGCGGGCTCGCGAGCCGCATGATGTTGAGTGCGTCAAGCTGCGGATAGAAGGCGAGGAACATCGCCGGGATGATGGCGAAATATTTGGCCACGTCGTTGGCGATGGAGAACGTGGTCAAGGCGCCACGCGTCATCAACAACTGCTTGCCGATCTCCACGATCTCGATCAGCTTGGTCGGGTTGGAATCGAGATCGACCATGTTGCCGGCCTCGCGAGCGGCTTGAGTCCCGGTGTTCATGGCAACGCCGACGTCCGCCTGGGCGAGCGCCGGCGCGTCGTTGGTGCCGTCGCCGCACATCGCCACCAGCTTGCCTTTGGCCTGCTCGTCACGAATGAGCCTGAGCTTGTCCTCCGGGGTTGCCTGGGCAAGAAAATCGTCGACACCGGCTTCGGCCGCGATTGCGGTGGCCGTCATCGGATTGTCGCCGGTGATCATGATGGTGCGGATGCCCATGCGGCGCAGCTCGGCGAAACGCTCGCGGATGCCGCCCTTGACGATATCCTTGAGGTGAATGACGCCAAGCAAGCGGCCGTCGCGGGCAACTGCGAGCGGTGTGCCTCCGGCTTTGGCGATGGTGTCGGCGATCGCGTTGATCTCCCGTACCGCGTCTGCATTGATGGCGGGCACGTGCGCACGCACGGCGCCACCAGGCATGACCGTCTCAACCGAGGTCTGCAAGTACTGAAGAATGGAATCGACTGCCCCCTTGCGCACCCAGGTATTGCCGATTTCCACGCCGCTCATGCGGGTCTGCGCCGTGAACGGAATAAAGTTGCCGCGCAACTCGGCGAGATCGCGCCCGCGGATGCCATACTTCTCTTTGGCAAGCACGACGATCGAGCGGCCTTCCGGTGTTTCGTCCGCAAGCGAAGCAAGCTGGGCGGCATCGGCCAATTCCTGCTCGCTCACGCCACCAACCGGCTTGAATTCAGTGGCCTGCCGATTGCCCAGCGTAATGGTGCCGGTCTTGTCGAGCAGCAGGGTGTCGACGGCCCCCGCCGCCTCGACCGCACGGCCGGACATGGCCAGGACGTTGAAGCGCACCAGGCGGTCCATGCCGGCAATGCCGATTGCCGAGAGCAGCGCCCCGATGGTGGTGGGAATGAGGGTGACGAACAGGGCCACAAGGATCACCACCGACACCGATCCGCCCGCATAGGCGACATAGCTCGGGATGGTCACCGTCGCGAACACGAAGATGATGGTCAGGCCGATCAGCAGGATGTTGAGCGCGATCTCGTTGGGCGTTTTCTGGCGCTCGGCGCCCTCGACCAGGCTGATCATGCGGTCCAGGAACGTGGAGCCCGGCGCAGCCGTAATCTTGACGCGGATCCAATCCGAAATGACCTGGGTGCCCCCCGTCACGGCCGACCGGTCGCCGCCGGACTCGCGGATCACCGGCGCCGATTCGCCGGTGATCGCCGCTTCGTTGACGGAGGCGACGCCCTCGATGACGTCGCCATCCGATGGGATCGTGTCGCCGGCTTCCACCAGCACCACATCGCCGACCTTGAGGCTCGTCCCCGGCACCATCTTGTAGTTCTTGGGACCCGCGCCGGTGAGCAGCTTCGCCTGCGTCTCGGTGCGCGTGCGGCGCAACGTATCGGCCTGCGCCTTGCCGCGCCCCTCCGCGACCGCCTCCGCAAAGTTGGCGAACAGCACTGTGAACCACAGCCACAGAATGATCTGAAACTCGAACCCGATATTCTGTCCGCCAGTGAACAAGTCACGGATCAGGATAACCGTCGTCAGTATGGTGACGATCTCGAGCACGAACATCACCGGATTCTTGATCAACGTGCGCGGATTAAGTTTGGCGAAGGCCGACCCGATCGCCGGCAACACGATCTTGAGATCAAACAATGCCGACGCGGGCATTTTCTTGCGCAGCGTGGAGCTTTCCATGGATGTAACTCCGAACAGTCCGAATTAGTAGAGCGTGCCGGCGCGCATCGCGAGCTGTTCAACGATCGGGCCAAGGGCGAGGGCCGGGAAGAACGTCAAGCCGCCGATGATAACAATGACGCCGACGGTGAGCCCGACGAACAGGCTGCCGGTGGTGGGGAACGTGCCGGCCGAGGGCGGCACGATCTTCTTGGCCGCCAAAGCCCCGGCGATCGCCATGGCAGGGATGATCATCCAGAAACGACCGACCAGCATCGCGATCGCGCCAGTGATGTTGTAGAAGGGCGTGTTGCCGGTGAGACCTGCGAAGGCCGAGCCGTTGTTGCCGGTCTGCGACGTATAGGCATAGAGCACTTCGGTGAAGCCGTGCGGACCGGGGTTGGCCATCGATGCGACCGCCGGCGGATAGACAACCGCGATCGCGGTCCAGCCGAGATACATCAGCGGCAGGACCAGGATCGCAAGCATGGCCATCTTCACCTCTTTGGCCTCGATCTTCTTGCCGACATATTCCGGCGTGCGGCCGACCATCAGGCCGGCGACGAAGATCGCCAGGATGACGAACAGCAACATGCCGTACATGCCGGCACCGACGCCGCCGATGATGATTTCGCCAAGCTGGATGTTGATAAGTGGAATCATGCCGCCGATGGCCGTGAAGGAATCATGCATTGCATTGACCGCGCCGCATGAGGCGGCGGTCGTGATCACGGCGAACAGCGAGGAGGCGGAGATGCCGAAGCGGACCTCCTTGCCCTCCATGTTGCCGCCGGTGAGCCCCAGCGCAGTGAAAGCGTCATTGCCATGCGCTTCAGCCCAGTAGCAGACGAAAACGCCGGCGATGAACAGAACGCCCATGACCGCCAAAACCGCCCAACCTTGCCGCTCATTGCCCACCATGCGGCCAAACACGTTGGTGAGTGCAGCGCCGATCGCGAAGATCGAGATCATCTGCACGAAATTCGAGAGCGCCGTCGGATTCTCGAACGGATGCGCGGCGTTGGCATTGAAGAAGCCGCCGCCGTTGGTTCCGAGCATCTTGATGGCGATCTGAGAGGCGACCGGGCCAACCGCGATCGTTTGCTTGGCGCCCTCCAGGGTCGTGGCCTCCACATACGGGCCCAATGTCTGCGGAATGCCCTGCCAGATCAGGAACAGTGTGTAGACAACGCAGATCGGGATGAGGATGTAGAGCGTGCAGCGGGTGATATCGACCCAGAAATTACCGACGGTGCGCGCGGAGGCCCGCGCGAATCCGCGGATCAGCGCCATCGCCAGTACGATGCCGGTCGCGGCCGACAGGTAGTTCTGATGCGTCAACCCGAGCATCTGCGTCAGGTAGGAGAGCGTGCTCTCTCCCCCGTAGTTCTGCCAGTTGGTGTTGGTGATGAAGCTCGATGCCGTGTTGAACGACAGATCCTCGGCAACGGCGGATTGTTCCGCGGGGTTGAACGGGAGCAGCGCCTGGAACCGCATCAGGGCGTACAGGATGAGGAATCCACCGACGTGGAACAGCAGCATGGCGACCGTATAAGTAAGCCAACTCTGCTCACGCCGCTCATCGACCCCGCCCGCCCAATAGATCGCGCGCTCGACCGGCCGCAGCACCGGCGACAAGAAAGTTCGATCGCCGTTGAAGACGTGCGTCATATAGGCGCCGAGGGGTTTTACCAGCGCGACCACAATGGCGCAGTAGAGCGCGATTTGGATCCAGCCAATGACAGTCATGAGGGTGGGCCTTTCAGAAATGCTCGGGCCGCAGCAGGGCGTAGACGAGGTAGATCAGCAGCCCGACTGACACGACCGCGGCAAGCGAGTAGTCGAAGGTCATGATCGATCCTCCTCAGAGCCGGTCGCAGGCGTAGCAGTAGCCGACCGACAGCACGAAAAAGCCGAGCCCAATGGCCAGCATGATGACGTCCATCATCTTGGAGCTCCCAAGCGCAAACTCGTCCGCATCAATGAAACATTCGGCGATACCGGGGCGTCCTTGACCTGCATCAACGGTTGCGCCGGTCTCTCCGCAGCGCACAAGATGTGCCACCTCGACCCATATAATTTCGAGGCGGACGCCTACGTCCCTTTATAAAGATCTCATATAGACGGCATGTTACAGCCGTCCGCTGGGCGCACCAAAGGTGTCGACTTATGTCTCGCGCCACCCCCTATTTGACAATATTTCAGGGGCTTTGCGGGAGAGTCGTGCCGTCGGACGCGCAAATGACCGTGCTCCCAAGGCCAACCGCGAGAGGGCCCGCGCGTGGTATATCCCATATGCCGAGCCCGCCTTGCATAGGCGCGTCCACCGCGGGGCACCGCTTCGTTTATGAGATTCCTATAACGCGGGGCCTGGCTCGGTCTCGCTTCCTTATGCGTTCATGCCCATTCTTGAGCTGCCACCCTGAGACTGTCGGATCACGGGCCCGACAGGCATTCAGTGAATGAGCTTTGCAATGATCAAGAACAACGATCTCGACCTCGACTCAACACATTCCGCTGATCGACAGCAACTCGTCTGGAAGGGCGCAATCTTGTTGCTGTGTGCGGGTATCTTTGCACTGATCCTCTGGTCAGGTTCGCATAACCGTCCTGATCCATGCTTGGGCAATGATGCCGCGTCAGAGCAGGCATGTCTCGCGCAATCGAGAGCCCAGGCCCTGCGGCCGCCCGCCAAGGGAGCATTTGCTCCGATCAATTCCGGCTCGACCGAGCGAACCTCCGACTAAAATCAGGAACGCGGCAACCCGCGCTCCGGCTCGGTTGCGTTCAATGCCGTCGAAAGCTTTTGCTGCCCTGCACCTGCCGTTCTTTATTTCCCATTTATGAGATGGCTCCGGGGTCTCTCTCGAATTCATACGCCCCAATCGACACATTGGCCGCATCGGCGCATGACCGCGCCCCCGCAAAACAACAATAACCAGGATGCAACTTCGATGACCGCCATGAGCATGAGACACGGATTTTGGGCCGAGCGAAACGACCGCCCTCGCGAGTTCGTGAGTGTCCGTCGGGGCACACCGGCGACAGCGCGGGATGGCCGAGCGCTGCGTCGCCCCGACGCGAGAATCCTGAATGAGGCGATCCCCCTGGTCGCCATCGGCCGGAACCAAGCCGGATTCTGGGTCGCGCGCGATTGCGACAGCTCGACCGGACGTGCGTTCGTCTTCAAAGGGTCTGCCATTCGCTTCGCAAAGCGGATGAAAGGACGAAGTGGATGCGCCTTAATGTTCGTCAACGACGGACTTGAACTTGAGCCGGCCGATACCGGAACGAGCCAGTTCACTTCGCTCGCGAGCATCGCTCGCAATCTTCTTGTCTGGAAGGCGCGTCTCCGACGCTTCGTGCGACGGGTCCAAGGCCGCGCGGCGCTCAAGCCCTGATCGAATTTTCCAAACGGCCACCCGTCCTAAATCTGGAGTTTACCATGCGCAAAGATGCTGAACCGCCCTCTACCAATCGACCCTCCGCAGCGAACTTTTTCTACATCGGTCGAAACAGTCGCGGCGCGTGGGTTGTCCAGGACCAATCCGGCCTGCGCGGAGGCCTGTTTATTGATCGCTCCGAAGCCTTGCGTTTTGCCTTGTTTGAAAACGGACGGCGCCCCCAAGCCGTGCTCATGGTTCCAGACGTCGTGGAGCTGGACTTCAATCGCGTTGCCAATGATGGGCAGCCGAAGATCGGAACGCCCATCCCGCTCGAGCGCAAAGTCGCCTGAGCTTGCCGCGCGTCCAGCGCGTGCTAGCTTCCCGGCGGCCGTCGGCGCCGGGAGGATTCATGAAGGCAGCGCTATTTTCCCCAATGCGATACCATGGCCCGAGCAACGGCTCGGGCTGGCCGGTCGCGAGCACGACCTATTCATCGGAGGCTGCCGAAAAATCGATCCAATCGAGTCTCGCCCAGTTCCGATTGGCGGATGAGGTCGGGTTCGATTGGGTCACGGTGGCGGAGCATCACTACGCGCCGTTTTCGCTCAATCCCAACCCGATGGTTACGGCCGGTGCGCTCACGCAGGTCGTGCGCCGCGCCAAGATCGCGCTCCTTGGCGCGACCATTCCGATCCTCAATCCGGTGCGGGTAGCGGAAGAGTTCGCCATGATCGACACCATGAGCGGGGGACGCGTGATCGCTGGGATGCTGCGTGGCACGCCGAATGAGTACGTGACCTACAATATCAGTCCAGCCGAATCGCGGCAGCGGTTCGAGGAAGCGCTGAAGCTGATCGTCACCGCGTGGACCGAGACCGAGCCGTTCGGCTGGCAGGGCCGCTACTACGAATATCGCACGATTTCGATCTGGCCGCGCCCGGTGCAGAAGCCCTATCCCAAGATCTACATGTCCGGGTCTAGCCCGGAATCGGGCGAGTTTGCCGCGCGCAATCGCATCGGGCTCGGATTTGCGTTCACCAACGTGCCGCTCGCCAAGAAGGCCGCCGCGCATTACCGCGAGCACGCAGCGCGCGCCGGATGGACACCGACCGGCGACGATGTGATCTACCGCGTGCTGGTACACGTTGCTGACAGCGACGAGCAGGCGCTCGAGGACCTCACGCGCGCGAGAGAGAGCGGTCCGCGCACGGGGCTGAGCATGGCGAACCGCACGCTCGAAGGCGCCGTCGCCGACGCCGGCTATTACGGGCGCGATCGCGACGCGCAACGCCAGCGACTGATGCCGCGCGGCCTGCAGGACAGTATCGATACGGGCCAGATCGTGCTGGGCGGGCCTGACACCGTGGTGCGCCAAGTTGAGACGATCTGGCGGGAGCTCGGCGCGGGCATCATCGACTTCACCATCGCGCACGACATGGGGGAGAAGACATTGCACGCGATCGAGCTGCTTGGAACCAAAGTGCTCCCGCGCATGCGCGAGATGGTGTCCTGATGGACGCGCCGGCACAGCAGATCACACTGACGCACAGCGCCGGAAGCGGCGCTCCGGTCGTGTGGTTGCATGCGGATGACAAAACTCCAGCCGCAGTTGCTCTGCTCACTCAGCACTTTCGCGTTCTGGGATTCACGATCGCGCACACTACAAGCATACAGGCCGATGCGGTTGCCAATGCGATCGGCCCCCATGCCAGCGAGCCGGTCGGCTTGATCGCGGACGCTGCGAATGCGCACGCGGCCTTGTCGCTTGCGGCGGCGCGACCCGACTTGGTGCGCGCACTCGCACTCATCGCACCGGCGGTTCCCGAAAAGCTGCTAGAGGAGTTCAAGACGCCAGTCATGGCGCTGTTCGGCACGCGTGACGCATCGGCGCACATCGGGCGCAGCATGCGCGAAGTGATTTCCGGATGTCACCTGATGTTCGTCTACGATACGGATCACGATATGGCCAACCAGCGTCCGGAAGCCGTGGAGGCCATCCTGCGCGAGTTCCTGATCGCGGGCGACCGTTTCCTAGTTACCAGCAAGAGCAGCAAAATATATCCGTAAGCGAGCCCTCATCGTGCACCCGCTGGATCACATCATGCTGTCCGCACCCGATCTTGAGGCCGCGGTTGCGGATTTTGAGCAGCGGACCGGTGTGCGCCCGAGCGAGGGGGGCCGGCATCCGGGGCAGGGCTCACGCAACGTTCTGGCCACGCTTGGCAACGGTTGTTACCTCGAAATCATCGGGCCTGATCTCTCGCAGGACCGAACCAACAACCTCGGCGAGGTGCTGTCGCGTCTGACTGCGCCGACATTATTGAAGTTTGCGGTGGGCACCCGCGATATCGAAGCTGTACACCAACGCGCGTCCAAGCTTGGATTGTGGCCGCTCGCTTCGAGCGGTGCGCGGACAAACGGTCCGTTCGCGATGAGCCGCACTCTGCCGACAGGCGAAGTGTTGAAATGGCGCCTGTTGTTGCTCGGCTCCGCATCCTATGAAGGATACGTGCCGTTTTTCATTCAATGGGATAGCGAGCCGCATCCCTCGCAGACCGCCGCGTCCGGCTGCACGCTGGAGCGATTCTGGGTCGAACATCCGGATGCCGCGGGATTGGCGAAGCTCTATTCCGAATTGCAGGTTGCAGTCGACGTGGTACCGGCAAGCCAGCCGCGGCTCAATCTGGCGCTGCAAACCCCGAAAGGCCGCGTGACGTTCTAGAGCGTGACGAAATCAAGTTCGAGCAGGTTTTATAGAATTCGTCATTGCGAGGCGCGCAGCGCCGAAGCAATCCAGAGCCGAGTGTTGTGGCTCCTGGATTGCTTCGCTTCGCTCGCAATGACAAGCATCGTGCTTTAGCGGATCTTACACGCGTGACGGATCCACGACGAAGTTGCTGAAGCCGCCATTGCGCGTGTGCATGCCGGCGATCGCCTCATTGACCTTGGAGAGGGGCGAGACCTGGTGATCAAGTACGGACAGGTCGAGCGTCCCGGCCTTGGCCATCGCGGCCATTTCTTCGCCTTCCTGCGTGGTGAACCACACCGAGCCCGCAAGCCCGAGCCGATTGGTCATCAACCAAAATGCGTGGAGCGGGAGCTGATCCATCACGGCGCCGACATTGATCGCTTGCCCGCCGCGCCGCAGCGTGCGCATGGCCCGCATCATGGCTTCGCCCGGCGCCCCGGGCGGCAAGCAATCGAGCACCGTATCGAGGCCCTCGCCGTTGGTCGTTTGGCGCGCCCAGCCCAAGAGTGGGTCGGCGGCCGGATCTCTGGGCGCCTCGTCGCTCAT